>CAZJRY010000004.1:0-75260 GCA_964548625.1 uncultured Mediterraneibacter sp.
TTATATTGAAATCGGAAATAAATTATACGATAATACTAAAAAATAATGCTGTTTATTCATAAGGAGGCCATCTATGAAGAGCTATGGAACGGAATTTGAATTTTTCAAGAAACTGCTGAACAGTTTTCACCTTACTTATACGGTCCTTGTCCCGGGGTCCGAAGAACTTCCGGAGATATCTGAGGGAATATACCGTGTTTTAAATCCTGAGAAAAGCGGACTGGAATCTTTCTGGAACAGGGCTGAACGATATGAGGGCAATGTGATTTACCGTATCCTCACGCCTTATGAGTACCGTTACCTGCTGCTGCGTCTTCCCGAAGCAGAAGAACCGGAATTTCTCCTGATCGGACCATATATGCTCTCCGGCTCGGAAATGCCTCAGAACCTGAGCTATAGGATAGCCGAACATTTATCCCTCTCCCCGGAATACTACAAAAGACTGGAGCTGTTTTACATGAGAATCCCCCGGCTCGATAACGAGAGTGTCCTGCTCACGATCGTAAATGTGTTCGGAGAACGGATATGGGGAGGCTTGAACAATTTCTGCATCCGGGATGAAAACAGCGAATTATTTCCCGACTTCGACCTTGCGGACGTTGAGACGATCCGTGAAAAAAATGAGGAGCCGACGCAGACAATGCGGATCTTGGAAGAGAGATATGAAGACGAAAATTTAATGCTTCAGGCTGTTGCGAGAGGACAGACGCACAGAGCGGAGGCATACCTGAACGGGTCTCCGATGCAGTATACAGAACGCCGGGCCTCAGAGCGGCTCAGGAATGCGCAGAACTATCTCGTGATATTCAATACGCTGTTGAGAAAAGCTGTGGAGAGCGCGGATGTTCATCCCGTCCATATCGATGAAATCTCTTCCAGATTCGCAAAAAAGATAGAGGGAATGACATCGGAGAAAGAAATAGATTCCATGTACAGGGAAATGGTAAGGAAATACTGTCTGCTGGTGACAAATCATTCTATGAAAAATTATTCTCTCCTGATACGGAAAGCGCTGACTCAGATCGACATTGACCTGACCGCGGATCTGAGCCTCAAAGGTCTGGCGGAGACAATGGACGTGAACGCCAGTTATCTCTCCGCCTTATTTAAGAAAGAGACCGGAAAGACGCTGACAGAGTACGTGAACGGAAAGCGTATCGAGCATGCGGTCTTCCTTCTCAATTCCACAAAACTGCAGGTTCAGGAGGTAGCCCGGCGCTGTGGGATAGATGATGTGAACTATTTTACAAAGCTTTTTAAAAAGATAGTCGGAAAGACCCCGAAGGAATACCGGAACAGTATTCTGAAAGATTAATGCCGGAACGGACAGGATGCTTTTGACGCCGATACAATGCCATTACACTCATCCTGTCCGGGGCTTATGAAAAAACAATCAGCACATTTTCATCAGACGGACATAGAACTCTACTGTCCTGACCAGCGTTTCTATCGGAACTCTTTCGTTATTTCCGTGAATCATGCCGCGTTCTTCTTTTGAAAGTTTCATGGCAGAAAATTTATATATCCTGTCTGTAATCCGGCAATAATGCCATGAATCGCTGCACGCCATCATCAGGTAAGGGGATATGACCGCATCCGGCCATGTATCTTTCACCGCCTGACACAGTCTTTTATATTCCACACAGGCTGTATCCGACTCGGCAGACGGGTTTCTTCCCTCGAAGACCGATACCTCAATGTCCGGATTATTAATCGTCTTCTCAAGATATGTTTTTGCAGACTCCACAGTATCCTTTCCCATCAGGCGCAGGTTCATTCCCACTGACGCGGCTGGCGGGATCACGTTAAACGCCCTGCCTCCCTGCATCTTTGTTACGGCACAGGTAGTCCGCATCATAGCGTTGAGTTCTCCGCCGGAAGTCCGGCATACAAGATCGAACAGCGGTTCCATGCACCACATATTTGCAAAGAGTATCTTATAGCCAAACGAGGAATGCCTTCCGAGGATATTCAACATCTCCCTCACCGGTCTGGTAAGCTGTCTTGGAAACGGATGCCTTTCCACATCCACAACTGCCTGCGCAAGTTCTCCCACGATCGTATGCACCGGCGGCATGGAGGTATGGCCCCCTCTGCTCTTTGCCTTAAATTCAATATTTGTAAGACCTTTCTCTGCGATTCCGATCAGCGCGCACTCTCCCGGCACTCCGGGAAAGGCATTCTCTACAACAGCGCCTCCCTCATCAACCACAAGAGCCGGTTTTATCCCTCTTTCCTCAAACAGATCAACGATTGCCGGACAGGTCGGACCGTTAATTTCTTCCTGACCGGAAAATGCCAGATAGATATCATGCTCCGGCACAAATCCTTCCCCGATCAGCATCTCTGCCGCTTCCATAATGCCGCAGAATGTTCCTTTTGTATCAAGGGTTCCCCGTCCCCAGATCATTCCGTCTTCCACAATCCCTTCAAACGCGGGCTTATCCCACAGAGATTCCTCGGCCGGGACCACGTCATAGTGAGCCATCAGCACCGCCGGGGCATCCGAAGTCTTCCCTTTCCATCGGTAAAGCATACCGTTGACGCCCACGAACTCACGCGGACAGACAGCATGTACTTTTGGGTAAAGTTTCGGAAGGAGATCCTGAAATTTCCCGAATTCTGCCTTGTCGATCAGGCGCTCGTCATTATAGGAAATCGTTTTACAGCGGATCATTTCCACCAGATCACTTACAATCTTCTTTTCGTCAGGTTCCACTTTTTCATCTGATGGATCCAGTTCTTTGTATGGGCGGAACATTGCCGCGCGGATCAGAAGAACTGCAAGGAAAAGTACGACAGCCGCAAGTAAGATATATAATGGGATCATATTCTCACAACTCCTCTCACAATTTGCCTTTCTTATACAAAATTCTTGCTACCGCGATAGCGATGATCGCTCCTACCGGGACGAGAACTCCCACTGAACCCGACAGCGACGGAACACACAGGAACAGCACTGCCATAAAGACAAGCGGTGCGATCGAGATTTTCCAGTTCCTGCTCACATACACTACAGCAAGCCCTCCGAACAGCGCCGGCAGGATATTGTCAAAGGCCGGCTCAAGCGTTGATGAGTCCAGGATAGGAGTCAGCGGCACAAGCAGGGCCACGCCTATGGCAATGATCACCGTCGTCACGATCGAGGAAGTCGCCACTGCGATCGTGGAAATAACTTCGCCCTCTTCCGTCCCCGGCTTCACCTTTGCGTTTTCCATGGCAGTCAGCGCTGCCGGCACTTTCAGATTGGTCAGATTGCCTGTGACAAATGCCAGATAGGAACCTGCCGTACCCAGCATGGGGACGAATGTCAGCACCTCGATAAGACCTACTGTCCAGAAGATCGGCGCTACCCCGATCAGACCTTTGAGCACCGGGACGACTCCCGGCCATGCATCGTAGTAAATGCAGGTTACGATCGGATAGGCAAAAATCATTCCAAGCGCACTCAGAATCCAGATCCGTCCGTACAGATGCGTCATATCTTCATAGCTCCGTCCACCCGGCGGATTTGATGTTTTTGTATTCTTTTTTTTCATTTTATCCATCCTCCTGTCTTACCCGATCAGCGGCGTGATCCATACGGCAAACGCCATAGCGCACAACATACTGATAGGAAGCGCATAATTTTCCAGCCATTTCATACCGCATTTCTTCACAAGAAGCCCGCAGATCCCCATAACAAATGCGGAGAACAGCAGGACAAAAATCGGGATCCATCCGGCAAGTCCTGAACGGATATCCGCAAACACCATGCCGAGAAAAGCAGAAATCATCCCGAGAAAAAGCGCAGTCATTAAAATATCGCCCCATTTGCTGTCCCTGTTCTTGATCTTCATCAAGCCCCCCTGTATCTTACGGATAAATAGCGGTACCCAGATCAGCCCCGGAAAGATTCCCAGAGTCATAACCCACGCGATCGCCGTATAAGCCTGGGGATCGGTAATTGTTTCCGACAGAGCCGTAATGCCCAGCGCATTCGCTGTTGTCGTTGCCGCTGGAAGTTCATAGGTAATGGCGCCGATCACGCTTAAACGCAGCCATGGCAGAGGCAGCCCCAGAAATTTGGAAAGCGTGATCACACCCAGCAGGATGGATACCGCCGGAGCAAAGGTAAAAATGGCAGTAGAAAGGATCGTTCTCTTAAGCTGCTTCATGTCCATACCGAGCGTCCTGCCTCTGCGCCACGCCCTGACAAGAAAAAAGACTGACTGGGCGATCACAAAAATGATGACCAGACCTGCGAGGATAAATAGAAAAGTACTGTTCGGATCAAACATAATTTCCCTCCGTTCTCATTTTTTGATAGTTCCCATTTTAACACATTGCAGGTACAAAGTCACCCATGTTCCAAGGCATGCAGTTATAACCGGTAAAAATATTCACACTTACATTGCTTTTCCTGCGGCATGCCGGATGCCCGCACCATATGGCGCATACAACAAAAAAGCCCGTAAATACGGGCTTTTCAGAAGTAGCGGAAACTGGATTTGAACCAGCGACACCACGGGTATGAACCGTGTGCTCTAGCCAACTGAGCTATTCCGCCATATCGGATATATATGGGGCCTATAGGGCTCGAACCTATGACCCTCTGCTTGTAAGGCAGATGCTCTCCCAGCTGAGCTAAGACCCCATATTTTTGCGGGTTTCGAAGTTTCCTTCCTCAACCCGCTTTGCTATTATACTATCATCATCCGGCAAATGTCAACTCTTTTTTTATTTATTTTTTAAAGTAATTAACGCCGGACTCAAATATCTTCATATCCTGCTCTCCGTAGATGTTGATCGCGACGGAAGAATCGCGGCGTTCAGAGTGCGCCATCTTTCCGAGGACACGTCCGTCGGGGCTGGTAATTCCTTCGATCGCGCAATAAGAACCGTTAACATTCCATTCTTCATCCATACTGATATTTCCTTCCGGGTCACAATACTGTGTCGCCACCTGCCCGTTCTCAAACAGACGTTTTATACATTCCTCACCGGCTACAAAGCGGCCTTCCCCGTGGGACGCCGGATTGGTATAGACGCCGCCGAGTTCTGCGCCCGCAAGCCATGGCGACTTGTTGGTCACAACTTTCGTGTATACCATCCTGGAAATATGACGCCCGATCGTATTATATGTCAATGTCGGCGAATCCTCTGTCTGTCCCGCGATCTTTCCGTACGGAACAAGTCCGAGCTTGATCAGGGCCTGAAAACCGTTGCATATTCCGAGGGCAAGGCCGTCACGTTCATTTAAGAGCTTCTCTACCGCCTCTTTGATCTTTGCATTCCGGAATGCTGTCGCAAAGAATTTTGCGGATCCGTCCGGCTCGTCACCTGCGCTGAATCCGCCCGGAAACATGATCATCTGCGCCTGCCCGATCGCTTTCTCAAACTCTTTCACTGACGCCCGTATATCCTCCGCATCCAGATTGCGGAATACTTTCGTCACGACTTTCGCGCCTGCGCGCTCAAAAGCGCGGGTACTGTCATACTCACAGTTTGTCCCCGGAAATACCGGTATGAAAACCGTAGGCTGACCGATCTTATGGCTGCAGATGTATACATCTGAAGTATTGTAGAGTTTTTCTTCCACCGGACTGTCCGAACTTCCTTCTGATCTTGTTGCAAATACTTTCTCAAGAGTTCCCGTCCATGCGTCAAGAGCTTCGTCAATGCTGATCTGCGCATTACCATACTCAAAACAGTCTTTATCCGTCACCTCACCGAACACGGTATATGTGATCCTGAGATTGCCGACCTGCCCGTCCTCTACCTCTGCGATGATGTCTCCGAACGCGGGGGCAAACATATCGCGCGGATCCATGTTATGTTCGATCCTGACGCCCATGCGGTTGCCGAACGCCATTTTGCTGACAGCGGCAATGATGCCGTGACGGTCAAGCGCATAAGCAGACACAACCCTGCCTTCTTTGATATCCTCCTGTAATTTGCCGTACTGTTCCATGACCTTTTCGTAAACCGGAAGATCATACTCGTCTCTCTCCAGCCTGAGCCATACAAGTTTATTTCCGGCTTTCTTGAGCTCCGGCGTAATGATATCTTTGTCAAGCGCCATATCAACCGCAAAGGACACAAGTGTCGGCGGCACATCAATATCCTGAAAAGTTCCGGACATACTGTCCTTTCCTCCGATCGACGGAAGGCCGAATCCGATCTGTGCGGCGTATGCTCCGAGGAGAGCCGCGAATGGCTGGCTCCACCGTTTCGGATCGTCGGACATACGGCGGAAATACTCCTGGAATGTAAAGCGTATCTTTCTGTAATCACCGCCCGCGGCCACGATCTTTGCTATGGATTCTGTCACTGCATAGACAGCGCCGTGATACGGGCTCCAGCTTGACAGGTATGGGTCAAATCCATAACTCATCATAGAGACGCTGTCCGTCTTTCCTGTCCGGACCGGGACTTTCGCTGCCATCGCCTGAGTCTCGGTAAGCTGGTATTTTCCCCCATGCGGCATAAACACCGAGCCTGCGCCGATGGAGCCGTCAAACATCTCGACAAGCCCTTTCTGAGAGCATACATTGAGGTCTGCCAGCGTATTCAGCCACGCTGATCTGACATCGCCGATCTCGCTTTTTCTGAAGAGACTGCCCTCCTGCGCCGGCATTTCAACTTCCACATTTGTCTCCTGATGCGCTCCGTTTGTATCCAGAAAAGCACGGGAAAGATTCACGATCTCTTTCCCCCTCCAGATCAGGACAAGTCTCGGTTCCTCCGTTACAACAGCGACTTTTGTCGCCTCCAGGTTTTCTTCTTTGGCATAGGACATGAATTCATCTGCGTCTTTCGGGTCAACGACAACAGCCATACGCTCCTGGGACTCGGAGATGGCAATCTCGGTCCCGTCAAGGCCGGCATATTTCTTCGGGACTTTGTCGAGTTCCACCCTGAGCCCGTCCGCAAGTTCTCCGATAGCTACAGATACTCCGCCCGCGCCGAAGTCATTGCATTTTTTGATCAGACGGCTGACTTCCTCGCGGCGGAACAGTCTCTGGATCTTACGCTCTGTAGGCGGATTTCCTTTCTGTACTTCCGCGCCGCAGGTCTCTATCGACTCTTCCGTATGCACTTTGGAGGACCCTGTAGCTCCGCCGCATCCGTCGCGCCCTGTGCGGCCGCCGAGCAGGATGATGATATCTCCCGGGTCAGAATTTTCGCGGATAACGGCATGTCTCGGCGCAGCGCCGAGCACAGCTCCGATTTCCATTCGTTTCGCCACATAATCAGGGTGATAGATTTCTTTTACGAGACCGGTTGCCAGACCGATCTGGTTGCCGTAAGAACTGTAGCCTTGAGCCGCCTCACGCACCAGCTTCTTCTGCGGGAGCTTTCCCTTCAGTGTATCCTGCGCGGGTACGGTAGGATCAGCCGCGCCGGTCACGCGCATCGCCTGATATACATAAGTTCTTCCCGATAGAGGATCCCGGATAGCGCCTCCCAGACATGTTGCCGCGCCGCCGAAGGGCTCGATCTCCGTCGGATGGTTGTGGGTTTCGTTCTTGAAGTTGATCAGCCATTCTTCTTCCACTCCGTCAACCCTGACCGGGACAACGATACTGCAGGCATTGATCTCATCTGATTCCTCCTGATCCGCAAGCTTTCCCTCCTTTTTCAGTTTTCTCATGGCCATAAGCGCGAGATCCATCAGGCAGACAAACTTATCTTCTCTGCCGGCGAAGATCTCGCTGTGGGCTTTCAGATATTCGCGATACGTATCCTCGATCGGCTTCCTGTAATACCCGTCGTCGAACTGTACGTCTTTTAGCTCTGTCGAAAAAGTTGTGTGACGGCAGTGATCGGACCAGTACGTATCAAGTACACGGATCTCCGTCATTGTCGGATCCCGGTCTTCTTCTCCTTTATAATAATTCCGAATATGAAGAAAATCCTTGAACGTCATGGCAAGGCCGAGTGAATCATACAGCTGCTTCAGTTCATCCTCCGGCATGTCCTTAAACCCTTCAAACACAAGGATATCCGCGGGCTCGTCAAACGATGTGACAAGCGTCTCCGGTTTTTCTTCGGACGACTCCCTTGAATCCACCGGATTGATACAGTGATCCCGGATCGTCTTAAATTCATCTTCCGAAATATCTCCTTCGATCACATAAGCAGTCGCCGTACGGATCACAGGACTTTCATCTTCTTTGATAAAACGGATGCACTGCTCCGCGGAATCCGCCCTCTGGTCAAACTGACCCGGAAGAAATTCTACCGAAAAACTGCGGTCTCCCTCAGACATGGGGTACTCTTCCCTGTAAAGGATATCTACCGGCGGCTCCGCAAATACTCCGCTGCATGCTTTTTCAAATACATTGTCAGAAATGTTCTCCACATCATAACGGATAAGTACGCGCACACCCGTCACTTTCATAATCCCGAGATAATGCCGGATCTCATGGCGCAGTTCCTTTGCCGCAACGGCATAATCCGGTTTCTTTTCTACAAATACACGTCTTACGCTGCCCATATAAAATCTCCTTTGCATGATTATTCGTGCCTTTTGCACAAAAATAATATCTGCCTGTATCGTATCACACTTCGCATCATTAGTACAATTAATATAACTTAAATTAGTTATAAGTCATACTAATTTCTTTTTGCGGTCCAGTATTCTCGGTATGAAACTCAGCGCCAGAAGCGCCGCGAGGCTGACAACAAAAACGGCTCCGATCCTCATTGCCATGTCGTAGAACAGTCCTTCGGGAAGCATACGGATCATGTAGTCTTCAGCCGGGTCGAATATCCACAGATCGTTATCAAAAAATATGTGATGGAACTGCACAAACAGAGCGTTAAAATCTGTCACTGCCGCAATGCCGATCAGCAGGACCGCCGCGCCGGTCACTCCCAGGGCGATCCGGTATGACCGCGGTATCACCTTTTTGATATCCGCACGGGTAACGAGCAGGAACAGGATACAGAGAACCGCGGTAATGCATGCCCCAAGCCGGATATTGAGCCCGCCGATAAACAGATCCCGCACCTCGCTCATATGAAACCGGTCCTGTTCGTTAAAGAAATCCTGCTCCTCCCCCTCGACTGTCGTTATCACGGAAAGAGTATCTCCCTCTCCGCGCAGATAATCCATCATTTCATGAGTCACATACATCACATCATCCATTGTCATGTCCAGATCCGAAAGCACATCATACTTTTCATATTCCTGCCGGTACACGTCGAAATCCGAATACATCACTATCTCAAAACTCGTGATGAGCAGTGCGGCTATGAACGAAATCCCGAGGAGCAGTCCCGCGCACCAGTGTAATTTTTTCATCTTGCGTCAGTCCTTTCTGTGTTTTGTTGTAATTCTCTTTTCAATAGCTTATAATAGAATCATCATTTATTAGGAGGTCTTATGATGATCGATATTAATTACGAACTATATAAAGTATTCTATCACGTGGCGTCAACTCTGAATTTTTCCGAGGCCTCCAAACAACTTTTCATCTCACAGTCTGCTGTAAGCCAGTCCATCAAGACACTGGAGCGCAAACTGGATCAGCAGCTTTTCATACGGAGCACGAAAAAAGTCCAGCTCACGCCGGAGGGTGAAATCCTCATGCGGCATATTGAGCCCGCCATGAATCTGATCCGGAAAGGCGAGTCCCAGCTTATCGACGCTTCTTCAAAAGGCGGCCAGATCCGCATAGGAGCCAGCGATACGATCTGCCGCTACTTCCTGATCCCTTATCTCAAACGTTTCCATACTGCGTTTCCGGGAGCGCATATCAAAGTAGTCAATCAGACATCCATAAAATGCGCGGAACTGCTGAGAAACGGACAGGTGGATCTGATCATTGTAAACTATCCGAACAATCACCTTGGGACCGCTGCCTCTGTCCTGAGGATCAGACAGTTCCACGATGTATTTATTGCGGGGAGCCATTTCCGGGAATTAAAGGACCGAAAGGTCTCTTTCTCGGAGCTGCTTCGTTATCCGATCCTCATGCTGGACAAAAACAGCACGACCAACGAGTTCCTTCATCAAGTTTTCCAGCAGCACCATCTGGATCTCGTCCCTGAGATAGAACTGACAAGCAACGATCTGCTGGTCGATCTGGCACGTATCGGTCTCGGTATCGCATTTGTGCCGGATTACTGTGTGACAGAACAGTCTGAACATCTCTTTTGTCTGGATACAAAAGAAGAGCTTCCTTTCCGCGAACTGGCTGTCGCATACAATAGCCATCTTCCATTGTCAAGAGCAGCGATGGAATTTCTCAGTTACTTCCAGAATGACTCTATGTACCCTTCAAACGTCAGCGCGGTACAGACCTGACAGTTTTGCCATTCCCGTGGAAAACTGTCTCTGTACTGTCTCCGGGAGAAACGTTCGTCAAGCAGCAGGATGATCCCCCGGTCCGACTCTGTGCGTATCACACGTCCTGCGGACTGAAGCACCTTATTGATTCCCGGATAGAGATACGCGTAATCAAATCCTTTCATCCCCCGCGCGTCAAAATATCCTTTCAGGATTTCCCTGTCGTTACATACCTGAGGGATACCCGTCCCCACAATGATCGCGCCGATCAGGCGGTCTTCTGTGAGATCTATCCCCTCCGAGAACACTCCGCCCATCACGCAGAAACCGACGAGGCTTCTTTCTCTTTCACGTTCAAATTCTTCAAGAAATTCTTCCCTCTCACGTTCGCACATATTTCGGGACTGCAGGATCACGTCAATTCCTTCTTCGCCGCGGACAAACTCCTCATACACTTCTTCCATAAACTTGTATGACGGGAAAAAGGCCATATAATTTCCTTTTCTGCACCGGGCTGTCTTTCCGATATAACCGGCATATCGCCGGTACATATCCCGTCCCCTCATTGTATAGCGCGTGCTCACATCCCGCGCCTGCAGAAGCAGCATATTTTCTTTCGGAAAAGGAGACTGCGCATAGATCGCGTAATCATCTTTCTCCGCCGACAGAAGGCTCTTATAATAATGGATCGGCAGCAGCGTAGCGGAAAAGAACACCGTACCGCTTCCGTAGTCCAGATAACTCCGCAGATTCTCCGCCGGATTCACGCAGAAAAGCTTTATCTTGAATCTTCCGTTTTCTTCGAGTTCGCTGTATATCACATAATTCTCATCAAGAATATCATGGATGCCGATAAATGCCCTCACCTGAAAATACAGATCGAGCACCGTTTCACGTATCGCGTCATCCGGCGATTCCTCCATGAACCTCTCCATCTCCGCCAAAAGGGTCATCAGTTTCAGCGCGATATGTGAAACACTGTTAAGGATCTGATAATCCTCACACTCACGTTTCAACTCCAGAAACAGTTTATTCACATCTCCGAGGCGGCGGGCGAGCTTTCCGTCCAAGTGCTTCACCTGTTTCCTCAGATCAAGAAAATCTTCTTTATATAATGCCGCGCTGTACATCTCTCTCCCGCGCTCAACCAGATTGTGTGCCTCGTCGATCAGAAAGATATAGTTCCCGCCGCTTCCCTCTGAGAAGAACCGCCTCAGATGTGCATTCGGATCGAACACATAATTATAGTCGCAGATCACAGCGTCAACCCATACAGAAATATCAAGGGACAGCTCAAAAGGACATACTTTAAACTTCTCGGCCTGCCTCTCGATCGCGGCCCGGCCGATATCATTGCTGCCGGTCAGCATATCGTAGACCGCGTCATTCACGCGGTCAAAATGCCCTCTGGCATATGGACATACTTCCGGATTACAGACTGCCTCCCCGCAGAAACAGATTTTTTCTTTTGCGGTGAGCGTGATCACTTTCATACGCAGCCCCTGATCTTTCATTGTACGTAACGCCTGCTCTGCGGCAGTTCTGGCGATCGTCTTCGCCGTCAGATAGAAAATCTTGTCTCCCAGCCCTTCCCCGACTGCCTTTACCGCCGGAAAAACTGTCGAAATAGTTTTCCCCACGCCTGTGGGAGCCTGGATAAACAGCTTTTTGCCACGTAAAACTGTTCGATAAACCGCCGCGGCTATATCCCGCTGTCCCGGACGGTAGACAAACGGAAATTCCGTCTTTTTGATAGAAGCATTCCGTTTTCTCTCCCATTCGATCTGGAATCCGGCCCACTTTTCATACTGACAGATCAGATCATCAAACCACTGTTCCAGTTCTTTTACCGCATATTCCAGATAAAATCTTTTTATCTCTTCCGTATCAAGATGGCAATAAGTCATCTGAACTTTGATCCGTTCCAGTCCGTTCTGAACCGCATAGATATATGCGTAGCATTTTGCCTGTGCGAGATGTATCTTCACCGGCTCTGTTATATGTTCCAGACCGCGAAGGACACCTTTGATCTCATCAATGACTGCTTCTTTCTCCCCGTCCTTCTCACGTATGATAATCCCATCCGCGCGTCCTTCCACCTGCAGCCTGAATCCGTCACACGGAATCAGGGTTTTCAGGGTGACTTCTGCATGATAATCCGATCCCATACTCCGCTGGATCTTCCGGTGCAGACGGCCGCCCATCAGCATCGCCTCTTTGTCTGCAGTGCCGGAAGTCCTGTTATCAATGTCTCCGCCTCTCATTATGAATTCAACCAGATTTCTCACAGAGACACGAATGACCTTTTCTTCTGTTTTCACCTCTGCACTGTCGCCTCTTTCATGACATGTCCCGGGAAACCCTTCCAGATTTCCCGGGACATCCTGATACTATTTATATATGATCTGCAGAAATCCGGCTATTCTCCGCCGGATCTTACTCACACTCTCTGATCCGTTTTCTCAACGGCAGTACCATGCCCGGAGATACCGACAGTTCATCCAGCCCCATCTTGAGGAACTCTTCCGTAAGTTCAAGATCGGCCCCCAGTTCGCCGCAGATACCGATCCATGCTCCCTCCGCGTGCGCATTCTCGGCCGCCATCTTTATCATGGCAAGGACAGCCGGATGGTGAGGGTCATAGAACTCATCCAATTTTGAATTCTGCCGGTCGATCGCGAGTGTATACTGCGTCAGATCGTTTGTCCCGACACTGAAGAAATCTACTTCTTTCGCAAGATCGCGGCTGATCATAACCGACGCCGGAGTCTCGATCATAATACCAAGCTCTACGTCTTCTTTATACGGGATTTCTTCGTTTTTCAGCTCTTCTTTCACTTCCGCGATGATCTCCTTTATCCTGCGCACTTCGTCCACGGAAATGATCATCGGGAACATGATGGAAATATTGCCGAACACGGCAGCGCGGTAGAGCGCGCGAAGCTGTGTCTTAAAGATCTCGGGTCTTGTAAGGCAGATACGGATCGCACGGTATCCGAGCGCCGGATTGTCTTCTTTATCCAGTCCGAAATAATCTGCCTGTTTATCCGCGCCGATATCGAGTGTCCGGATAATGACTTTCTTTCCCGCCATGCTCTCCGCCACCTGTCTGTACACCGCGAACTGCTGCTCTTCTGTCGGGAAATCCGTATTTTCCAGATAGAGGAACTCGCTTCTGAAAAGCCCGATCCCGCCGGCGTCGTTTTTAAGAACAGCGCCAAGATCCGAAACATTTCCGATATTGGCATAGACATTGATCTTCTGCCCGCTCTTTGTGACGTTCTCCCTGCCTTTCAGCTGCTCCAGAAGAGCCTTCTGTTCAAGGTCTTTCCCGCGCTTCTCCTGCATCTCTCTGAGTGTCTCCTCATCAGGATCAATGTAAAGGGTTCCCGTAGATCCGTCAATCACCGCATCTCTGCCGCTGTATTCCCTGAGCAGCTCCTCTCCCAGCCCGATCACGGCAGGAATATTCATGGTACGCGCAAGGATCGCGGTATGGGAGTTGGAAGATCCGTATCGGGTGGCGAAACCGAGCACTTTGCTCTTGTCGAGCTGCACGGTCTCGCTCGGAGCCAGATCATCCGCCGCAATAATACAGGGCTCTGTCATCTCCTCGAACCCCGTATCCACACCGCAGAGGACATCAAGAACACGTTCGGAGACGTCCTTTACATCGGCTGCGCGCCCCTGCATGTAAGCATCGTCCATGGCCTCGAACATCTTTGCGAAATTATCCGCGGTTGTGGCAACTGCATATTCGGCATTCACCTCCTGCGTACGGATGATATTTTCAACCGAATCAAGATAGTCGAGATCTTCGAGCATCATCTGGTGGATCTCAAAGATCATGGCGTTGGCCTCTCCCACATCCTCGAGCGCTTTGTCATACAGCCCTTTTAACTGGTCAACGGCAGTATCCTTCGCTTCCTGAAATCTTTTCCATTCCGCGTCAACATCATCGGCATGCGTTCTCTTGATCACTTTGTCGTTTTTCCGGTAAAACATAAGCTTTCCGATCGCCACGCCGCCAAATACGCTTTTACCGCTAATCGTAATCATGATTTATAAATTCTCCTTATCTGATTTATAAATTCTCTTTGAAGAATGTCTCCAGTTCTGCCGCAGCCGTATCTTCGTCAGCGCCCTCGACTGTAACCGTAATTTCTTCGCCCGTCTTTGCGCCAAGCCCCATAACTCCGAAGATCCTCTTTGCGTCCGCGCTCTTCCCGCCTTTCGCGATCTTGACGGCCGACTGGTAGCCGGCAGCCTGCTTTACAAGGATTCCCGCCGGTCTTGCGTGGATTCCTTCCGGATCTGTGATCACATATTTAAATTCTTTCATTTTAAATGTCCTCCTGTTGATTTAATCTTGTATAAGTATATAACAGATCGAATAGATTTTCAATTGCCGAACTATTTAAATAACGGGGTGGAAAGATAGCGTTCTCCCGTATCCGGTAGCAGCGCAACGATAATTTTGCCTCTGTTTTCTTCCTTTCCCGCTTCCTCCAGCGCGGTGTGCAGAGCGGCGCCTGATGTAATGCCGACAAGTATGCCTTCTCTGGCTGCCAGAAGCTTTGCCGCGGCATATGCCTCATCCTCTTTTACCTGATGAATTTTATTATATATTGTTGTATCAAGAATCTCCGGGATGAAGCCGGCTCCGATCCCCTGAAGTCCGTGCGGGCCCGGCTTTCCCCCGGAAAGGACAGGCGATCCCGACGGTTCCACTGCGATCACTTCAACGCCGGGATTCTTTTCTTTGAGATAACGGCCGACACCTGTGACAGTACCTCCTGTTCCTGCTCCGGCAATGAAAATATCTACTTTTCCGTCTGTGTCTTCCCAGATCTCGGGACCCGTAGTCTTGTAATGGGCCTCCGGGTTTGCCTTATTGGTAAACTGTCCGAGAACAACCGCATTCTCTGTCTCCTTTGCCAGTTCTTCCGCCTTTTCTATAGCGCCCGGCATACCTCTGCTCCCTTCCGTGAGTACGATCTGCGCCCCGTATCCGAGCAGGAGTTTCCGCCGTTCGACACTCATTGTCTCGGGCATTACAAATATTGCCTTGTATCCCCGCGCGGCGGCAACTGCCGCCAGCCCGATACCTGTATTTCCGCTGGTCGGTTCAATGATCGTAGCGCCCGGTCCGATACGGCCGCTCTTTTCCGCGTCTTCTATCATATTCAGCGCCACGCGGTCCTTGACACTCCCGGCAGGATTAAAGTATTCAAGCTTTACCAGCACCCTCGCTTTCAGTTGTTCTTCACTCTCCAGATTTTTTATCTCCATCAGGGGTGTGTGTCCGATCAATTCTGTCACGTTTTCATATATTTTCATTATTTAAGATCTCCTTTCATGTTACAGCTTTTACAGTTTTCCGGCTTTTATTATTTTAATCAAGAATTTCAGGAATTACAACGTTTCGACATCTTTTGTATGATTTTACAAATCAATCAGGATATTCATTGACTTTTATTGTTAAACATGCTACACTGAACCGGTATCAGTCCAATAGACAAACTGGTACGGCAACTTATTTATTTTCTTATGGAGGGTAGCATAATGACAGGTACAGTGAAATGGTTTAACAACCAGAAGGGTTACGGATTCATCTCTGACTCTGAGGGGAACGACATCTTCGTTCACTACTCGGGACTTGTTATGGACGGATTCAAGACTCTGGAAGAGGGGCAGGCTGTCGAGTTTGAAGTGACAGAAGGCTCTAAGGGACCGCAGGCAACTAACGTAGTAAAACTTTAATCCGGCTTTTTAATGTACCTTTTAATATAAACCGACTAGATTTATATAAAAAAGCATTACAGAGAAATGAGATTAAAAATGACCGTCCGGCAGGAAATCTGCCGGACGGTTTCCTTTTCTGCTCTACAGTTTTATATTCGACGTATAAGCTTCGGAAGCTTCCCAAACGTCAAAGCCGTTTTCTCTTAAAATACCGGCTACTCTGACCGGATCGTCACATTTAAGGACTGCCGACGCGTCTGCTCCGTTGGCAAACGCATACATATATTCAATATTAATATTTCCTTCAACGATCTGATGCATGGCACGGCTCAGAGAACCTGTCTCATGCGGGACTCTCAATGCAACGACATCTGTCAGCATGGCTGTGATCCCGTTGTCTCTGAGTACCTCTTTTCCTTTATCCGGATCAGAGACGATCATCCGGAGCATGCCGTACTCTGTCGTATCGGCAAGACTCAACGCTACAATATTGATATTATTTCCCGCCAGAACAGAAAGCACTTCGTCAAGTCGTCCCTCGCGGTTCTCAAGAAATACGGATAACTGCTGAATCGTGATTCCCATGGCTTTACCTCCCTTTTACAACTTTCTGTTGTCGATAACGCGGACAGCTTTTCCTTCGCTTCGCCGGATAGACTTCGGCTCTACCAGTTTCACGCGGACGGAAATTCCCAGCGCCTGTTTGAGGACAGCGGCGATCTTATTGCGCAGCGCGTCCAGTTTTCTGATCTCATCGGAGAATACGCTCTCGTCGACTTCCACCATAACGGTAAGTATGTCCATGTTGTCCTCTCTGTCTACGATCATCATATAATGCGGCGCAATAGCTCCGCCCATGGAAAGAAGTGCGGTCTCTACCTGTGTCGGGAACACATTTACGCCGCGGATAACCTTCATGTCGTCGGTTCTTCCCGTGAACTTGGAAATCCTCGGCAGCGTCCTTCCGCATTCACATTTACCGTATGTGATACTTGTCAGGTCCTTCGTGCGGTAACGGATCAGGGGCATGGCCTCTTTTGCAAGAGTCGTAAATACAAGTTCTCCTGTCTCCCCTTCCGCGCATTTTTCATGAGTCGCCGGATTTAATACTTCCGGATAGAAATAATCCGCGTGTACATGAAGCCCGGCTTTATGAATACAGTCCTGAGCCACGCCCGGACCTGTAACTTCGCATAAGCCGTAAATGTCAAAACAGTTGATATGAAGGATACTCTCGATCTTCCTGCGCATCTCCTCGGTCCACGGTTCCGCGCCGTGGATTCCCGCTTTCAGTTTCATATGATCGACAAGTCCCGCTTCCTGGATAGATTCCGCCAGATACAGTGCATACGACGGCGTACATGCAAACGCGGTCGCTCCAAGATCCTCCATGACCATCATCTGCCGTTTTGTATTTCCCGCAGACATCGGAATCGCAGTCGCTCCGAGGGCTTTCGCGCCGAAATCCAGTCCCATGCCTCCGGTAAAGAGTCCGTAACCATAGCAGACATGGATAATATCTTCATCTGTCAGTCCCGCCATTGTGAGGCCCCGCGCCACACACTCGCCCCATACGTCCACATCCTTCTGCGAATAAGGCGCGATCGTAAGTTTCCCCGTTGTTCCCGATGTTCCCTGAACACGCACGACGTCTTTCATCGGGATCGCAAGAAGACCGAACGGATAGTTGTTCTTCAGATCCTCTTTCGTTGTAAACGGAAGTTTCCCGATATCTTCGATAGATTTAATATCTCCCGGTTCCACGCCCCGCTGCTGCATTTTCTTCCGGTAGAACTCCACATTGTCATATGCTCTTTTGACAACATCTGCCAGCCGCTTACCCTGCAGGTCTGCCATCTCATCCCTGCTCATACACTCGATCTTCGGATCACGGATGCGTTCCACCCAGTTTTCCAGTGCTACACCTGCCATTTCTTTTGTCTCCTTTAATCAATTTTATAGTTCTTCTTCCTCCATGATCTTTACGTCAGCAGCACCGAGAACTTCTTCGGCATGCTCGAAATCATCCGTATGAAATACCATGACCGGAGCTTTCCCCTCGCGTATTACAAAAGAATAAATATAATCTATGTTGATCTTTCCGTCCGCGAGTATCTTCAGCATCTGATTGAGATTTCCCTGTTCATCTTTGAGTTCCACGCCGATCACGTCGCTCACTCTCGTGACGAAGCCCTTTGCTGTCAGACTTTGCTTTGCGCTGACCGGATCATCAACAACAAGACGCATGATCCCGAACTCCGGGGTGTCGAAAGTAGAGATCGCGCGGATGTTTACGCCTGCTTCTGTCAGTACCGAAGTAACACTCATCATACTGCCCGGCTGATTTTCCACGAATACTGATATCTGCCTGATCATTGTTATCACCGCCTTTCCCTGTAATTTTCTGATACTACTTCAGTCCGTATCCCACATCAAACGCTTTCTTATTGATCTCGATCGTTTTCGGCGGCACGGTCTTCTCGATCACATCATACCACTGTTCTTTTGTGAAATCCATATGCTGTGCCGCAATGCCGAGCACGATCAGGTTAAACACTTTCGGATTGCCCAGTTTTCTGGATTCCTCCGTGGCATCCACCTTATATACCTTATATTCTTTTCCGAGTTCCTCCAGTATGTTCTCCGGATATTCCGCATTCCCGATCACAACCGGCATCGGGTCGATCCGCCAGTCATTGACGACCAGAGCTCCGTCTTTTTTCAGGAAGTGAGCGTATCTGAGCGCTTCAAGACGTTCGAAGGCAATGATCACATCCGCCTGTCCTTCTTCTACGATCGGCTCAGCCACTTTGTCTCCGTAACGTACAAATGTCACGACACTTCCGCCTCTCTGCGCCATTCCGTGGACCTCGGAAAGCTTTACGTCATATCCTCCCGCAATGGCAAGTCCTCCTAAGATACGGCTGGTGAGCAGGGTGCCCTGTCCGCCGACTCCGACGATCATAATATTCTTTACTGCCATAGTCTACTCACCCTCCCTTACAAGCTCTATCGCGTCAAATTTACACAGATCTTTACACAGTCCGCAGCCGGTGCACATCGTGTCGTCGATATGGATCGTTCCGTCCGCATTCTTTGTCATGGCCGGACATCCCGGTTTCATACACATACCGCATTTCTTACATTTATCTTCATGTGCCGTATAGAGCGGTTTTTTCCTTTTATCGAGAAGTACGCAGGGCGTCTTCGTGATAATGACGGAGATTTCATCCTTTGCCACTTCTTCTTTGATCGTCTTCTCAAGTAAAGGAAGATCAAACGCATTGATCTCGTAAACGTTCTTTATCCCCATCGCTTTACAGATGCCCGGTATGCTGATCGCGTAAGTCGGATCTCCCTGCAGGGTCTTTCCGGTCGCCGCATGATCCTGATGTCCCGTCATGCCTGTCGTGGAATTGTCAAGGATGATCACAGTGCCTGTAGCTTTGTTGTATACCATGTTCATCAGAGAATTTACGCCTGTATGCATAAACGTGGAGTCTCCGATCACTGCCACCCAGTTCTTTATGTAGTCTTTTCCCTTTGCTTTCTCCATACCGTGAAGCGTTGAGATGCTGGAACCCATGCACATTGTCGTGTCGATCACGCTCAGAGGAGCCACCGCGCCAAGTGTATAGCATCCGATATCCCCCGCCGCGTGCATCTTTAACCTGTTGAGTGTATAGAACACGCTCCTGTGAGGACATCCCGGACAGAGGATCGGCGGTCTTCCCGGCGCTGCCGCAGGCTCTTTGATGGCAAGTTCCTGTTTCAGGATCGCTTTCCTGAGCATATTCGCGCTGTATTCGCCCTGAACAGTGAGGATTTCTTTTCCGACGGCATTGATCCCCCATGATTTCACCTGCTCCTCGATCACCGGGTCAAGTTCCTCTACGATATATAATGTATCTACCTTAGCCGCAAAATCTTCGATCAGTTTTCTCGGAAGCGGATTGACCATACCAAGCTTCAGCACAGATGCTTCCGGCATTGCTTCCTTCACATACTGATAAGGAATACCGCTTGTAATGACGCCGATTTTCGTATCGTTCATCTCCACGCGGTTAATAAGAAGTGTATTTGCCGCTTCCGCAAGCTCCAGATTGCGTTTCTCGATTTCAATGTGGCGCTCTTTCGCATTTCCCGGCATCATGACATTTTTCCGGATATTCTTCTCATATGCCTTGTCCTCGGGAACAACACGCTCCTGAAGCTCCACCAGTCCCTGAGAATGTGCCAGTCTTGTCGTTGTCCGGAAGATAAACGGACGGTCGAACTGCTCGCTGAGTTCAAACGCCGTCTTAAAGTAGTCCTTTGCCTCCGCGCTGTCTGACGGCTCGATCACCGGGATCTGCGCCGCCCTTGCGACCATTCTTGTATCCTGCTCGTTCTGGGAACTGTAAAGTCCCGGATCGTCTGCCACAACGATCACAAGCCCGCCGTTTACTCCCATATAAGAGACAGAATACAGGGGATCTGCGGCTACATTCAGTCCCACATGCTTCATACAGGCCATGGCGCGCACGCCCGCAAGGCTTGCGCCCACGGCCACCTCAGCAGCGACTTTCTCGTTCGGAGCCCACTCTTCATATACATCATCCCTGTACTGGACAAGGTATTCGCTGATCTCCGTACTCGGAGTTCCCGGATAAGCTGACGATACTTTTACCCCGGCCTCATAAGCTCCCCGGGCGATCGCCTCATTGCCCAGCATGATCACTTTGTCTCCCATATCATAAACCATCCTTTCGTAAGTCTGTCACTCTCTTTGCCTTGCCCTCGAACCGCTGCAGCGAATTCGGAGCCACAAGCCGGATCTGCGTCGCGAGGCCGAGCTGCGCTTTCAATGCTTTCCTGATCCTGCTCTCAAGTTCACTGAGTTTCGCGTAACTGTCAAGCAGCCTGTCGTCGATCAGCTCTACCGTGATCGTCATAACGTCCAGCCTGTTCCTGCGCTCTACAAGGATTTCATAATGAGGTCCGATCTCATCGATCTTTAGAAGCACCTCCTCGATCTGCGTCGGGAATACATTCACTCCGCGGATGACAAGCATATCGTCCGCGCGGCCGGAAATATTTTCCATCCTGCATGTCGTACGTCCGCACCTGCACGGCTCGTACATCAGCCTTGTAAGGTCTCCCGTCCGGTATCTCACCAGAGGCAGCGCCTCCTTGCCGAGACATGTCACAACAAGTTCTCCCGGTTCACCCGGCGGGAGCACCTCCTCCGTCTCCGGGTCGATGATCTCAGGAATAAACCAGTCTTCGTTCACATGCATGCCGCACAGCTCCGTACACTCTCCTGCCACTCCCGGACCGCAGAGTTCACTCATGCCGTAATTCTGTGTACAGACGAACTGATCTCCCCATACTTTGTGCATCTCGTCCCGCATCGGCTCTGTCATGCCCTCGCCGCCGAAAAGCCCGATATGCAGTTTCAGGTCTTTCGACGGATCGATGCCCCGTTTCCGTATCTCTTCTCCGAGGTGGAGCGCATAGGACGGCGTTGCCACCAGAAGAGTTACTCCCATGTCCTGAAGGAACATGATCTGTTTATTCGTATTGCCTGAAGACATTGGGATCACGGACGCGCCGATCTTCTCAAGTCCTCCGTGAAGTCCCAGCGCTCCCGTAAATGTGCCGTAACCGAATGAAATCTGCGCCACGTCATCCGCCGTAGCGCCTCCCATACAGGCAAGCCGCGCCACATTATTGAGCCACATGTCCAGATCATTTCTCGTATATCCTACAACTGTCGGTTTTCCGGTCGTCCCGGAACTTGCGTGGTAACGCACGATGTCTTTTTTATCCACCGCGAAAAGCCCGTCGGGATAGTTGTCTCTGAAGTCCGCTTTATATGTAAACGGCAGACGCTTCAGATCCTCCAGTGTCTGCACGTCGTCCGGCTTAATGCCCGCCGCGTCCATCTTGTCCCGGTACGGCTTTACACGATCATAGATATAGTGAACCGTATCCTTTAATTTGGCAAGCTGGACCGCTTCGATCTCTTCTCTGGGGAGAGTCTCCTCCTTGTCCCATATCATTGTATGTGTCCTCCTTCGCTTAAACATTCGCCTTGTTTCAGTATATCACAATACTTTTTCGGTTTAAAGTGGAAAATTCGGTTTTCTCGGACTGTATGCCGTGAATAATAATATCCGAAAACAGATGGAGATGAGGCGCGGAAATACTTTTTTGAGATAACCGGCATGTGTTTCAGGCTCCGCTTCATAATCTGAGAAAAATTAAAGGTTCTGAAATCTGATTAAAGACAAAGCCGCAAAATGGACAACTCGCCTTTGGCTCAAACAATCCATTTTGCGGCTTAACATCAGTTTCCGGTCCCTTAACTTTTTCTGGCAGATTATTCCGAAGTCGCCTTCCTCACATACCGGCCATCTCAATTTAAGTCTTCCTTCGCCTCATCTCCGTCTGTTTTCTGCTTCATCGAATTCGGCAGTTATTCCGGCAAAACCTGAAGTTAAAGAAACCGGCTGAACTGCGAACGAAGCCGGTAAAGTTCACCTTTTCGACCGGTTTTCTGTAAATTGCGTGATCAGCGGGGAGAGATTCCCGATGGGATGCGTATAGAAAATCAAGAGGAAATGTCTCTCCGACAAACACGAATTTTAGCAGAGCGGATATTTCTCTGTCAGTTCTGCCGCCATCTTTCTTCCGGCCTCTACATTGTCCTCGCTCTCAATGACCATGGCGATGATCTCTGCGATCTTGTCCATATCGTCTTCTTTCATGCCGCGGGTGGTCACTGCGGGAGTACCTAATCTCACGCCGCTTGTGACAAACGGGGAGCGTGGATCATTGGGGATCGTGTTCTTATTGCAGGTGATGTGGGCGTCATCCAGACGCTTCTCCAGTTCTTTTCCGCTGACATTTTTCTCTGTCAGGTCAACCAGCATCAGGTGATTGTCCGTATCTCCTGATACGATCTTCACGCCGCGCTTTTTCAGTCCTCCGCAGAGTGCTTTCGCGTTCTTTAATATCTGTTTCTGGTACTCTTTGAACTCCGGCTGAAGAGCCTCTTTAAAGCACACTGCCTTCGCGGCGATCACGTGCATAAGCGGGCCTCCCTGGATTCCCGGAAATACGGCTTTGTTAAAGTTAAACTTCTCATTCATCTCATTGCCGGACAGAATCATGCCGCCGCGGGGTCCTCTCAGTGTCTTATGAGTCGTGGTCGTCGTCACATGCGCATACGGGATCGGGCTCGGGTGGAGACCCGCCGCTACAAGTCCCGCGATATGCGCCATATCTACCATCAGATATGCTCCGACTTCATCCGCGATCTCGCGGAACCGTTTAAAATCGATCGTACGCGCGTAAGCGCTGGCGCCGGCAACGATCATTTTCGGTCTGCACTCTTTCGCGATCTCCAGCACCTTGTCATAATCGATCACACCTTCATCATTGACGCCGTAGGGGACAACATTATAGTATTTTCCCGATATATTGACCGGTGAACCATGGGTCAGATGTCCTCCGTGATCCAGATTCATTCCCATATAGGTATCGCCCGGCTGAAGAATGGCAAAGAATACCGCCAGATTCGCCTGTGCTCCGGAATGGGGCTGCACATTTGCATACTCGCAGCCGAACAGCTCTTTCGCGCGTTCTCTCGCCAGTTCTTCCACCGCATCGACACACTGGCATCCTCCGTAGTATCTCCTGCCCGGATACCCTTCCGCATATTTATTGGTCAGGGGGCTTCCCATGGCTGCCATCACGGCCTTGCTCACCCAGTTTTCTGACGCGATCAGCTCGATGTGAGAATTCTGTCTCTCCATCTCCGCTTTGATCGCATCGGCAGTTTCCGGGTCTGTTATCATGATCTCATCGAAATCGTACATTTGCATATCCTCCATTAATCATTCCACATTGTTGCATTAACACATTGAAGTCATTATAGCACAGCGGCTGAACCGCGTCTATCTATTATTTTCCTTTGCCTTCCCGCGGCTGACATCCGCGCTGCCGTGTAAATATCTGTCTGAAACTAAGCTAAGTCAAACAGCGACAGCTGATTGCTCTGGGGCAGATCTCCGAACAGCCCCATCTCCTGCATCAGATCGATGACTGTCTTGCTGACTTTGGTCCTCTGGCGGAAATCATCCAGAGACAGGTACGGACCGTCTTTTGACGCCTCCTCCACCGCTTCGGCCGCCTTGTCGCCCATGCCTTCAATGCTGGCAAAGGACGGCATGAGCTTTCCGTCGATGATCTGAAACATCTTTGCCTTTGCCTTGTAGAGATCGATGGGTACGAACTCAAACCCGCGGGCATACATCTCCTGCACGATCTTCATGTCTTTCATGACATCCTGTTCTTTCTTGCTCAGAGAATCGCTCCGCTTTTTATAATCCTGCATGTAATAATTCAGCTTGTCCCTGCCCTGGCACATGATCTCATAGGAGAACGCGTCTGCGCGGATACTGAAATACGCCGCGTAGTATGCCAGAGGATAGTTGATCTTACAGTAAGCGATGCGGTACGCCATCATAACATATGCGGCCGCATGAGCTTTCGGGAACATGTAGCTGATCTTCTTGCACGACCAGATGTACCAGTCCGGCACGCCCTGAGCTGTCATCGCTTCCTCCCACTCCGGCTTCAGTCCTTTTCCCTTACGCACACTCTCCATGATCGTAAACGCCAGCGCGCTTTCCACACCTTTATTGATCAGATAGATCATAATATCGTCACGGGTACAGATGGCAGTCGAGATCGTCGCTTTCCCGGATTTCACAAGTTCCTGAGCATTTCCCAGCCACACGTTGGTCCCGTGGGACAGACCGGAGATACGGATCAGATCCGACAGTGTCTGCGGTTTCGTATCTTCCACCATCTGGATAACGAAATCCGTTCCGAACTCGGGGATGCCCAGACACCCCAGCCTGCATCCGTCAATATCCTCCGGCTTGATACCGAGCACGTCTGTCCCGTGGAACAGTTCGATCACTTCTTTGTCGTCCAGCGGGATCTCCGTCGCGATAAACGGATGATCTTCATTGTACTCATTGTCCATGGCGTCAGAGGTAATATAATCCTCAAGGGTACGGATCATGGTCGGATCATCGTGACCGAGGATATCAAGTTTCAGCAGGTTATGATCAATGGAATGATAGTCAAAATGCGTGGTAATGATGCCGCACTCCATATCATTGGCCGGATGCTGTACCGGAGTAAACTCATTGATGTTATGTCCGTGGGGCAGAACGACAATACCTCCGGGGTGCTGTCCTGTACTTCGCCGTATCCCGGTACATCCTTCCGTGATCCTCTCAATCTCACAGCGCCGTTTCCTCTGTCCCCTTTCCTCGTAATAATTTTTTACAAATCCGTAAGCGGTCTTGTCGGCCAGTGTACTGATCGTTCCCGCCTTGAATGTATGCCCCTCACCGAACAGGACCTCTGTGTACTTATGTGCTTTCGCCTGATAATCTCCGGAAAAGTTCAGGTCGATATCAGGCTCTTTGTCCCCCTTGAATCCGAGGAATGTCTCAAAGGGGATATCGAAGCCGGCCTTTACAAGCGGTTCGCCGCACACAGGGCAGTCCTTATCCGGCATATCAAATCCGCATCCTCCGGCAAATGCTTTTACCTCCTCCGACTCGAAATCACTGTAATGGCATTTTCTGCAATAATAGTGCGGACTTAACGGATTTACTTCCGTAATGCCCGCCATAGTTGCGACAAAGGAGGATCCTACCGAGCCGCGGGACCCGACAAGATAACCGTCCTCATTGGATTTCCACACCAGTTTCTGCGCGATGATATACATAACGGCATATCCGTTGGAGATAATGGAATTAAGCTCTTTTTCCAATCTTTCAGACACCTGGACCGGAAGATCTCCGCCATACATCTCATGGGCTTTCCGGTAACAGATATCCCTCAGTTCCTGATCGGAATTTTCGATCACCGGCGGACATTTATTGGGATTTACCGGCGAGATCTTTTCGATCATACCGGCGATCTTCACCGGGTTGTCCACAACGACCTCCCGCGCTTTGGCGGCTCCCAGATAGGAAAACTCCTCCAGCATCTCCTCTGTTGTGCGAAGAAAGAGAGGCGCCTGATCATCGGCGTCGTCAAATCCCTTTCCCGCCATGATGATCCTGCGGTATACCTCATCATCCGGATCGAGGAAATGGACGTCACAGGTGGCGACCACAGGTTTCCCGAACTTTTCTCCCAGTTTCACGATCTCCCGGTTGATGTTCTTCAGATCTTCCTCTGAGGCGATGTCCGGCATACGGTCGCTTTCAATCATAAACCGGTTGTTGCCGAGTGGCTGTATCTCATAGTAATCATAAAAATCTGCCAGTTTCGCGATTTGCCGGGCCGAACGTTTCTCCAGCACAGCCCGATACAGCTCGCCCGACTCGCAGGCGCTTCCGATCAGAAGTCCTTCCCTGTGCTCATTTAACAGACTCTTCGGTATTCTTGGGCGTCTCGCGTAGTAAGTAAGATGCGACTCCGTGATCAGCTGATAAAGATTATATCTTCCGATATCATTCTTTGCCAGTATGATAATATGATGCGCCGGCATCTTTCGGATCGCATTTACATTCCTGTCACCGATATGGTTGACTTCTTTCAATGTGGTAATGCTGTCTTTCTTCAGCATCTCCACGAATTTTATGAAGATTTCCGCAGTCGCGCCGGCATCATCCACCGCACGGTGATGATTCTCGAGAGAAATATTCAGCGCCTTTGCCACCACATTCAGTTTATACTTCGACAGAGTAGGCAGGAGCACGCGGGCAAGGGCAACCGTATCCATGTAAACAAAGTGATCATCTAATCCAAGATTTCTGCAGGTCTGCTCGATAAATCCCACATCGAATCCGGCATTGTGCGCTACAAGGACGCCCTCTCCGGCAAATTCAAGGAACCGGGGAAGTATCACGTCAATAGCCGGAGACTCCATGACCATCTCGTCAGTGATGCCCGTCAGATTCGTGATTTCGAACGGGATCGGCCTCTGCGGATTCACAAAGGTACTGAAGCGGTCAGCGATTCTCCCGTTTACGACTTTTACCGCGCCGATCTCTATAATCCGGTCACGGATCGAACTGAATCCGGTTGTCTCAATATCAAAGACGATATATGTATCATCCAGTGTCTGATCGCCGGCATTCACGGCAATATCTGTCAGGTCGTCCACCACATATCCTTCTACCCCGTAAAGCACTTTGAAGGGATCGTCTTTATCGAGAGTCTCGATATAATGGTTCGCGTCGGGGAATGCCTGTGCCACGCCGTGATCCGTGATCGCGATCGCCGGGTGCCCCCAGTCATGCGCCCGCTTTACGATATCCTTCACCTCGGAAACTCCGTCCATATCGCTCATCTTTGTATGACAGTGGAGTTCCACACGTTTGATCGGGCTCAAATCCTCTCTCGCAACTGTAAAATCGCCGATCTTCTTGATCCCGGCAACCGAGCCGATGGTCAGTTCTCCGTCGAATTTATCTATTGTCGTAATGCCTTTGATCTTTACAAAAGCGCCTTTTTTCAGATCTCCGATCAGCTCCGGGAGCTGATCGTTGCGGGTAAACATCTTTACAGTGATCGTGTCAGTAAAATCTGTCACTGCAAACATAATAATCGTCTTTTCATTTCGGATCTCTCTTGTATCGAAATTGATGATCTTACCGTGGATCGTGACTTCTCCCATCTCTGTCACCAGCTGATCCATGGCGATCGGATCATCGTCAAAACTCTTGCCATAGATCAGATTCGGATCATCCCCCTGTCTGATGGGACGGTAGAAATCTTTCTTTTTAAAACCGCCTCTTCTTCCTCCGCCACCGCCGGAAGCAGTACGCCCCGATGCGTGCTTTGATGCGGCTTTGTTCTTCGTGACACGTTTTCCGCCGGAATGCGCGCCGGCCGGGACTGTGTCCTTATCTTTTGCACGCTCTGCTCCGTCGACGGTTTCAGAAACTTCGGTATTATTCTCCGGACTCACATATTCGCCGCGCTGTCTCGCCCGCCTTTCAAAGATCGCGTTGATCTCCTGCTGCATCCTCTGCTCGTCGTACTCGCGTGTCCCTGTGCCGTCCGGTTCACGGTATGTGATGCGGATATCCGCCGGTATATGGAATCTCTCCCCGAATATCTTCTCAAGAAGGTTCAGGATCTCCTCTCTGCGTCCCTCTGATACAATCGTATCCAGCAGTTCAAGACAGATCACATTGCCATCCTCATAGCGGATCTTCGCCCGGGAAAACATACTGGACGCCAGCACACTCTGCTCCCTCAGCTCCAAAATGATGCTTTCTCTGTATTCGTCCATCAGGGTCTCCGGCGTATACTGTCCGGAAAGAGCATATTCTTCCTCGATTCGCACATCCACCCGCACATTGCCGAAAAGCTGGTCTTTGATCCGCCGCTCCATCTGACGGATCTGCTTTTTCTGGATCAGGTGCCGGCTGAATATATGTACATGAAGAAAATCACGGCGTGAGTTCGTCGTGATCTTCTTTACTTCCACATCTGCAAAAAGGATCCGGATATCATCCTCTACTGTCAGAGTAGGAAAAACATAGAAAAATATTTTGTCATTTCTGGTCTTTTCCAAATCTAAACACTCCTGTATCTGTCCCGGCAGACTTACGCCATATGTTATTTCCGGATCTGAAATTATGCGTTCCAGTTCAGAAGTTCCTGCCGGAGAGCCGCAAGAAGGTCTTCTTCCTTTACTTTCTTGATGATCTCGCCTTTTTTTATCAGGAGTCCTTCACCGATGCCGCCCGCAATACCGATATCCGCTTCCTTTGCTTCTCCCGGTCCGTTTACCACGCATCCCATGACAGCCACCTTGATATCAAGAGGAATGTCCGCGACCATCTCTTCCACCTGACCGGCAAGCCCGATCAGATCGATCTTCGTCCGGCCGCACGTCGGACAGGATACAACTTCAATACCGCCTTTTCTCAGTCCCAGTGTCTTTAATATAAGTTTTGCCGTACGGACCTCCTCCGCCGGATCTCCGGTCAATGAGACCCGGATCGTATTCCCGATCCCTTCATAAAGAATGATCCCCAGACCCACGGACGATTTCACATTACCGGAATATACAGTTCCCGACTCAGTGATACCGACATGAAGGGGATACGGACATTCTTTCGCAATCAGTTCGTGGGCTTTCACGCACATGAGCACATCTGATGACTTAATGCTGACGACAAGGTTGTCATACCCCGTCTTTTCGATCATATGTACCTTGTCCAATGCGCTCTCAACAATCCCCTCCGCAGTAACGCCGCCGTATTTTTCCAGAATAGGCTTCTCGAGAGACCCGCTGTTTACTCCCACGCGGATCGGCACGTTGTGCTCTTTTGCCTTATCTGCAACTGCCTTCACTCTGTCTTCCGAGCCGATATTTCCGGGATTGATGCGGATCTTGTCCGCGCCGTTCTCAATAGCCGCGATCGCAAGACGATAGTCAAAATGGATGTCGGCGACAAGCGGGATATGGATCTGCTTTTTGATCTCCTTCAAAGCTTCTGCCGCTTCCATTGTGGGCACAGCGCAGCGGATGATTTCACAGCCCGCCTCTTCCAGTTTCAGGATCTGCGCAGCTGTGGCTCCCGCATCCTCCGTCTTTGTATTTGTCATGGACTGGATCGCGACCGGATTGCCTGCGCCGATCTTTACTCCGCCGATATCGATCTCTTTTGTCTGCTCTCTTAACATATGCTACTCCTCTCCGCGGATGAACACGAGCTGGTCTCCGTATTCGCGTTCCGTCAGCGTCAGGGTGTCCTGTTCTACATTATAACTGTACGTCCCCGACAGAGTCCCTTCTGCATACCCGTCATTCTCCGTCCGCACAGTAAGCACTTTCGTTTTCGTATCCACATCGCACTCCGCCGTAAATGCCTCGTCAGTGTCGTTTGATGCTGCCGGCGTCAATGAAAGTTCGCCGTTGCCGCTGATGATAAGGATATTGCCCGAATCTTCATCTATCCATGTCCCCTCCAGAGGATTTCCCGTAAACAGCTTCACGATAAAGAATACCGCTATAATTATGATAAGGACTGAAGATACCGCCAGTATCGCGCGCCAGATTATACTTCTCTTTTCCTCATTATTCTCATAGATCATAAATTCACCCCTTTTAGTTCTGCTTTCATTATAAAGAATCAAACCGGGGCTGTCAACGTCCGGACATACAGCAGAGAAAGTCTTGCTCCCCGTCCGGTTTTGAGGATACGGATCATTTTTGTCCTGTCTTCTTTCTCAGAAATGAAATCAGTATATTCATCTCTTCTTCTGTACCTACGGTGATCCGCAAATACTGCCCGATCCTCTCGTCATCCCAGTGACGGACATAGATATGTTCTGCTTTCAGCTCTTCAAACAGTTTTCCCGCATCATATTCCGGATGTCTGGCAAAAATAAAGTTTGCTTTCGAATCTGTCATGACAAACCCGAGAGACTTCAGTTCTTCCTTTGCCCATTCTCTCGTCTCTACTATTTTACGGACATTTTCTTCAAAATATGCTCTGTCCTTTACCGCTGCCGCGCCGCAGGCAAGAGCCGCTCTGCTCATCGTATAAGAGTTGAAAGAATATTTTACATCGTTCAGGCAGCGGATCAGCTCCGGATTTGCGATCGCATAGCCGATCCGCATTCCCGCCATGCTGCGTGCTTTGGAAAATGTCTGTGTAACGATCAGATTATCATAGCGGCCGGTCAGCTCGATGGCGGAACGCCCGGCAAAATCCACATAGGCCTCGTCAACGATCACAATGGAATCCCTGTTGTGTTCCAGAATATCCCCGATAAAATCCAGTTCTTCATAGATTGCCGTCGGGGCATTCGGATTCGGGAAGATAACGCCGCCGTTCTCCCGATAGTAATCCTCCTTCACAATACGGAAGTTTTCATCCAGCTTCGGACACTCATATGGGATCCGGTAGAGCTGCGCCCACACTTTGTAAAAAGAGTATGTGATGTCGGGAAACAGGACCGGCTTATCTGAATTAAAGAATGTCAGAAAACACAGAGAAAGCACGTCGTCTGAACCGACACCCACAAACACCTGATCCTCTCCCACATGATATTGTTCCGCGAGGGCTTTTACGAGCACGCCTGACGACGGATCCGGATACAGACGGAACGCGTCTGTATCCATGGAAGCCAGCGCCTTCTTCACCTCCGGTGACGGAGGATATGGATTCTCGTTTGTATTCAGCTTGACGACCTGCTCCTGAGGCTGTTCCCCCGGAACATAGGGCTCTGTCTGACGTATATTCCTAAGAAGTTCATCTCTGATTTTCATGGTATTCTCCCCTGTGTTTATTTATATTCCTCAGCCAGCTCCGCGAACTTCGGCAGAGAATGAACGATCGTCTCGTATGCCACACAGTACGCGATCCTTACATATCCCGGACACGCGAAAGAGCTTCCCGGCACAAGAAGGATATTATATTTTTTCGCTGCCGCGCAGAATGCTTTCTCATCGGCAGACGGTGATTTCACGAACAGATAGAACGCACCTTCCGGTTTGATACACTCAAATCCCAGTTCTTTCAGTCCGTTGTAAAGAGTCTCTCTGTTCCTGTCGTAGAAAGAGATATCCGTTTTCTCATCCAGGCATGCCTTTACCACTTTCTGCTGGAGTGTCGGCGCGTTGACAAATCCGAGGATACGGGTCGCAACATTTGCGGCGGCGATCAGGTTCTCGCTGTCGGCGGCCTCGTCCGGGATCACAAGATACCCGATGCGCTCGCCCGGCAGGGAAAGTGATTTGCTGTACGAATATCCTACGATCGTATTTGCATAATATTTTGTAAGATAAGGGACTTCCACTCCGTCATACGCCAGCTCTCTGTAAGGCTCGTCAGAGATCAGATAGATGTCCGTGCCATACTCTTTCTGCTTTTTCTCCATGACCGCAGCCATCTTTTTGATCGTATCTTCTGAGTACACAACGCCTGTCGGGTTATTCGGCGTGTTGACGATCACGGCGCGGGTCCTTGGAGTGATCTTCTCTTCAAATTCGTCCAGTTTCGGCTGGAAATCAACTGTATTCGGGGATACTTCCACAAGGACGCCGTCATAGTTGTTCACATAGCTTCTGTACTCTCCGAAATACGGAGCAAAGACAACAACTTCATCCCCCGGATTCAGCAGCGCCTTCAGGATCACATTAAGCCCGCCCGCAGCGCCGACTGTCATTGTAATATTCTCAGCGGAAAATGCAGTGTCAAAACGTTTGTTCAAAGATTCCGCCACAGCCCGGCGCACGTCTTCATATCCTGCGTTGCTGTTCGTATAACCGTGCAGCACGACCGGGTCTTCATCGTCCAGAAGCTCTGTGATCGCCTTTTTTACCGCCCCGGGCGCAGGTACGTTCGGGTTTCCGAGGCTGAAGTCAAATACATTTTCAGCACCGTAGATCTTTGCCAGTCTGTTTCCCTCCTCGAACATCGCGCGGATCGCGGAACTGTTTGCCACCATGTTTTCCATTTTTTTAGATATCATTGATCTCACTCCGTTTCTTTTACTGTTCCTTTTTCTTCAAGAAATGCCGGTCTGTAGGATAATTTCGCTTTCCGCAGCCCCTCCGCCCCGGTATCTTCTTCTCTGTTTACATACTTGTATCCCATGCATTCATGCTGTACGAACTGCTGGTTGATCATGGGATACGCTCCCTCGACATCGGCAAAAGCCTTCTCGATATGGACGACAAACGTGTCGTCGCACAGAGGCTCTCCGATCGTAAATGCCACGATCTTTCCGTCTGCTTTCAGGACGCCGCCCGTCAGATCCAGTTCTTTATATAAACGCAGGAAATTCAGTGTAACACACATCTCCGAATTCTTCTCCGGATCATCCTCACACCCGCTCTGGTTCCTCCACTCCAGCGCCATCTGAAAACAGTCCTCTACATTATCATCCGAGAGTTTTTCATATATCCAGTCCGGATGCAGTGCCTTAAACTTGTTGATGTGATTGCGTTTGCCGTGCAGCTTTTTCCCGGCCAGTGTGGCAAGCTTCTCCGTTTCATACACATAGTCTGCTATATCCCTGTTATATTCAACAGTAAATCTGCCCGGATACCAATTTTCAAGCTGTGCGAACATCTCCGGCGTTACATTATAAAAGACAAGCGGACATTCTTTTCCTTTGCAGTATTCTGTCAGATGACCGACAGCCTTTTTTATATTCTCGGGATCGCCCGCCGGATACGAAAAAGCCAGTCCGTTGTCATCGCTGCGGAATACAAGTGCGTCTTCGATCACCGCATATTTTACTTTGTAGTGCCGGGACCAGAGGTATACATTCACAAACGTACGCTCACAGCTCCTGCTCGGGGATTTGTGAAAGTATGATGTGATGATCTCCTTGTCCTCAAGTTCCGGGCGTTTAAATTCGGGTTCTGTCATATATTTATTTCATCACCTTTCTGTCATTTGCCCGTTTTCCGGTCTAGTCTTCCATCTTCGCCAGTTTTGCCGTCTGATCCGCCGCGATCAGACTGTCGATGATCTCGTCAAGATCACCGTTTAAGACAGAATCAAGTTTATGCAGCGTGAGTTTGATCCTGTGGTCTGTCACACGACCCTGAGGGAAGTTATACGTGCGGATCTTCTCCGATCTGTCCCCGGTTCCGATCTGGCTTCTTCTGGCCTCGGCTTCCGACGCCTGCTTCTTTTCCAGTTCCAGATCATACAGTTTGGAACGGAGAAGGCGGAACGCCTTTTCTTTGTTCTGAAGCTGGGATTTCTCTGTCTGGCTGTAGATCACGATCCCTGTCGGGAAATGAGTCAGACGTACCGCCGAGTCAGTCGTGTTGACGCACTGACCGCCGTTTCCCGACGCGCGCATAACATCGATACGGATATCTTTCTCATCGATCACAACATCCACTTCCTCCGCCTCCGGCATGATCGCGACGGTCACGGTAGATGTGTGGATCCTGCCGCCGCTCTCCGTCTCCGGCACTCTCTGGACACGGTGGACGCCGCTCTCATATTTCAGTCTGGAGTAAGCGCCCTGACCGGTGATCATGAATACACACTCCTTAAAGCCGCCGATGCCGTTCTCATTTAATGAGATCATCTCTGTCCGCCAGCCTCTGCCGTCCGCATAGTGTACATACATGCGGTAGATCTCCGAGGCAAAGAGGGCCGCCTCATCACCGCCTGCGCCGGCACGGATCTCAACAATAACGTTCTTATCGTCATTCGGATCCTTCGGGAGAAGGAGGAGCTTCAGCTCCTGTTCAAGTTCATCGATCCTTTTTCTCGACGCGTTCAGTTCCTCCTTCGCCAGCTCACGCAGCTCCTCATCAGACTCCTCCTCAAGCATGGCCAGGCTGTCGTCAACATTTTGTCTGCAGTTCTTATATTCCTGATATGTCTCAACGATAGGAGCCAGATCACTCTGTTCTTTCATAAGCTTCCGGAACTGTTCCTGGTCGTCCGCCGCGCCCGGCTCCTGGAGCTCACCCATCACTTCCTCATATCGGATCAGCAAATCATCTAATCTGTCAAGCATTTCTCATACGTCCTTTTCTAAAATTCTATTCGTTCAGCCCCCGTCATTCGCGAAGCCGCACTATATTATCCAATATATCTTCCATATACAACCCGGTCAAGCCCGGCGAGGTCTTTTTTCACGGCAATCCCGTCAAAGCCCCGCGCGCGCATCAGTTCCGCCACATCCGCCGCCTGATCATATCCGATCTCCAGAAGGAGATACCCTCCGTCCTCGAGATAGGACGGGCTCGCCGGGATGATCTTCCGGTAAAAGTCCAGTCCGTCCCCGCCTCCGTCCAGCGCTTCTATGGGATCATAAAGCCTCACTTCTTCCTGAAGTCCCGCGATCTCCCGGCTTCGGATATAGGGCGGATTGGAGAGGATCATTGAAAATCTGCCCGGAATATTCTCAAACAAGTTGCTCTCGATGAATTCCGCGGGGATTTTCAGTCTTTCCGCATTGCGTACAGCGACTGCAAGCGCCTGCGGCGACAGGTCGCTTCCGATACCCTCTGTCCTGCGCCCGGCATAATGCAGGACGCTCAGAAGAATGCAGCCGGAACCGGTACAAAGATCGAGAAGTCGGATGATTCCCGCATTTTCGCCGCATATGTCTTCCCGGTCCATGATGTCCAGCGCTGTCTCCGCCAGGATCTCCGTATCCTGTCTCGGGATAAGAACATCTCCGTTCACGAGAAACGGCAGGCCCATAAATTCCTGTTCGCCTGTAATGTGCTGCAGCGGAACCCGCCTGCAGCGAACCTCTATGCATCTGTCATATTCCGTTCTCTGTTCTTCAGTCAGCTCCCTTTCAGGATCTGCGTAGTATGCGGCGCGTCCGATCCCGGTCACATACTCTAAAAGATACCATGCGTCAGACCGCGCATCCGGCACGCCCGCATTGCCGAGTGTTTCTGTTCCCCGTCTGTATGCCTGTTCCAGACTGTATTTATTCCCGGAGTTCATAAATTCTCCTTCTGCCATGCGCGCCAGTCAAAAATCTCCTCGACCGCGCGGATACCGACTTCAATCATACTGTCGTCCGGCTCTTTGGTCGTCATGTTCTGCACCCACATACCCGGACGGCTCAAAAGATTGAAGAACATATTGTCACTGTTCCCGGCGATACGGATGATCTCATAGGACACTCCCGAGATCAGAGGAAATAGGGCAATACGTATCAGCACCCTCGCAAGCTGAGATTTTGCCGTGATAAAAAAGCAGAAGATTATACTCACTATCATAACGAAGAACAGAAAGCTGGTGCCGCATCTCTTGTGCTGCCTGGAACTCTTCTTCACATTCTCCACATTAAGTTCCATGCCGTGTTCGATACAGTTGATGCACTTGTGTTCTGCGCCGTGGTACATAAATGTCCGCTTAATATCCCCGGTCCTTGAGACCAGCAATATATATAGCAGAAAGATCACGACCCTGATCACACCTTCAAATATCGTTGCCGCCGTCCTCGAGGAAGTATGTTTTCCCACAAAACCGCTCAGGAAATACGGCAGAAGCATAAAAAGCGCTATGGCGATCGCCACTGCGGCCGCTACTGTCAGGAACATGAATATTTTTTCCTGTTTTTCCCGTTCCGCCTCTTCTTGCTCCGTTACAGCTCCGCTTTGTTCTTCATAAAAACTTGCAGAGTACATAAGTGTCTTCATCCCGAGTACAAGGGAATCGATGAAACTGAAAATACCGCGGATAAAGGGAATCTTCATCGGCGTCTTCCACGGGAGCACGCTTTGATAATCCTGCACATCGACCGTGATCTCACCGTCCGGTCTGCGGACCGCCACGGAATATTTCCCACCGTTTCGCATCATGATCCCTTCCAATACTGCCTGTCCGCCTATATTTGATGACTTCATTTTTCCTCCTGTAAATCGTCATATAAACAAAGAGGCTGAGATGCTTCCACCTCAGCCTGCTGTGTCTGTTTCTTATTTAATACCGTATTTCCTGTTGAATTTGTCAACACGGCCACGTGCCTGAGCTGCTTTCTGCTGTCCTGTATAGAACGGATGGCACTTGGAGCAGATCTCAACATGGATATTCTCCTTCGTAGAACCTGTAACAAATGTGTTTCCGCAGTTGCAGGTTACTGTAGCCTGATGATACTCCGGATGTATTCCCTCGCGCATGATATTCACCTCTCTATTTTAAATTATTTATTCTAATCTCTAAACAGCTTTCTCATTGTAGCACAAGATAATTTCTTTTGCAACTGTTTTTCATATAAACTTCTGACGGATCACCTGACGGACCAGTTCGCCGTTTGACTTTGTGCGTGAAAACATGTTTAAAAGGTTGTCTGCGGCCTCCTCCGCTTTCATGCCGTTTAATCCTCTTCGCATGATATAAACCGCTTCCTGTTCTTCTCTGTTCAAGAGAAGATCTTCCCGTCTTGTTCCGGATTTCGCGATATCAATGGCAGGGAACACTCTCCGCTCCTGAAGTCTACGGTCAAGGATAAGTTCCATATTGCCGGTACCTTTGAATTCTTCATATACGACATCATCCATCTTGCTTCCCGTATCCACCAGCGCGGTAGCCAGGATCGTAAGGCTGCCGCCCTCTCTCATATTTCTCGCTGCGCCGAAGAAACGCTTCGGACTGTACAGCGCCGCCGGATCAAGTCCGCCGGAAAGAGTCCTGCCCGACGGCGGGACGATCAGATTATAGGCGCGTGAGAGTCTTGTAATGCTGTCGAGAAGGATCATAACGTCCTTGCCGTGTTCCACAAGGCGTTTCGCCCTGGAGATCACCATCTCCGACACCCTCTTGTGATGTTCCGGAAGCTCGTCAAAAGTAGAGTGTATCACTTCCACATTCGGTCCGGATATCGCCTCTTTGATATCTGTCACTTCTTCCGGTCTCTCGTCGATCAGAAGGATCAGAAGATGCATGTGAGGCTCGGATTTCTGTACGGAGAGAGCCACCTCTTTTAACAAAGTTGTTTTCCCCGCCTTCGGAGGCGATACGATCATGCCTCTCTGACCTTTTCCGATCGGCGACATCAGATCCATGATACGCATGGCCGTACTGCTCCCCGCCTGTTCCAGCCGGATCCGCTTATTGGGGAATACAGGAGTGAGATCCTCGAAATTTTTTCTCTTCATCGCTTCAGCCGGGCGCAGTCCGTTGATCGTAGAAACATAGAGGAGCGCGCTGAATTTTTCTCCCTGCGTCCTGACCCTCGTATTCCCCGTCAGGATATCGCCTGTCTTGAGACCGAACCTCCTGATCTGCGCCGGCGAGACATAAACGTCATTTTCTCCCGGAAGATAATTGTCGCTTCTGATAAACCCGAAACCGTCCTGCATGACCTCCAGGATACCGTCCGCTTTATGTCCGCTGTCAAGCTGTTCGATATCGGTCTCGGCTTTCTTTTCCCTGAGCTCCTCTTTCACCTCTTCCCGGGCTTCTGTGGCGGCCTCCTCCTGTTCTTCCCGCTCATCCAGCGCGATCATGGCATCGATAAGATCACTTTTCTTCAGAGTCGAGACTCCTTTCATCTTTCTCGCTTTCGCCAGCTCTTTTAAAGTTGCAAGAGGCAATGATTCATATTTTTCTCTTGTCATAAAACACTTTCCTTCCTACTTAAATGTAATTTAACTGAATTTTCTGTTTAAAATCATCAAAAACTTTTCGGGAATTATCGTCTGAATTGACATAAAATCGATTAGCTTTGTTAAATCTTTCCTAATTATACATTCCATACATAACCTTGTCAAGCCGGACACAAAGTGCTATGATTATCACATCAGTTCACCCATCTGGTATCAGGAGACGGAATTTATGTCAGACAGAACAGAATCTTGTACCCGGCCCGGTCAATGGGGAGATAAGCGGTATCACTCTCTCGACTTTCATCTGCGAAGCCTGTTCGGAGAAAAAGTATACCGGATCGCGTTAAACGGAGGGATGACCTGCCCGAACCGGGACGGGCATATCGGCACAGGCGGATGCGTCTTCTGCAGCGCAGAAGGATCCGGAGATTTTGCCGGGAACGCATCTCTCACGATCCGCCAACAGCTTGACGCGGGCAGGGGGCAACTGCTGTTAAAGCGCCCCGTCACTTCTTATATCGCATACTTTCAGGCTTTTACAAACACATACGCTCCGGTCGGATATCTGGAATCAATATTTACGGAAGCAATAGAAGCTCCTGATGTCAGAGTGCTCTCCATTGCCACCCGGCCGGACTGTCTGGACGAAGATGTGACCGCTCTGCTCCGGAAACTGAATCAGATCAAACCTGTATGGGTGGAACTGGGGCTGCAGACGATCCACCCCGAAACGGTCAGATTCATACGGCGCGGATATGACACGAAAGTGTTTGAGCAGGCAGTGCGCCGTCTCCGCTCGGCAGGGATCGGCGTGATCGTACACATCATCCTTTATCTTCCGGGAGAGACAGAAGATATGATGCTCCAGACGGTCAGCTATCTGAACCGTCTGGACATTCAGGGAATCAAACTTCAGCTCCTGCATGTGCTTGAAGGGACTGATCTCGCCGGCATATACAGGCGGGAACCGTTCTATATGCCTGATATGGAAACATACGTCCGAATGCTCGGACGCTGTATCTCACATCTCCGCCCGGACATTGTGATCCACAGACTGACCGGAGACGGACCGAAGGATCTGCTGATCGCGCCGCTGTGGACCGGCGCGAAACGCACTGTGCTGAACCGTTTTCATCAATATTTAAAAGAAAATGATATTTGGCAGGGAAAGGAGTACCATGGCTGAGACATTTACACTATATAAACTGATCATACTATACATGCTGAATAAAGTGGATTTTCCCCTGACGACTTCCCAGATATCGGAATTTGTGCTGGAAAAGGAATACACCTCATATTTCAGACTTCAGGAAGCGCTCTCCGATCTTGCGGAGTCGGATCTCATACGTCCTGAGACTACGCACAACCGGACGCTTTATCATCTGACAGAAAACGGAGCGGAAACAATCCTTTATTTCAGCGGCAAGATCTCTCCTGCCATCCGGAAGGATATTGACGATTTTCTGAAGGAAAAGCAGTATGACCTGAAAGAAGAGGCGTCTGTAAAATCCGATTACTATTTAAATACGAACAGAGAATACGAAGTGCGGTGCCAGATCGAGGAAAACGGCTCCAGCCTCATCGATCTGAAACTCACGGTTCCGACCGAAAAGGAGGCTGAAGCCATCGTAAGCCACTGGAATACAAAGAGTCAGGAAATCTATACGCTACTCCTCTCGAATCTTCTTTAAATATTCTTTCATCTGTTTCTCATAGCCAAGCTCGCCGGGTTCATAGAACCTGGCGTCTTTTATTTCATCCGGAAGGTACTGCTGCTTCACATAATGGTTCGGGTAGTCATGCGCATACTTGTAGCCTGTCCCGCGTCCGAGCTTGGCGGCTCCCTTATAATGGGCGTCCCGGAGATATGCCGGCACCGTAGTCCTGTATCTCTTTACCGCTTCATTTGCGGCAAATATGGCATTGCATGATGAATTACTCTTCGGAGCGCAGGCAACATATGTCACCGCCTGCGATAAAATAATCTGGGATTCCGGCATCCCGATCCGCTCCGCCGCCTGCGCTGCCGAAACCGCAACCGTCAGAGCCATTGGATCCGCGTTTCCCACATCCTCCGCCGCGCAGATCATGATCCTGCGGGCGATAAATTTGATATCCTCCCCCGCATAAAGCATTTTCGCCAGATAATAGACCGCCGCGTCCGGGTCCGATCCCCGCATACTCTTGATAAAAGCCGAAATAATATCATAGTGGTTATCGCCCCGTTTGTCATAATTGACCACACGTTTCTGGATACACTCAGACGCAGCATCCACTGTAATATGGATAATGCCGTCCTCGCTCCGGTCCGTGGTCAGGATGCCGAGCTCTATGGCATTGAGCGCGTTTCTCGCGTCGCCGCCCGCCATATCCGCCAGAAACTCCAGCGCATCCTCATCGACCTGTGCATGGAAGCTGCCCATTCCTTTCTGCGTGTCCTCCACAGCTCTTCGCAAAAGGACTTTTATGTCTTCTTTCTCAAGCGGTTTCAGCTCAAAGATTCCCGATCTGGAGATCAGGGCGCTGTTTACCTCAAAATAGGGGTTCTCTGTAGTCGCTCCGATCAGGATCACAGTTCCGTCCTCCACAAACGGCAGAAGGTAATCCTGCTGTCCTTTATTGAACCTGTGGATTTCATCGATAAAGAGGATCGTCTTCCTGCCGTACATCCCCTGCAGGTCTTTTGCCTCCTTTACAACCTCTTCCATATCTTTTTTTCCGGCCACTGTCGCATTGATCTGCTTAAACTCCGCACTGGTCGTATTGGCGATCACCTTTGCCAGAGTCGTCTTTCCTGTTCCCGGCGGTCCGTAAAAAATGACGGAGCTGAGTTTGTCCGCCTTGATCGCCCGGTAAAGCAGCTTATCCTTCCCTATGATGTGCTGCTGTCCCACAACTTCATCCAGTGTGGAAGGACGCAGCCTCGACGCCAGAGGCGATTCTCTTTCTTTATTTGTTTCTCTCATATAATCAAACAGATCCATCTTCCCGCTTCCTTTCCTTACTCTGCTCCCGACAGTTCCCGGATAACCTGCCCCGCGATCAGAAGTCCGGCCACCGGAGGAACAAATGAGATACTGCCGGGGAGCGACCTTCTCGCGCCCGGATCTTCCCCGGTTTCCCGCCCGCTGATATTGATCGGTTTCTCCCGGGAATACACTACCTTCAGATGCAGGATCCCGCGCCGTTTCAGTTCTCTGCGCATAACTCTGCAGAGAGGACATACGCTTGTGTTTGACAGATCGTCGATCTCGAACAGTTCCGGATGCAGTTTATTCCCCGTGCCCATACTGCTGATCAGGCGTATTCCTCTTCCGGCCGCTTCCTCCGCAAGCGCGATCTTTGTACTCACTGTGTCAACAGCGTCGACAATATAATCGATCCGTGCTTCCTCATCCAGTATCTCCGCCAGATTGTCCGGAAGGACAAAGGTCTCATACGTCTTTACGCCGATCGACGGATCAATATCCCGGATCTTCTCTGCCATCACCTCTGTCTTCGGTTTTCCGAGCGTACTGTGGTAAGCGACAGACTGCCGGTTGATATTGGTCGGAGATACTGTATCATTATCAATTAAGATCAATGTGCCGATCCCGCTCCGCGCCAGCGCTTCAACGCAGTGGGAACCGACTCCGCCGACGCCGAACACCATGACAGAGGATTTTTTCAGCATATCCATTCCTTGCGCGCCGATCAAAAGCTCCGTTCTTGAATATTGATTTACCATAGATTTCTCCTTTATGTGCCTTTCTTCGACTTTCTGTATTCCGAAGGACTGATCCCCTTTTGCTTCCTGAACGCTTTTGAAAAATAGAGATTGTTCTCAAAGCCCGCAGAATAGGCGATCGTTGAGACGGACAGATCCGTTTCTCTCAAAAGCCGGCATGCCTGTCGTATCCGGTATCCCGACAGATAGTCTTTCGGAGACCTGCTCATGTAATTCTGAAAAGACCGGAAAAGATGACTCCTGCTGATCCCCACATAATGAGCGATATCCTCCACGGTGATCGGATAGGAATAGTTTGTCTCTATGTATGTCATGGCCTTTTCAACGTACATGACATGAGAGTCTTTTTCCGGCTCCCTGCTTTCCGCGTAAAGCATAAAAACCGCGAGAAGGCTGTACAGGCTTCCTGTCATGGCAACCGAAGATTCGTACGTATTTCCTTTATTCCGGTAAATCTCTTCCAGCCCGTTCCTTATCTTTTCATCCGGGACCTTTCCCTTCAGGATATAAGGCGTCTCCCTGCTGAATCCCGTATTTCTGATAATAGACGCTGCATCATTCCCCATAAAACCCGCCCAGCAGTATTCCCACGGTTCGTCTTTATCCGCCTGATACCAAAGCTCAACTCCCGGAAACAGGATAAAAGTGTCGCCGGCATTCAGACGGACTGACACCTTTCCCGTCGTATATACTCCGCTGCCGGAAAGGATATGATGGATACAGTAATGATCCCGGATTCCCGGTCCCCACTGATATTCCGGCTCACATTTCTGATAGCCCACATTGTAAACTGACAGAGAGTTCAGAAAATCCTCTCCTACTTTATAAGAATGTTTATATGAATCTGACATGTAATACCGCCCCGATCTGATATCATGCTGCCCGCAGCGGGCTTTGTCCGCCGCAAAAAGTATTATAATATCGTCTTGTTGTTCGCGCAACATTTTTACATAAATTTGCACGTAATTTTTATGGACTTTAAATACTGCTTATGATTATACTGGTATTTAGAATAACCTGATTCACATTTATTCAGGACGGAGGAGGATCATCTGAATGAAACAGAAACTTTTTGACAAATTCGCAGAACTGTTCGGGAATTCCGACGGAGCTCACTTCTATTTTTCACCGGGCCGCGTCAATCTGATCGGCGAACATACGGACTACAACGGCGGCCATGTTTTTCCCTGCGCGCTCACAATGGGTACATACGGCGTGGCAAGGAAGCGCGATGACCGCATGCTGCATTTTTATTCCATGAATCTCAACAAATTCAATGTAGTAGAAGTTTCTCTTGACGATCTGACAAATAAAAAGAAATATAACTGGGCGAATTATCCGCTGGGAGTTGTATGGGCATTTGCGGAAAAGGGGTTCAAGCCTGATACCGGTTTTGACATGGTCATCTGGGGGAATATCCCGAACGGATCCGGGCTCTCCTCTTCCGCGTCTCTGGAAGTCCTTACCGGGGTCATCCTGACAGACTTGTATAATATCACAGATCTGACCATGACAGACCTTGCGCTGATCGGACAGTATTCGGAAAACAATTTTAACGGCTGCAACTGCGGGATCATGGATCAGTTCGCTGTTGCCATGGGCAAAAAGGACAACGCGATCTTCCTTGACACAAACACAATGAAGTACGAATATGCTCCGATCCATCTGAAAGACGCAAAGATAGTGATCACCAACAGTAAGGTAAAACACAGTCTTGTAGATTCCGCTTACAATGACAGACGGCGGGAATGTACGGACGCGCTCGCAGCATTGAAAACGAAACTGGATATCAGCGCGCTGGGGGATCTCACACCGGATGAGTTTGAAGCAAATAAAGAGCTTATCACAGATCCTGTGCAGATGAAACGCGCAAAACACGCAGTATATGAAAACCAGCGCACGATCGACGCCGTAGCAGCCTTAAAAGACGGGGATATCAATAAATTCGGTCAGCTCATGGACCAGTCCCACGTCTCACTTCGTGATGATTACGAAGTATCCTGTAAGGAGATCGATATCCTCGTTGACCTTGCATGGAAGATCCCCGGCGTTATCGGTTCCCGTATCACCGGAGGCGGATTCGGCGGATGTACGGTAAGCATCGTAAAAAATGACGCTGTAGATACATTTATCAATGATGTCGGAAAAGCTTATAAAGAGAAAGTCGGACATGAAGCGGAATTCTACACGGTAGATATCGGAGACGGCGCTTCAAGGATTGATTAAGACGCACAATTACTTTCTGAAAGGAGAAATCTGACATGATATATGAATCAATAAAAAAACTGGTGCAGTACGGGATCAACACAGGGCTCATACCGGAAAGCGAGCGGATTTATACTTGCAATCTGCTGCTCGATCTCATGCAGGAGGACGATTATGAGGATGTGCCCTGCGATCCGGACAACATTGTTCTCGAGGACGTCTTAAAGGATCTGCTCGATGAGGCTGTAAAGCGCGGCATTATCGAGGACAGCATAACATACCGCGATCTTTTCGACACGAAACTGATGAACTGCCTCGTACCGCGGCCGGCACAGGTTCAGGAGAGATTCCGGAAAGAATACGGAAAAGCTCCGGAGAACGCGACCGCCTATTACTACAAATTCAGTCAGGATACGAACTATATCCGTCGTGACCGTATCAGACGCGACCGCAAATGGACGGTGGATACAAAGTACGGAACTCTTGATATTACGATCAATCTCTCCAAGCCTGAGAAAGATCCGAAAGCCATCGCTGCCGCAGGAGCCGCGAAATCATCTTCTTATCCGAAATGCCAGCTCTGTATGGAGAATGAGGGCTATGCCGGACGCGTGAACCATCCGGCCCGCGGGAATCACCGCATCATCCCGATTACAATTCAGGGAAAGAAATGGGGCTTCCAGTATTCTCCTTATGTATATTATAACGAGCACTGCATCGTATTTAACGGAGAACATATCCCGATGAAGATCGACCGCAGCGCATTTGCGAAGCTGTTTGATTTCATCAAACTGTTCCCCCACTACTTCCTCGGCTCCAACGCGGATCTTCCCATCGTCGGCGGTTCCATCTTGAGCCACGATCATTTCCAGGGCGGGCATTATACCTTCGCCATGGCAAAGGCTCCGGTCATTGAAAGCTTTACTGTAGCCGGCTATGAGGACGTAGAGGCAGGTATCGTAAAATGGCCGCTGTCCGTCATCCGTCTGCGCGGGAAGGACACGGAGCGTATCATTGATCTTGCGGACCACATTCTCGGCAAATGGCGTTCCTACACGGACGAGGATGCATTTATCTATGCTGAGACAGACGGCACTCCGCACAATACGATCACGCCGATCGCGCGTATGAAGGACGGTCTATACGAGCTGGATCTGACTCTCAGGAACAATATCACTACTGAGGAGCATCCGCTTGGCGTGTATCATCCGCACGCAAAACTGCACCACATCAAAAAGGAGAACATCGGTCTGATCGAGGTAATGGGGCTTGCCGTCCTTCCGGCCCGTCTGAAAGGCGAGATGGAACTTCTGAAAGAATATATTCTTGCGGGCAAAGACATCCGCAGCAACGATCAGATTGAGAAGCACGCGGACTGGGTAGACGAATTCCTGCCGTCCTATCCTGATGTGAACAGTGAAAACATCGAACATATCATCGAGCAGGAAGTCGGCAAAGTATTCTGTCAGGTGCTCGAAGACGCCGGCGTATATAAATGTACGGCGGATGGGCTGGAGGCATTCCGCCGGTTTATCGACGTATTATGATCATCACACCATTACATTGCGTGAAAAAGACTTCTGCATGCACCGGAGCTCCTGACTTTGAGCTCCGTACATGCAGAAGTCTATAGATACCGAACCTACATCGCGCCTTTTTCCATCATTTCCTCAAACGGAGTCATCGCCGGAAGATCCAGCGCAAAACGTTTCTCAAGCCACGCTCCCGCAAGGGGTACCCACTTCGCCGCATCCGGATAGATCTGGGAGCGTGATACAGCCGACGCCTGTGTGGAAACACTCAGTCCGTGCGGACCGCTCTCAAATATGTGCAGCTCAAAGGGGACCTTGTGATCCGCCAGCGCATGCGCCATTCGGATGCTGTGCTGCACCGGGACAAGGGAGTCTTCCGCCGTAGCCCATATATACGCCGGCGGAGTCTGGTCAGAAACCAGCCTTGCCGGGCTGACAGAACGTAAAGTCTCTTCATCCGGCTGTGAAGTCCCGAGAAACGCCGTATTGGACGCATTGAAAAAGTCCTGATCCATCGGATTCGTGAAACCATTGTCTCTCATAAAGATATAATCGGTAAGCGGATACCCCAGGATCAGGGCGGCCGGCCGGATCAGTTCTTTCTCAACATCAAGATACTCCGTGACCAGCGGCTTATCCCAGTATACACCGTACATCGCCGCATTGTGTCCCCCTGCGGAGAAGCCGCAGACCGCCACCCGGCTCATATCAACGCTCCATTCCTCACTGTGCTCCCGGATCAGGAGCATGGCGCGCCCGATCTCCCGGACCGGAGCCGGATGCGCCGTGACCGGATTGGGGGCGATGGATTTTCCGAACAGATCGGGAAGATCCCGAGCGCCCTGTGTATAGGTGGAATACCGCAGCACGAAAGCGTGGTATCCCATGGCGGCAAACTGTATTGCCACCGGCTCTGCCTCCCGGTCAGAGCAGTTGAAATATCCTCCGCCGGGGCAGATCAGCACGGCGGGACGCTTTCCCTGCTCATGCATTTCCCCTTTCTCCGCAGTCACATAGGTGGTCAGGGTCACATCATCTCTTTCCTCATAAAAACGAAATACTTCTGTCAGCATAGCATCCTCCATTTTCTCTATATCCGCAGATTATTCTGCCAGTTTCAAAAGGTCTGAAAATGTCTGTATCTTCACATCCGCCTTGTCATAGCCGGACGCGTCGCCGATACCGACCGCGGTCATCCCCGCCGCCTTCGCCGCGTCGATCCCGGCGTAGGCATCTTCCACTACGATACAGTTTTCCGGCGTTTCTCCGAGAAACTCTCCTGCCTTTGAGAACACCTCCGGATCCGGCTTGGAACGGGTGATATTGTTTCCGTCGGAGATAGCGTCAAAAGCGCCCAAAAGTTCTACCTTTTCCAGAATGAACTTTGCGTTCCTGCTGGATGAACCGATCGCCAGCTTACATCCCCTCTCATGAAGCTCTTTCAGCGTGTTCCTCACCTCGTCGGTCACATCCGCGGGAGTCATAGTGGAGAGGAGCTCCCTGTAAGTATTGTTTTTCTCCTCCATGAGTTCTGCCTTTCTCTCCGCTGAGAGTGGTTCTCCCTCGTAGCGCTCCAGTATGATCTCAAGGCTCTCCGCGCGGCTCACTCCCCGGAGGCGGTTATTGATCTTCTCGTCAAAGTAGATCCCCATCTCGTCCGCCATCTTCTTCCATGCCTGATAGTGAAATTTATCTGTGAATACGATCACACCGTCAAGGTCAAAAATAAATGCTTTCACGTTCATTCTCCTCCATAAACTTTCATAACTTCTGCTTTTTTGATAAAGATACTCGCCTTTTTATATCTCACACGGCACAGTTCCGGAGCCTTCGGATCCATCTCCACGAAGGGATGGTTCAGTTTGTCCTCGATCACGGCGCTGCCGCCGAACACCGCGTCCACCAGCCCGATATAGTCGTCGATATAGCTTTTCGCGATGGGAAATCCATTGTGGTTGGGCAGAAGCCAGTCATATTCTGTCCCCAGTTCCTTCATTCTCTGTGAATTGCTTCTTAAATTTTCCAGACGTTCCCTCACATCGTAGGGCGCCTCCGGGTTATTGGAATTATCAAACATCATGACCTGGGACGACTCCAGATCGTCGCCGCAGAAAAACATTCGCTCCTTCCTGTCAAGGAAAAACAGGCTGCTGTTGCAGTGCGCGGGCTTCGCTTCGATCACCTCGATCACCCGGTCTCCCAGATCGATCCGATCCCCGTCTTTCAGCCATATTTTCTTATAGTCCGGATGAGGCAGCTTTTTGATATCAAAAGGGACCGCCCCCGGCGTTTCCACAGAAGGAGCGTCGATCCGGGCGCCCTCGCTCATATAAACCTCCTCAAACTCTCCGTTTCCCGCCGCGTGGTCCGGATGATAGTGGGTGTTTGCCACGATGACCGGCCTGTCTGTCAGCTTCTCCACACAGGCCCGAAGATTGCCCGCGCCGTAGCCCGTATCCAGAAGGAGCGCTTTCTCTTTTCCTTCCAGCAGGTACATGTTTTCACTGCCGTTCATAAAATTAATGAACCATGTCCCCTCTTTCGCCTCCCATGCCGTATAATTTCCAAAGATCATCTCCAGTGATTGTTCTTCCATATCCAATCTTTCCTTTCGTTTTCTCTCTTTCCTGTCCGTTCCGGACCGTCTCCCCGGCCGCGGTTCACATGACCGTCAGTTTTTCCAGTTCCTTTACCGCTTTCTTAAGCTGTTCCGGATCAAAGGGGAGGAATCCCCTGTGTGATACAGCCTCCAGGGTTTCGAATCCGAATTCCGGATCCCCTGCCTTTGCCATTCCCGCAAGAGGCGGCGCATATTCTGCAAGGATCCCCAGCGCGCGCTCATCCTGTCCGATCCGGCAGAGCGTTGTGTTCCATCCATAGGGATGGATATAATCTCTCATGGGCATATATTCAAAATCATAGGAGCCTGCTTTCAGCGTCTGAGCGCCTCCCTCATAGTCCGGCAGCCGCACCTCCGCCGCACATCCGAAGGGGATCTCTACATGTACTTTCAGTTTTCCGTCCTTACATATCTCAAAGCCGCACACATACTTTCCGCTGACAGAATCATAACCGCACTCGATCTTCGGCAGACGGATATCCGGATGCGGCGCGATCACCGCCTTCTTAAATCCCGGTTCCGCCGGACGGATACCCGCCGCGTAACCGTACACAAACTCCATGACAGAGCCGTAAGAATAGTGGTTCAGCGAATTCATGCCTGTGGGACTGACGGTTCCGTCCGGAAGGACAGAATTCCATCTCTCCCAGACAGTGGTGGCTCCCATATTGACACAGTACAGCCAGCCCGGGAATTCCTCCCGGAGCAGAAGGTCATAAGCCAGTTCATAAAGTCCGGCTTCCGCCAGTACGGTACACAGAAGCGGCGCTCCGACAAAACCGCATTTGATCTGATTCCCGTCCTTTTTCATCTGTTCCCGGAGCTCTCTGACGGTGCGCTCCCGGTCAATATAGATTCCGAACTTCAGGGCAATGACATAGGAAGCCTGGGTGTCCATCGCCAGTCTTCCGTTCGGCGTAAAATATTCCCGGAGAATCGCGACACGGATTTTTTCTTCAAGTTCTCCATATCTGGCGGCGTCTTCTTTTTTCCCCAGTTTCTCAGCCGCCTCTTTTACGATCCTCACGGACCGGCAGTAATACATGGAGGCAATGTAGGTATCGTCCGTACTTCCCTTGAAGCTCTCCTGAGTCGGTCCGTCCAGGGCAAGCCAGTCTCCGAAATGGAATCCGAAATCGAACAGATAGTGCTTTTCTCCCCGTTCTCCGTCTTTCCGGTCGATGTAGTCCACCCAGTCCTTCATCATGGGATAGCAGTATTCCAGCTCTTCCATGCTTCCGTAATATCTGTAAAGAGTATACGGCAGAAAGGTGCCGATGTCTCCCCAGACACTTCCCGCGTCATCTTTGTGCCCGATATTCGGCACATAGTTCGGGATGGCGCCGTCCAGAAATTTCTGCTCGTCTCTTAAATCCTTGACAAACTTGTGAAAGAACGCCCTTGTATCCATATGGTAACTTGCCGTTGGGGAGAACACCTGAGCGTCGCCGGTCCACCCCAGGCGCTCATTTCTCTGCGGGCAGTCTGTTGGCATATCAAGGAAGTTTGATTTCATTCCCCACACAGTGTTCTCGTAAAGGCGGTTGATCTTATCACTGGAAGTATGGATATATCCGGTGCGCTGAAGGTCCGAGCAGAGAACCTTTCCCGTAAAGTCTTCCCTGCGGAGTTCTCCTTCCCATCCGGTCACTTTCACATAGCGGAAGCCGTAAAAGGTAAAATGCGGACGCACGATTTCAGGCGTCCCGTCAGAAACATAAACAAACTGTGACTCTGCCTCCCGGTAGTTCCCGTTATAGAAATTGCCGTTCTGCAGGATCTCGCCGAAGTTCAGCACTACCTTCGCGCCTCTCGGGAGCTTCGACCGGAACTCCATGAATCCCGCAAAATTCTGCCCCATATCCAGGACCGTCTCCCGGGCCGGAGTACGGATGATCTCCTTTACGTCCACTTCTTCCTTCACGATGACCGGAAGACTCAGGCGGTCCATAAGACGAGATTTCACCAGGTTCTCTGTCCCGTGATCGTTTTCCGGCTCTGTCAGGACTTCCACATCTTTCCATGGATTCTCTTTACCGTTCCGGAGCAGGCGGTTCAGGATCTCTCCGAAATAAATTCCCGATTCTTCAATGTCCGAACCTCTGTACTGCCATGTCCCATCGGTACAGATACACTCCTCTGCGCCGTCCTCATACTCCAGATAAAGCTCTCCGATGGCCGCCATGCGGTCGCCGTAATTCTCCGCCTGTCCTTCCAGTCCGAAAGTACCCATATACCAGCCTTTGCCAAGCAGGAATTCCAGGCAGTTTTCCCCTTCTTTCACATCTGCCGGAAATGTAAACGTCTGAATATTTGTCTCATAGTTATTGATGTATGGCGTCAGATACTCTTCTCCCAGTTTCTTTCCGTTTAAATATGCCTCGAACACTCCCACGCCGGATGCGTAAAGTCTTGCCCTCTTTACCGGGCGCCCCGCCCGGAAGGTCTTTCTAAAAACAGGGTGGAACCGGTCCTCTTTTGCCGGAGAGATCCACTGGGCCTGCCACTCTTCTCCCATCTTCCCGGTCTCAAAATATCCGGTTCCGACAGCGGAATCTCCCCTGTCTCCCGTAACTTCCACCCGGTACCAGTATCCTGTCCTTGGTTTTAATCCCGTCTCCACACCGGTTCCGGTCTTGTCCAGATCCTTTCCTTCCTTTTCCCAGAGGATCTCGGAAAAATCTTCCGAGGTGCTGACCTGGATCTTCGCATCCGCCTGTTCCTGACTCTCTGTCTCTTCCACCTTCCATGAACAGATCACTTTATCCATGGTATATCCCACCGGATCTGTGATCCCGTTGATCTTTAACTGTGTTATTTTCATCTGTTTTTCCTTTCTCATTTCCCTGCATTCCGAAAATGCCCCTGCGCGGAAGTTTCCGCCGGAAATGACTTTCCGGCATACAACAGTATGACCTGTTCTCTACATCGCCAGGTCGATCTTTCCGCAGAAAGGATCAATGGGGGATGTGCCCTTGAACCCGCTTTTTCCGAGAAGCTTGTCGATCACAGCTTCGGTCACATATTCCGAATTGCAGTATCCGTTCACATACGTCTTGATCATCGGGGCATCCAGCAGATGATACGGGTTCCCCACACTGACAAACAGGGCCGGCACCTCATGGACCATCCACGGCATATTGTTCCCCAGTCCGAACATGGTATGCCAGTTCAGGCGGGATACCGTCTTGTTGGACGCGGTCTCAATGTTCGCCACATAGAATACCAGATCGTATTTACTCTTAAAGTTTGTCACAGAGTCCTCCATGACCTCAAAACCTTCATTCTGATATACAGTCACTTCAAATCCTTCTTTTTCCAGGCGCTCTTTAAATGAGGCGAGCACCCTCTCATTGGACGGAAAATCGCCCATGAGCTCCAGGAGGACTCTTCTGTGTCTTTCCGGATTGATGGGCAGAAGATCCTGCGTATCCTTCACCAGAGTCACTCCCCGGTCAGCACATTCTCTTGCCCATGTATCGTGCTTCTCACAGTTCAGGATCTCAAGAGCGGAAGCGTCCGGCACCAGAGTTCCTGCTTTCTGTTTCTCCGGAAGATGAAGCGCCGCTTTGGTCGCAAGGATCCGTTTCACTGCCTCCTCAAGACGTTTCTCCGAAAGGATCCCTTTCTCATACCCTTCCGTCATGAAGCGGAAGTCCTCCTCCATATTCCGGTTGAAGAGGAACATGTCACATCCGTTCTCAATGCACAGCGGCACTGCCGCCGCCCTGTCCATGGCGCAGCAGAATCCGACCATAGGAGTCGCGTCTGTCGTGATCAGTCCGTTGAATCCCAGCTTCTCACGCAGGAGACGGGTCAGAAGGTTTTTGGAAAGAGTCGCCGGAATGATCCGCCCGCATTTCTTCCCGTCGTACTTTTCCTCATACGCAGGCATGGCAATATGCGCCGCCATAACCGTCAGCGTGCCTGCCGCGATCATCTCCTCGTAGATCTTTCCGTATGTAGCGTCCCATTCCTCACAGGACAGGGAGTTCACACTGGTGAGCAGATGCTGATCCCTTTCGTCCACTCCGTCTCCCGGAAAATGTTTTACGGAAGTCGCCACATCTTCTTCCTTCGCTGCTCTGATGTATGCCTTTCCCATTTCAATAACTGTCTGCAGATCTTTTCCGAAAGTCCTTACATTTGTGATGGGATTGTGGTAGTTCTGATCCATGTCCACTACCGGGGCAAAAGACCAGTTCACGCCCACTGCCGCCCCCTCGCTGCAGCTTACCTTGCCGAGCTGATATGCCTTCTCCACATCCCCGGTCGCCGCGACCAGCATTTCCCTGCCGAAATAGGTTCCCTCCACAGCAGAACCGTTCCCGCCGTACTCCAGGTTGGACGCGGTGAGCAGAGGTATCCTGGAATGATCCTGAAGGACTTTGTGCGCCTGACGGAGCTCTTCCCCCGGTCCTTCCCGGTAGAGCATGCCGCCGATATGGCTGTTGTCAACCAGATCGATCAGCTCCTTCTCATCCTTTGTGAACACGACCGGACAGAACAACTGTCCGATCTTCTCCTCCGTCGTCATGGAAGCATAGGTGTCTTCCACCCATTTCACCTGTTCTTCATTCAAATAAAAGGGGTTTTCTGTATACTTGATCATTTTTTCTTCCTCCTTATAATGTGTATTGTACCTGAAACGGCATAGGGATGCCATGTACATTTTTCTGTACTATCCGACTTATTTTCACTGTTGCGTTTTTGCATGTACAGATCCGCTCAGCCTTGAATAACCGCTCTTATTTTGTTATACTGACCATGTTGGCATTGACAAATCCTACAGAAATCTGAGGTTAAGTATATGGCTTATTATATCACTTACGGGGAATTCCAGAAACAGATGAAAGAATATTATCTTCGGACGGGAAGCCGGATGCAGTTCCCTGAAATGATCCGTTATCTCTACAATAAAGGGCTGCTTTTGGAAGCCCCGCCCCACTCTTTTCCATTGCAGAAGATGTTCGGAAATATAGACGCCGCGGAATTTAACAAGGTCATTGACCTGTTGGTTCTTACCGTTGATCCCTTTTCTCCGGCGAATTTCTGCGTAACGGAGAACGACATCATTCCGCGCATGCGGGATGTATTCATCATCCGGCACCCCAGGTATACCAGACCCGCGCCGCACAGCCACAACTATTTTGAGATCGACTATGTTGCGGACGGACAGTGCACTTTTGTATTCGAGAATACTTCCCGCGTGCTGGGCAAGGGTGAGGTATGCATCATCGCGCCTTTCTCGGAACATGATCTGATCATCGACGACGACTCCACCGTATTCTGCATCATGCTCAGGAAGAGTACTTTCGACAACACTTTTTTCTCTCTTCTGACCCGAAACGATCTGCTGTCATACTTCTTCCGTACCACGCTGCAGGATGATTCCCATGCGAATTTCCTTCTGTTCTTCGCGGAAAACACACAATGGATCAATCAGATCATATACAACGCCATGGGCGAGAGCTATAAGAACGATCCCTACGGCAATAGCTGCTGCATCGCATGGATCAATCTTCTGTTTACAAACCTGCTGAGAAATTACAGCAAGACACTGCAGTTCTATCACTATCAGATGGGCTCTGATTTTTCTCTTGTCCTGCAGTATATCCAGCACAATTATCAGAATCTGACCCTGTCCGCTCTGGCGGAGCTGTTTCACTACAGCGAACCCCATTTGTGCACGCTCATCAAGCGGAATACAGGGCACAGCTTTACCGGGCTTGTAAAGAAGCTTCGCATGTCCGGGGCAGTGAACTACCTGACAAATACAAATCTTAAGGTGAGCGAGATCGCGGAGAAAGTGGGTTACAATTCCGCCGATCATTTCTCCAGGGTATTCCGGAAGACCTATCAGATGTCTCCTCAGGAATACCGCCGGAAAAACAGCCATTCGGAGGATAACTTTATCCCCTTTAAAACCAGCAGCGAAACACACGCCGACTGATAGTTCGCGGGATTCAGAACGCAAATTCCGCGAAAGCCAGCGTCCCCTCTCCCACGCGGAAATACAACGCATGGACTCCTTCTACACGCGGGATGACCATGCGTTTTTCTGTCCATTCCGCGCAGTCCGCCTCTGTCTTTGAGAGCGTCTCTCCATCCGGAGAATCGATCGTCAGCTCCATGATCCCCTGTCCTCTCACTGTCACAGTGACAGAGTTTTCCATGCCGCTGAACTCAAAAAACTTAAAGCCCGCCACAGCGCCTTTCCGCATATTGCGGATATAGGGATACAGTCCCTTTTCCCCATCCGGTTTCTCTTCTTCTGTAATATAAGGCATCTCTTCCGGAAGTTCCGGAACGTCCTCTCCCGGGCCTCCCATCATAACCTGCCCGACTTTTGTTCTGTCCCCCTCTGTGAGATGGCAGGCGATATAGGTCTGATATCTTCCCTCAGCCCGAAGGGGGCCGCCGTTCAGCCCGCAGCTGGTGATCTGGATCTGCGGGATGGTTCCGTCCGGGAGGATCTCCACCCGGTCGGCGCATCCCTGACGGGAGAAAGCCGTCCCGTGAGTATGACGGTGCCAGAAGATATAATATTCATCCCGTATCTTCACAAGCCCTCCGTGGTTGTTTCCTGTATAATTGACCGGAAGGGTGTTTCCTTCATAACCGAGATCTCCGTTAGAGACGATCACTCCCCTGTAGTCAAACGGTCCTTCCGGAGACTTTGCCATGCCGTAGCAGAGCTCGTTTCCCTGAAGGCTGGAATAAACGAAATAATACCATTCCCCGAACCTGCGGATGCTGGACGCCTCAAAGAAGGGATGCGGCTCATAACCGGTTCCCTTCGCCGTATCGCAGCCGTTCGCCACGCATACAGGTTCTGTAATGACGGTATGCATGTCATCGTCCAGCTTCACCATCATAGCTCCCGGTATGTCCAGATCTTCCATCCCCGGGAAACGGACCGGCGGACAGAACCCGTAATACAGATAATTTCCGCTCTCCTCGCAGAGGATCGCCGGGTCAAACCATCTTCCGGTCGCCGGGACGGAGCCGTCCTCTCTTGTCACAAAATCAAGGAACTCATATTTCCCCGCCGGTGTATCGCACACCGCCACTGAGATCACGTTGACAAAATCCAGAGCATAGTAAAGATAGAATCTTCCGTCCGGTCCCTGCGCCACATCCGGGGCATAGAGACAGTGAAGGCTCCCCTCAGTTCCCAGCTCACCCTCAAACTTCGGAAGATCCTTTTCATAAGGCGCACCGTTGAGCGGATCCTGGTCCTTCCTGTAGATCACGCCCTCATATTTCCAGTCCCCCGGATCATCCGCCGGCGCGCTCCAGCACACGTAGTCCTCCTCGCAGAAAGATGTCCCGTTTCTCCTGTCGTGGCTTCCGAAAATATATACTCTGTCGCCAAACACATGTGGCTCCCCGTCCGGAACCGTCTCCCAGAAGGGAAGATACGGATTCATTGCCTGTTTCTTCATCATCTTTCACCTCACATGATCATTTATATATTGAAAAACTCCCGGTCGCAAATCTCCCCGGGAGTCTTTCTCTCAGAATCATTTCGTCACTTTTCAGCTATGGATATATGCCGCCTAATCGTTTGCTTCCATTTTTGCTTTCATCTCTTCTATTTCTTTATAGTATTTCGCGACCGGGTTGATCAGAACCGCGAGGATCAGGATCACGCCTGTCAGGCAGGGCGCGCCGAATTTCAGGAAGTTCAGTGCGAACATGGCGGAATCCGGCTGGTTTCCGATCTCGTTAGCGACATATCCGGAAATCGCAAGCACCGCAAGGATACCCGAATTTGTAAATGTATTTCCGCATTTCTGGGCGAATCCCTTGATGGACGAGATCACGCCGTTTGCGGAGATGCCTTCTTTCAGCTGCACATAGTCGATTGCGTCGTTTACAAGCACGTTGACCAGCGCGTTCTGCATCGATGAAAGGCAGGCGGAGATAAAAGTCACAACGCACAGGAATATAAAGTTATATTTCCCGAAGAAGAACAAAATCAGGTAGCATACAATGGATGTGCCCTGCGAGAAGATCAGTGACTTCTGTCCTGTCTTAAAGATCTTCAGCACGATCGGCATAAGCACAACCATGGAAACCGTCGCTCCGGCAGAAATAACCAGCATGTAAACAGATATAAGATCCGGTCTCTCATAGTAATAAGTCATATAGTACACGGAGCTGGAGAACATCAGCCCGTATCCCATAGACGCCATGATCCATGCGATAATATTCGGGAACAGTTCCACATGTTTCAGGACCTTTTTCAGATTCTTAAATGTCTCGCCTTTCTCGACAGGCTGGAGATATTTTTCTTTTGCTGTCGCGAACAGTCCCCAGAATGAAATAAATGCGAGGATGCCGCAGCAGATCATCAGCGGAATGTAACCGTTGCTGAATCCGAGATTGTTGAAAAATCCGGTCAGATTCGAAGTAAATGAGCTTCCGATCAGGAACGCGACCGCGCAGACTCCCGCTCCCATTGTGATGATCTGGTTTCTCTTCTCACTGCTCTTGACTGCTGCCGGAAGGATCGCCATCTGAGGCATCGTATACATTGTAACCGTCATACCGTATCCGATATATGTAACAAGTACCCATACAAATTTTCCCGTTTCGGAGAAATTCGGGTTTACCCAGATCAATACGGAAAACAAAGTCAACAGGATCGGCGCAACGACAAAATAAGGTCTGTAACGGCCCCATCGTGACTTCGTACGGTCGGCAATAACCCCCATCATAGGATCATTACACGCGTCCCAGAAAGTAGCGATAAACATGATAAGGGAAGCGGACGCTGCCGGAAGTCCTATCGTATCTGTCATGTAGGCGGAAAAATAACTTGAAATCACCGCCGCGATGATCATCGCTCCTCCGTTGACAGATGTTGCGTGACACCACTTAAAGGCTGTGCTTACATGTTCCTCTGAGCTCTTTGTGCTCACTGTCTTTTCATTTGCCATTTCTATTCTCTCCTTTACTCGTTCTTTGAACGTAAACAGTATACTTTAGAAAATGTAAGCGTTCCATGTTATTTATTTTCTGAAATCCGACATATTTTAAGACAGTTTTTTTAAGACAGCTTTTTTTAAGACAGACCCGGCTTTTTTTCACTCTGCCGGTCCTCAGCCACGGCCAGAACCGCCATTTTCTCTTTCCCCGGCATATCAAACCGGACCACGCCGGAGACGCCTTCAGTGATCACGGATTTCTTTCTCGCCCTTGTATCGATCAACTCAAGCCTGTATGTCTGTTCTTTCGGAAGGAACATGCAGGATCTCGCCGGCTGCTGTATGCCGTAATATTTGATAAAAGCTTTTTCCCCGCAGTGTCCGCAGTACGCGCACCAGAACCGGTGTACTATTTCCTCCGCGGAAATATTCCCCCAAGAAAGATGAATATTCCCCTCATAGCAGCACTCATCATAGATAAGCGGCTTCTTATATTCCCTGATCCATTGGGGCGCCTTGTAAAACAGGATGTTCTGCATACTCAGATGAGTAATGTTCTCTCTGCTGTTGTCATAAGGCTTCATGCAGTAATGATTACTCAGCAGGTGTCCGTACGGGTCTTCCTCTTTGATGATCTCCTCAAATCCCGCCCAGTCTTCTGCTGTTTTTGAAAAGCAGAGATCATATTCATTTGCCATGCTCCACCATACGGATGGATATGCCGCCAGTCTTCTCAGCGCAAATCTGAGATAGATCTCATTCTCCTCTGCAGTCATGGAAGCAACCCCCCATCTGTCATATGGGTGGAACAGGATCAGATCCGTTTCGATACCCATGTCCGCAAGTTCACGGATCGCTTTTATTTTTACAGCGTACACTCCGCCATCAACGTATCTCTGGAGTTTCCTCCCGCATAGAACCGGAACAGCCCCGGCTCCACGACATACTTCATCTCACAGTCATAATACCCCAGCTTTTCAAAGGGAATCTCAAACACGACTTCTTTTTCTTCACCGGGTTCCAGCCTTACTTTCGCAAAGTCCTTGAGTTCTTTCACCGGGCGGACTCTCTTCGCGGCCACATCCTGCGCATAGCACTGGACAATTTCCTCGCCTGCTCTGTCCCCGGTATTTTTCACTTTTATGGAAATCCGGAATGCTTTCTCCATCTTCTCCGCCTTCATCCCGCTGTACTCATAGATCGTATAGCTCAGGCCATATCCGAAAGGGAAGACCGGTTCAAGAGGCGTATCCAGATATTTTGAAGTAAACTTTGATTTTCCGCCGGGACGCCCCGTATTGATGTGAGCGTAATACATCGGACACTGCCCTGTGGTATAGGGGAAGGTTGTGGTCAGCTTCCCGCTGGGGCTGACATCTCCATAAAGGATGTCGAGAAGCGCGTTCCCCGCTTCCACTCCAGGATGCCATGCCTCCAGGATGGCAGATGCGTTTTCATTAAGCTGCGGGATCGCAAGAGGCCGCCCGTTAAACAGGATCACGATTACCGGTTTTCCAAAGGTATGGAGACCCCTGAGTAGTTCCTCATCCTCCGGTTTCAATGTGATGGAAGCCCGGCTTGCCGCCTCGCCGCTCTCGTCCTTCTTCTCCCCTATGACCGCGATCAGGACGTCGCTCTCGACCGCCATCTTCAGGACGTTTTTCCCGTCTTTACTGTATGTATAGGGGATTCCTCTTGCATCGCAGGCGTCCGTCAGACTGACGCAGTCGTCTCCGTTGGCGCCGATGGCCCATGCTCCGGTCATCTCGCCCCGGTCCGACGCAAGCTCTCCAATGATCCCGATCTTTTTCTCTTTCCCGAGGGGCAGGACGCCGTCATTTTTCAGAAGGACCACGGATTTCTGCGCAGCTTCTCTCGCAAGGGCGCGGTATTTTGGCCTGCCCGTAGTCTGTGCCTCTCTCTGTTCGTCTGTCCTGTAGGGATCGTCAAACAGTCCCAGTTCAAATTTGACTCGCAGGATGTTAGAAACCGCCTCGTCCAGCACTTCCATCGGTACTTCTCCGGACTCCACCAGTTCTTTCATGTTCTCAATATAAGAGTTGGAGGACATATCCATGTCCGTTCCCGCAAGGATCGCCTGTTTCGCCGCGTCTCTTTTGTCCTCCGCGATCCCGTGGTTTACGCACTCCGCTATGGCGTTGGAATCGCTGACCGTCATCCCGTCAAATCCCCAGTCCTCACGCAGAACATCCCGGAGAAGGCTGCGGCTCACCGTGCAGGGTACTCCGTTGATATCATTGAAGGCGGGCATCACAGCCCTGGCGCCTGCGTCGATACACGCTTTATATGCCGGAAGATACTCTTCGTACAGTCTCTGCTCCGACATATCCACCCGGTTATAGTCTCTTCCCGCTTCTCCTGCTCCGTATGCCGCAAAATGCTTCACACAGGCAGCCATGGAATCTTTCCGGGACAGGTCCTCTCCCTGGAATCCTTTCACCTTGGCAGCTCCGTAAAGGCCGTTTAAAAGCACATCCTCCCCGGCCCCCTCGCTGACTCTTCCCCAGCGGGCGTCCTTTGCCGCGTCCACCATGGGAGCGAATGTCATATGTACGCCTGCTGCCGTCGCCTCGTCCGCTGCCATGCGTCCGGTCCGCTCCCACAGTTCCGGTTCCCACGCGCAGCTCTCCGCGAGAGGGATCGGCGTCACTGTCCGGAACCCGTGGATCACGTCATATCCGAAGAGAAGCGGGATTCCCAGCCTTGTCTCCTCCACCGCTATTTTCTGCAGACGGTTGACCGTCTCCGCGTCTCCGACGCCATTGTAGGAACCGATCCTGCCGGCGCGAAGGTCCTCCTCGTGGAAATCCTGCTCCGCGGTACCCATGAGACGGCCGAACTCCTCCTGGCTGATCCGCCCGTCGAACATCATATTCAGCAGCTCCTCAAAACTTACGTCAAAGGCTCCGACGAGAGAGGGACCGCACTGCCGGAGCTGTCCCACCTTCTCCTCCAGTGTCATTTTCCCGAGAAGCTCTTTGATCCTTTCTCCGTAATCTTTCATACTCTTCCTCCTCTATTCCCAAAAAGGTCCGTGGAAAACGCTGTACGAAACAGCCTTCCCGGACCTTCCTGAAATCTGTCTTAATAGTTCACTGTAACGCTTCTTCCGTCTTCCGCTTTGACCGTCACGGTACCATGACCGTCGTCTTTTGTTTTCCTTAGGATGAGCAGCGCGCGCCCGTGAAAGGTCTCTGTCACGCCTTCATTGAAGTTGTAAACGGGCTTCGGATTTCCGCTGCCGAATCCTGCCGCTGACGCGTCCCCTGTAACCTCTGCCGTCAGTTTCACATCGCTGTCCGTCAGGACCCGTCCTTCCTTGTCTTTCAGAGCAATGTCTATATAGACCAGCTCCTTTCCTTCCATGTCCTCTGTCCGCGCCCACAGCTCTGCTTCCGCGCCCGCGCTCTGAAGTTCCATGCGCCCGATCTCCTGTCCGCTTTCATAGGCCACTGCGGTCACGTTCCCCGGCTCGTACACAGTCTCAAACAGTGTGCGGTATCCCGCCTGTACTCCCGATGGCTTTCTGCCCTGTGAGACGCCGTTTACAAACAGTTCCACCTCATCGCCGGGAGCGTAGATCTCCACAACGACCGGTTTTTCTTCACAGCCTTTCCAGTTCCATGTGGACACACTGTCGCTGAGCACCCACGGTGTTTTGATCAGGTTCTGCCCGTAGTGGTTCGGATCCTGGACTGTGATATAAGGATCTTTCCTCAGACCGAACACCACCTCGCGGAAGTAGGACGCCGGTCTGCGGAACCCTGTGATATCAATATCCCCGCTGTATGCAAGCTGGCAGGGAAATCCCGCGCCGAAGCCGCCTTCTCCCCACTGGTATGCGGGTACGCCGACTCCCGCTTCGCCGATATAGTCCCATCCGGTCCATGTAAAGTCTCCGATCACATGCGGCAGCTTCTTCACCAATCCCCAGTTTCTCGCGATCTCCGGCGGATAGGTCTCGCTTCCGACGATCACACGGTTCGGATACTTCTTTCCGTCCGTCTCATATCTCGCCGTCATGTAATTGTATCCGGCAATGTCAACGGACGCGCATGCCTTCTCCAGTCTCTCGGAGATGGCGTCATGAACCACGATCTCATCCATGTGATCGTCCATCAGAGTCATGAAGTCGTTGACATTTCCGTCCAGTTCACCTTTCTCCACGAGATCTGCCGAGACGTCCGCTACGATCTGATCTACTTTATCTCCCGCCGCGAACACGCCGTTGATGGACGCGAGCGTAAAGCGCGTGCTGTCAATACTCCTGATCTTCTCGCAGATATCATGGCATGTCTTTGCGCCGTGGTCCGTACCGATCTCCGGGATTTCATTTCCGACAGAATAGAACACGACAGAGGGATGGTTGTAATCCTTTCTCACCATGGCCGTGACGTCCTTCTCCCACCATTCCTGAAAATACAGGCCATAATCCAGATCCGACTTACACCGGTTCCACATATCAAAGGTCTCGTCCATCACATACATCCCGATCTCATCGCAGGCACGCAGCATCGCGGGAGCCATCGGATGGTGGGACATGCGGATCGCGTTAAATCCCGCCTCTTTGAGTTTTTTCACCTGACGGTGCTGGGCTTCCTCAAAGGTTGCCGCTCCCAGCAGCCCGCTGTCATGATGAATGCAGGCTCCCCGGAGTTTCACGGACTCCCCGTTCACGCGGAAACCTCTCTTCCCGTCGAGCGAAAGGGTGCGGATCCCGAATTTTTCCGCCTGTGAGTCCGCCTCTTTTCCGTCAACATACAGGATCGTCTCACAGGTATAGAGAGCCGGGATCTCAGCTGACCAGAGTTCCGGATTTCCCACGGCGATCCGCCGGGTAAGCGTTCTCTCTTCCTGGTCAAACAGAACTGCGGCGCTTTCCTCCTCTGCCACGATCTGTCCGTTTTCGTCTTTAATGATATTTTTCAGTATCATCGCTGTTGCGCCATGCTCCCGATTCCTGATTTCCGCGTCGATCTTAAGGACGGCATAATCCGGGTCCGCGGACTCGCAGCGGATCCGGACTCCCTCCGGCACAATGTAGGACATTCCGGATTCCAGCAGATAAACATCCCGATAGATGCCTGTTCCGGAGTACCAGCGGCTGTTTGTCATATTATTGTTCCTGACCTGAACGCGGATCTCATTATCCGCACCATAGCGGAGAAAATCATCCAGCTTCACAAAAAATGTAGTGTAGCCGAACATATTCTTTGCCGCGAGCTGCTCGTTGACATAGACCTGAGCGTTCATGTACACGCCCTCGAACTCCAGCATCATGGTCCTGCCTTTTGCCTCTTCGGGTATGTACAGGTTTTTCACATAGGTGTAGACCCCTCCGTTGCGGAATCCCGTATTTCCCCCATTGGGGCTTTCCGGATCCGCTTTTTCCTCGATCATCGCATCGTGGGGAAGCGTGATCTCCCGCGCATTCTCCGGAACGTTCCACACCAGGGCAAAGGAATCCTTATCTGCCCAGAACTTCCATCCTTCATTCCATTTCTGTCTCTTCATTTTTTCTCTCCCTTTCTATCTTTCCCGGAACATCTTTCCGCATATTCTTCATTGTGATCCCGGCTGCCGCACTGTTCCGCCCCGATCGGTGCTCCCAGATCAATTTTCCCGGATCAGCGAGACGATACCGTCTGTGATCCGAAGCTCCGTGATCACAGGGCGTTCTTTATATTTATCATTGGGGTAATGGAGCAGGAACTTCAGTTTTCCTTCCGGATCCCGGAATACCATACCATGTCCTCCGTTTTCCGGAAAGACCGGCTCCTCCTGCTGGATCCATGGTCCTTTCACGGAACCGCTCTTTGACCTTGCCGCACCCACCGCGTATCCGGCGGTCCCCCAGCTTGACCAGAGAAGGTACAGTCCGTTCCCCTCCCGGAATACGCAGGGTCCGTCCGTAAAGTAGACGTCTCCGTCGATGCCGAACTCTGCTTTTGCAAACGGCACCGGATGAGCCCATGACGCCTCTCCTGCCGAGAAGAGCAGTTCCGGCTCTCCCTCCGCTTTCTTCAGATCCTCCGACAGTTTCAGGATACACATATCCCCGTCCTTTGAATCTTCGAAAGAATGGGAAAAGATCAGGTAAGGCGTCCCGTTCTCCCAGTATAATGTTCCGTCGATGGATGACCATTCTTCCGGTGTCAGTCTCCCGCTGTACGGTTCAAAAGCCCCCTCCGGTCTGTCAGACTTCAGTACATAGATGCCTTTCTTTCCTTCAGAAGATCCGAATGTAGTTACCAGATAGAACGCATCGTCAATCTGATAACACTCCGGCGCCCAGAAGTTCCGGTCCGCAAAGAATCCTTCCGGACGGCGGAAGATTTCGATGGGGCCTTCCCATTCTTTTCCGTCACCGCTCCGGTAGCAGTCGAATCCGTCCGCTTTCCCCCAGCAGGTCTCACTCCGGGTACCGTATAAATAGTAGGTGCCGTCCACGATTAAAAGATACGGATCCCTTATATTCACCTGATCTGTTCTCATCATCCGTCCTCCTTACTCTTCGTTTCTCACATAAGTATAGGCGCCTGCCGGCACTGAGACCGGCTCCTCTCCCGGAAGGATGATCTGAGCTGATGCTCCGAAGGGTACTTTGATCTCATAGTATATCTTTCCGTTCCGGTATTCCCAGCTGCTCTCGTAAATACCGGCTGAGGTATCCATCTTTCCTTTCAGATATCCCAGCCTCCGGTCAGGATGAGGGGCGATGACCGCCTCCCGGAATCCGGGCATGCCGGTGCGTATCCCGCATACATCCGCGAACATCCATGCCTCGATACTCCCGTAGGTATAATGGTTCAGGCTGTTCATCCCTTCCGGGTTGATCGTCCCGTCCGGGAGCACGGAGTTCCACCTCTCCCAGATCGTGGTTGCTCCCAGATTGACGCTGTAAAGCCATCCCGGATACTCCTCATTTAAGAGCAGATCCACCGCGGTCTTATGGTGTCCGCTCTTTGTAAGCGCCTGACAGATGATCGGTGTCCCCACAAATCCGGTGTTCAGATGTCCTCCGTTTTCCCGGATCCGCTGTTCCAAAACGTCTCCCTCCTCTTTGATCTTTCCGCTCAGTCCGAACTGGATCGCAAGAGCGGAACCGGTCTGTGTCGGGCAGACACACAATCCTTTTTCGTCAAAGTATTTTTCCCGGACAGCATCCAGAATCTCCCCGGCAAGAGTGCGATACTCCTCCGCTTCTCCGCATCCCAGTATTTCCGCGGACTGTGCCACGATGTCCGCACACCGGTAATAGTAAGCGCTGGCGATATACAGCGGATCCGTTGCGCCGAAGGGAGCCGGATCGTCGTGATCCAGCGCCAGCCAGTCCGCGAAATGAAAGCCGCCTTTGACCAGATGGGGACCGCCCTGTGCTTCTTCCTGCTTTCTCTGGTAGTCCACCCAGGCTTTCATTCCCGAATAGGTTTCCGCAAGCAGCGTCTTATTTCCATAATGGAGATATATATTCCATGGTATGAGCGCCCCCGCATCCGCCCACGGGCAGGATCCATATTCGGAAACCATTCCTTCTTTTATCCGGGGCACCACATTGGGAACCGCGCCGTTCAGGATGCTCTGCTCCGCTCTCATGTCCCACAGATATTTCCTGTAAAACGCGGGCATATACAGGCTGTAGCAGGCTGTCTCCGAAATTGCCTGGGCGTCTCCCGTCCATCCAAGCCTTTCATCTCTCTGCGGACAGTCTGTGGGAACATCAAGGAAATTGTCCTTCATTCCCCAGATCGCATTGGAGAAGAGCTGATTTACCTTCTGTTCTCCTGTCTCGATCCGGCCGGTCTGTTCAAAGTCGCTTCGAAGATGATATGCCGTAAACATCTCCGCCGTCACTTCACAGGGGCAGTCCACTTTTATATAACGGAATCCGTAAAACGTAAAGTGCGGGCGCACATGCGCTTTTTTTCCGTTGGAGATATATGTAAACTCTGTCTTCGCGGTCCTCAGATTTTCGTGATAGAACTCTCCATGCTGAAGGATTTCGCCTGCAGTCAGAGTAATCTCCGTCCCAGCCGGAAATTCGCAGTCAAATTCCACCCATCCGGTCAGATTCTGTCCGAAATCCATGACCGTATCCCCTTTCGGGGTACGGATCAGTTCTTTCACGGCAAAGGAGTCCTTCTTCCTTATCGGAAGACTGACCCGGTCGCACAGCGATCCGCAGTTTTCCGGAGTTTTCAGCAGAACGCCCCCTTCCGCATCCATATCCTCTCTCCCTGCGTCATATTTCTCGCCGTCGTATATATTGTTAAAGATAACGGGGGAAGGACAGGTCTCCCATGATCCGTCGGTACATACGACGCATGTTCTTTCCTCTCCTGAACCCACATACAGTTCCGCGATGGCATAGAGACGGTCGCCGTAAAGATTCGTGTATCCTCCGTCAAATCCCAGCCTTCCTTTAAACCATCCTTCTCCCAGAAAGATGCAGATCTCATTTTCGCCTTTCGCAAGAAGATCCGTCACATCATACGTCTGTGTCTGAAGGTGGAAATCGTAAGAATGATATCCCGGAGCCAGAAATTCGTCTCCCGCTTTCTTTCCGTTGATATAACACTCATATATGCCGAGACCGCAGATATAAAGCCTTGATTCACCGGATTCTTCCACTGTAAATCTCTTTCTCAGGATTGCGGAGGATGTCTCTTTCTCCGGAGATATCCACTGTCCAAGCCACTCTTCATCCATCTTGCCGGTTTCAAAGCGGCTTGTCCCCTCCGCTTTTTCTCCGTTATCCGCCTCAACAGTCACTTTCCATTCATACTTGGACGCCGGCTTCATCTTTACCTCGTCAGGAACACGGAAATCCAGACTGTCCGCCTGCGCGTCTTTCCCGCTGTCATAGACAGAAACGCCGTTTTCAAAGATTTCTATCTTCGCCCATTTCTGTTCCTTTGCTTTCCCCGCATCCTCAACGGTCCATGAAAAGCTTAAGGGTGCGGTCTGAAACCCCAGAGGCTCGGCAAGGTTATTTACCCGCATATTTCTTATCTTCATCTTTCCCTCCAATTTCAGAACAATCTTTTTCTGACTATTATTCTACGGAAAGATCAGGCGAAAGGGTACGTTTTTTTTTTTCAGGAATCCGACATTTTCTAATCTGATAGGGTCAGTCTGTGCATAAGACGAACGGAATTGCCGGTATTCCCGCACTATTATAAATATTTACCTCGTAATATGGCGTCTGTGCAAACAGCACTGCGTACTTCTCTTCAGGCGCAAAATCTTTTATCTCAATATAAAGCTGGTCCTTCTCGATTTTACAGGACAGGATTTCTGCCTTTGCTCCGTCTTTCTTCCTGATCTCCACAGCATTCGGATGATCTCCGCAAATATGGAGTCCTTCTCCCGTACACCGGAACAAGATCCGTATTCCTCTTTCCTCTGTAACTGCCCTTTCTCCTTCCGGCGCATGCCCCGTGATGTTCAGATCATAAATCTCACTCTCAGCCATCAATGCCATTCTTTCTCCCACCGGACGTTTTTTCTTCGGATGGATGTCAAATCTCATTCCCACATCTGAAGTAGATATCATATAGATTCCTTCTTCCATGGCTGCCAGCCGCTGCTGGTTTCGTATCTCCGGGTAATTGTCCCCGTTTGACTCAAGCCATGCTTCAAAAGGAGCAAGCTGTACCGTTACAAAAGGCAGATCATCATTCCAGATTTCTCTCCAGCACTGCACAAGATCCAGAAATACATCCCGGTAGATCTCCGCATGCGCTTCATCCGACTCTCCCTGGTACCAGATCACGCCCCGGATCCCGTATCCCGCTATCTTTTTCACCATAGTATGAAATAATCTGCAGGGACACTTCGGTCCAAGCGGACCGTTTAAGATATTACTGTATTCTTCATTACCGCATTCTTCCGGTACGGTCTTCATCATTTTAAGTTGTTCTTCTCTTGAAACACCCGGCATCATCAGCATGGTAAAGGGATCCTCAAAAGGAAGCCCCCTGTTGTTTATCATATTTTTCCGGAACGTTTCTTTATAGTTTTCCATGTCTGTGATAGCGGCTGCGTTCTTCTCGTATTCATCGATCCACACCTGTCCGTGCCGTCTTAGAAATTCTTCTGACATCCAGCTCGAGGCGGTCGTCCCGCCCCAGTTGCAGCCGATGATCCCGACAGGCACGCCAAGATCCCGGCGGATTTTTTTCGCGAAATAGTATGCGGCAGCGGAGAAAAACCTCAGATCTTCCGGAGTACAGATTCTCCAGTATCCCATTTGAGAATAATCAAAATCCTGCTCCTGTTCTTCATAAGATACTTCGGGATAATCAAAAAATCTGATGTCCGGATCAAGGCATTTTTCCTTCTCATCCTTATAATCGGCGTCAAAAAACATCTGAAACTCCATATTGGACTGTCCCCCCGCGACCCACACTTCACCTACGGCCACGTCTGTGATGATTTTCTTTTCATCTGCAGACTCCACTGTGATCGTGAGCTTTTCCGCCTTCTCCATAGGAGGAAATTCTGTTTTCCATTTTCCTCCGGATACAACTGTTTTTCTTTCCTCTGTTCCTAGAATAACCCGGATGTTCTCCCCGTCTTTTCCTGTTCCCCATATAGAAAACGGTTTTCTCCTCTGTATCACCATATGATCCTGAAATAATCTTGCTGTTTTCACTTTTTGGCCTCCTCTTTTCTGCTTTTTTTATTCTTTCTCTTCTCCGCCGTTCACCAGCTCCCGCTCTCACGGTAATATTTTCTGTATCTGGCAGGCGTCATCCCCACATATTTCCGGAATATCCTGATAAAGTAACTCTGAGTGGAAAAATGGAGATACTCGCTGATCTCCGATATCGCGTACTCCGAATAGATCAGCATATGTCTTGCCGCCTCCACACGCTCTCGCTGGATATAATCCACAAAGGACATTCCCGTCTCTTTCTTAAATATCCTGGAGAGATGGCAGGGACTGATCCCTGCCTTCCGCGCCGCGCGTTCCAATGTGATCTTCTCGTGAAGATAGATATGGATAAAATGGATCACATTCTCCGTCACGGTACTGTAATGCTTCTTCCCTTTCTCCGCCACCGCGCAGGTAAATTCCCTCACCGCTCTCCGGTAGAGCTGATCGATCTCACGAAGAGTAGAACTGGCCTCGCCGTTCTGGATATAACTGTCGCTCATGGCATAGGCTGTCTCTTCCGGAAGCCCTCCGTCCATCGCGGACCGGGTAAATAATGTGATCGCAGAGATGAACATGTTCTTCGCGTTGCGCAGCTCATCGTTTGACAGGACTCCCACGGTACCGTCCGGCGGGATCGCCATCACCCGATCGATCTCATCCACGCGTCCTTCTGAGATCACTCTATGGCGCTCTTTTTCATGAGCATAGGACATATGGGGCTGTGTGTCCTCTCTCCGCCGAAAGAGCTGATATTCCCTCAGTATCTCCACCGCTTTGCTCTGATCATCCATATTACCCTCCTTTTTTATTTCGCTTTTCCGATATGTTCCCTGATGTCTGTCAAATATTTCTGACAAGATTTTACTATATTTCACATGATTTTGCTATATTAATTTTTCTTTCCGTGATAAAGTAGTTTCCGGAAAGGAAATGAACCAGTTCATTTTCTCCTCACAGCAGATCATGGAAGAAAGGAAGTTACAACAATGGAACGTAATCTGAAAGAACTTGTAAGCCGGATGACCCTGGAAGAGAAAGCCGGCATGTGCTCCGGTCTGGACTTCTGGCATCTGAAATCCGTGGAGCGTCTCGGCATTCCGAGCGTCATGGTCAGCGACGGCCCTCACGGTCTTCGCAAGCAGGATGACAAAGCGGATCACCTCGGCATCAATAACAGCATCAAGGCAGTCTGCTTCCCGCCCGCTGTCTTAAGCGCCTGCTCCTTTGACCGGGAGCTGCTCAGGGAGCTTGGAGACGCTGTCGGAAAAGAAGCGCAGGCCACTGACGTATCTGTCGTCCTCGGCCCCGCGGTCAACATAAAGAGGTCTCCTCTTTGCGGCAGGAACTTTGAGTACTACTCTGAAGATCCTTATCTTGCCGGGGAGGCTGCCTCCGCTTTCATCGACGGAGTACAGTCCCATCACGTCGGCACCTCCATCAAACACTTCGCGGCGAACAATCAGGAGCTGAACCGGATGAGCTGTTCCTCCGAGGCAGACGAGCGGACTCTGAGGGAAATCTATCTTCCTGCTTTCGAGACAGCGGTAAAGCGTTCTCAGCCTTACACTGTAATGTGCTCCTACAACAAGATAAACGGCACTTACGCATCAGAGAATCCCTGGCTTCTCACTCAGGTCCTCCGCGATGAATGGGGATTTGAAGGCTATGTCATGTCTGACTGGGGCGCTGTCAACGAGAGAGTCCCCGGCCTGAAGGCGGGACTTGAGCTGGAGATGCCCGCCTCAGGCGGTATCTCTGACAAAGAGATCGTCGCTGCCGTGGAGGACGGTTCTCTCGATGAAGCTGTTCTGGACCGCGCTGTAGAGCGTATCCTGAATATCGTCTTCAAATGGATTGACAACAGGGAAGAGCAGGAGCTGACTCTCGATGCCGATCATGAGACTGCCCGGCGCATAGCCGAGGAGTCTATGGTCCTCCTGAAAAATGAAGGCGTCCTCCCGTTAAGCGCCGCAGAAAAGACCGCGTTTATAGGAGGTTTCGCAAAGAAGCCGCGTTATCAGGGAGGCGGAAGCTCTCACATCAACAGCTTCCGGATCGACAGCGCGCTGGATTCTGTCAAAGGCATCGCGGACGTCGCCTACGCGGAAGGGTTCTCCTCCTCACAGGACATTTATGACGAGACGCTGGCTGCTGGAGCAATAGAAGCTGCTAAGAACGCCGACAAGGCCGTCATCTTTGCCGGGCTTCCGGACAGCTTCGAATCCGAGGGCTACGACCGTTCCCATATGCGTCTGCCGGAATGCCAGAATCGGCTGATCCGCGAGATCGCGGCTGTCCAGCCGAACACTGTCGTCGTCCTGCACAACGGTTCCCCCGTTGAGATGCCATGGAAGGATGATGTTAAAGGCATCCTGGAAGCCTATCTCGGAGGACAGGCGGGCGGCTCCGCTGTCGTGAACATCCTCTACGGAAAGGTCAACCCCTCCGGGAAACTGGCGGAAACACTTCCTCTGAAGCTCTCGGACAACCCTTCTTATCTGAACTTCGCGGAAAAAGAAAAGGTAAATTACAGCGAGGGCGTATTTGTCGGATACCGCTACTACGACGCAAAGGAAATGGAAGTTGCCTTCCCCTTCGGGCACGGTCTCTCTTATACGACATTTAGATATGATAACCTGAAGGTTGACACTACAGAGCTGACCGATCAGGATACCGTAACCGTATCCGTGGACGTAACAAACACCGGAGACAGACCGGGCAAAGAGACCGTCCAGCTCTATGTCAGCGACCTGACAGGGGCAGTGAGAAGACCGTTAAAGGAACTGAAAGGCTTTGAAAAGACCGCCCTTGATCCCGGTGAAACAAAGACCGTAACAATGACTCTCGACAAACGCAGCTTTGCATGGTACAACACTGATATCAATGACTGGTACGCCGCTTCCGGAGACTACGAGATACTGATCGGAGCATCCTCCAGAGATATCCGGTTAAAGACGACCGTTCATCTGACATGCACGCGGGTCCTGCCTCTTAAGCTGACCTTTAATTCCACTATGGGAGATCTGATCGCCGATGAGCGTTCCCGTGAATTCGGTCTTGAGCTGAAAAAGAAAATGGATGAGTTCTTCGGAGTTTCCGGCTCAGACACAAAGCTCAGCGACGACGACTCCGATGAAGATCCGATGGCCGAAGCTATGGCGGCAGCCCAGCCGCTCCGCAGTGTAGTCGCGTTCGGGCTGCTCGGAAAGGAAGAATTCCGGAAAAAGCTTGACGAGCTGAACAACAGATAATATTCCTCCGGATCGACTGATCCGGAAAAAGAAAAATCCGGCAAAGCGCTCATCATATCTCAGCACTCTGTCGGATTCTTTCTCTTTTGTTCCCCTTATTCTCTTTACTCATCTTTCCGTGTACCTCTGAACACTATTTCATCATGCGGTACACCTGATATGCGGAATTGCTTCCGTTCATCATGAGAAGTCCTGAAACGATCACTTTTTCGTTCTCTTTAAAATACTTTCTCAGTTTCTCTGTGAGGGAAACCTTCTCATCTCTTTTTACATATCCGTTCTGTTCTACTGCTATTGCACTCATATATCATTTCTCCTTTTTATGAATCTCTGTTTACGTCTATTATAATAACGCTTTATGATTTAAAAAAACAGCACTGTTTTTGACCTTTTTTAAGGCAATATTGACTTTTAAGGTGTATGCTGTTCGCCTTACAGAGCCAGACACAGGGAAATGATACGAGTTTTCACAGCCATGAACTGTTCAGCCGGACTTTTAAGCTTCTATCTGTTTTTCAGCCGTTTTAAGGTAAGCCTTTCTTCCCTCTTCGTAAAGGTTATTTCCCTCGCTGTCAATGATAACAACAACCGGCATATCCTCTACATAGAGCTTCCGCAGCGCCTCCGCGCCGAGATCTTCATAGGCGATAAGTTCCGCTTTCTTGATACATTTCGCAAGAAGAGCTCCCGCGCCGCCGATGGCTCCGAAGTACACTCCGCTGTACTTCTTCATGGCTTCCACCACTTCCGGGAGACGCGCGCCTTTTCCGATCATTCCACGTGCGCCCACCGACATCATTGTCGGAGCGTATGCGTCCATACGCCCGCTGGTCGTCGGACCGGCGCTTCCGATCACATGACCCGGTTTCGCCGGAGTCGGTCCTACGTAATAGATCGTCGCGTCCTTCGGATCAAACGGAATATCCTCTCCCTTTGCGAGCGCTTCGCACATTCTCTTGTGTCCGGCGTCACGGGAAGTATAGATCGTTCCGGTAAGAAGCACCTGATCTCCTGCGTGAAGTGTCTTAGCAAGTTCCTCTGTAAGTGGTAATGTAATCTTTCTTGCCATTTATATCACCTCCGATTTGTGGCGTGTCACATGACAGTTGATATTAACAGCGCACGGCATTCCCGCGATATGCGTCGGCATTGTCTCGATATTGAGGCCGATCGCCGTAGTCTTTCCGCCGAATCCCTGAGGTCCGATCCCCAGCTCGTTGATCTTCTCCAGCATCTCCTTCTCAAGATCGGCATAGAACGGATCCGGATTGGAGGAATCAAGCGGTCTCATGAGCGCTTTCTTTGCAAGAAGTGCACACTTGTCAAATGTCCCGCCGATTCCTACGCCGACTACCATAGGCGGGCATGGGTTCGGTCCCGCTGTCTCGACAGCCTCAATGATAAAATCTTTGATGCCCTGAAGACCCGCTGACGGCTTGAACATACGGATCTGGCTCATATTCTCACTGCCGAATCCTTTCGGTCCTACCGTAACCTTGATATTCTCGCCCGGCACGATCTCCGTGTAGAGCATAGCCGGCGTATTGTCGCCGGTGTTGCCTCGGCGGACCGGATCTTTTACAACGGATTTACGCAGGTATCCGTTTGTATATCCGCGGCGCACGCCCTCGTCTACAGCCTCCGCCAGATCTCCGCCTGTAAGATGTACGTCCTGTCCGATCTCAAGGAATACGCATGCCATTCCGGTATCCTGGCAGATCGGCACATTCTCGTTGTCCGCGATCTCATAGTTTTCGATGATATTGTCAAGAACCCCTTTCGCGATCTCGCCGTCCTCACAGGCGCGGCAATCCCGGATCGCGCATTTCACATCCTCCGGGAGATGTTCATTCGCTTCGATGCACAATCTCTCGATCACATCAGTAAGTGTGCTTACATTGATTTCACGCATGAAAGTCAACTCCTTCCCTATTCATATTGTTAATCTTCCGTCCGGCGCGCCATTCGCAAAGCCGCGCCTCTCGGCGCTTACTGCGGCTGCGCAGCTTCTTTGCTCATTTGCGAACGATCCATGTATGGCCGAACTGGTTATAAAAATATCCCGATAAACTGGCAGGCCAGCACGACAAATACGAGCGCTACCGGATAGGTCGCCGCGTAAGCGGACGCCACATCGTCTGTTCCTGTTACACGGATCAGTGTTCCAAGCGCAGGGGTACTTGTCATACCTCCGCAGATGGAACCCAGAGTATTGAACAGGCTCAGTTTCATAAGCTTTGTCGCCACAAAATATCCGACGATCATCGGGAACAGTGTGATGAGCGCTCCATATACGAACAGGATCAGACCCTGTTCTTTCAGGATTTCGATGAATCCTGATCCCGCCGCGACGCCGGCGCCGATCAGGAACAGCGCGAGACCGAACTCTCGTAAGCACTCGAGCACAGATTTCTCCACATGAAGGCTGATCTTGCCGGCATGACCGAAGTGTCCGAGGATCAGTCCCGCGATCAGCGGACCGCCTGATGTTCCAAGGGAGAACTCGGCTCCGCCCGGAAGCGGGATAACGATCTTAGCCAGAATTATCCCCAGCGCGATCGCAAGCGCAAAGGCAAAGAATCCCATCTCATCTACGTGGAACAGATTATCCTTTTTCTTTACATCGCTTACATTCTGTGCGGCTTCAAACTTCGCGCGCTCCGCATCCATATCCGTCTTGAGGATCTTCGGTATGAGCTGGACGAAAAGTACAACTCCTACCACGCCGAACGGATAAGCAATGCCGTATCCGACGGAAGCGTTTGCGGAGCCTGTCGCGTCCAGAGCCGCGGCAAGTCCCGGCGTACTTGTCAGGGCGCCCGACATCATACCGACCGTGATATCGGACGGCACTCCGGCGATCTTGATGATGCCGACTGTCGTCACCGCCCCGACCAGAATGATGATAAAACCAAGCAGAATGTATGATTTCGCGTTGATCTTAAAGTTACGGAAAAATTTGGGCCCGGCAATAAATCCGACGGAAGTCACAAAGCAGATCAGGCCGAGATCCTGAAACATTCCGAGTCCGTCGATCAGCTCCTCATTGTCGCCGATAAAATGCCCGAACACGAGGGCGACAAGCAGTACGCCTGCCGTCCCCAGTTCAACCCCTTTGATCGTGATGCTTCCCACAAGATAGCCGATCGCAGCTACGAGGAATAAGATCATCAGGGTTTCCCCCATCACGCTTTCCTGAAACCAATTAACTAAAAACATTTTTTCTCCCTTTCCTATCTCTCATGTCTTGCATACTTCGGAAGAAGGAGCGGGGATACATCGCCGGTGTCGATTCCTGCCTCTTTTAATTCCCCGGCGTATGCCTGAATGTGATCCAGGTTCATATTACCCAGCTCTACATTCTTAGCTTTCGCAGCGGCAGCTTTACCTGCGTTGCGTCCGAATACAATGATATCCAGAAGTGAGTTGCCCATCAGACGGTTTCTTCCGTGGATTCCTCCGACAGCCTCTCCCGCGACAAGCAGATTGCCGATCACCTTTGTGAATCCGTCTCCGCCGATCTCCAGTCCGCCGTTCTGATAGTGAAGCGTCGGATATATAACGATCGCAAGGTTTCTCATATCGATATCATATTTCATGTACATACGGAGCATTGCCGGGATGCGTTTCTCGATCGTTCCCGGTCCGCCGATCTCCTCGATCATCGGTGTATCAAGCCATACGCCGGTTCCAATCGGTGTAGTCACACCTTTGCCGCGCGCCGTACATTCACGGATAATGCCTGATGCAGCCACATCACGTGTCTCCAGCGGATGCATAAATGCCTCCCCGTCAACATTGACAAGCTGTGCACCTACGGAACGCACCTTTTCTGTCACGAGAGCACCATAAATCTGTGACGGATATGCAACACCTGTCGGATGGTACTGGATCGTATCCTGATACAGAAGCGGAGCTCCCATACGGTATCCGAGGATCAGACCGTCGGCTGTAGCGCCGTAGTGGTTTGAAGTCGGGAATCCCTGATAGTGCATGCGTCCCGCACCGCCTGTTGCGATGATGACCGTCTTAGCTTTTGCAACAAGATAATCTTCTGTCTCCAGATTCTGAAGAATGGCTCCTGCCACCTGTCCTCTGTCGTCTCTGATCAGTTCTACCGCTACAGTGAACTCAGCGACCGGGATCTGACGGTTTAATACTTCATCGCGGAGTGTACGCATGATCTCT
>CAZJRY010000005.1:0-51845 GCA_964548625.1 uncultured Mediterraneibacter sp.
TTCTGAATGCCATTACAACTCCACCTCCCTCTTGTTCATAAAGAACAACATAAATACGGTGATTAAAATAATCACAAAGAACGACACAACAGAAAACGCGCTTGCGCGTCCCATCTGCTGATCGGTAAATGCCATCTGGTAAATCTGGAACATGAGCGTTCTTGTTGAACTTCCCGGTCCTCCGTTGGTCATGATAAACGAATAGTCAAATGCCTTAAGTCCTGCAATCACGTTCAGGATCACATTGATGGTAATTGTCGAAGATATCAGGGGAAGTTTGACAAATCTGGTAAGCTGCCACTCATTACATCCATCGATCCGTCCTGCTTCAAGAAGGCTTTCATCAACCGTCTGCAGGCCTGCAAGATAGATGATCATCGTTGTCCCAAAGCCTTTCCAGACTTCCACGATTGCAATGGCGAAAAGCGCATATGTAAAACTTCCCAATGGGTTAAAGGAACTTCCGTCCAGACCGATCAGATCCAGCAGACCCGCAATCATACCTGAACTCGGCATATACACATAAGACCAGATAAAACCTACAACAATCGCGCTGAACAGCGCCGGAAAATAGGCGCAGGTGCGGAAAATCCCTTTGAAATGGATCCTCGTATTCAGGGCGATCGCAATTCCGAGACCGATCAGATTACTGAGCACTACCACTATAACCGCGTAAATCAATGTATTCTTGATCGCGTTTACCATAGAACCGTTCTCAAAGATCCTCTGAAAATTCTCCAGCCCCACAAAATTGAAGTTATAATTGATGCCGTTAAAATCCGTAACGCTGTAGTAGAATAACTGCAGCAGCGGATAGACCCACAATATAAGGAAGAAAACCAGTGCCGGAATCAGGAAGAAATACATCTTGTTGGTAAACACAAGCGAATTGTTTCCGCCTGCCTTTTTCCTTTTCTTTTTCTTATTCATTCTGAATCCCCTTTCCTGAGAGAGGCTGACAGTCCGTTCATTTCCGTCAGCCTCTCCCCCTCTTCATAATCCTTTTTACAGATATTACATCAGATCTTGGAATCTCGTCTGCATTTCCTGTGTGATATCATCGATCGTAGTTCCCTGTCCGCCGATCAGTTCTCCGAACTTCTCTTCCATTGTCGTCTCCGTTCCGGACGGCCATGCCTGATTGCACCAGTGGAATGCCTTTCCTTCATTCATCATTTCGACAAACGGCGCGAATAAATCGTAATTCGCTGTCTCATCCGCTCCTTCGCCATAAGTCGCGATGATCTTTCCTGTAGACAGGTAGGCTTCCCAAATCTCAGATTCTCCGTTGAACCAGTAGTCAAGAAGTTCTTTGCACTCGTCTATGTAATCAGAACCCGAATAGATGCTGTATCCTGCCGACAGACATGTAGCCGTATAATTATCTCCGGATTGTGAGGGGAGCGGGAAATATCCTCTCTCAAAATCTCCTGCCTCTCCCTCTGCCATAAGTGCAGGCGCATTGAAAGAACCGTCGATCGTCATGGCTGCATCGCCATCGATAAATGCCTGGATCGCCTGAGTGGCTCCGGTGCCGAGAGACTGGGACGCATCAATATATCCGTTCTCATAGAGTTCGTAATACATCTCAAGTACCGTGTCCCATGTCCCTTCATCTGTAAAGGATGTCTCGCCCGTTCTGAGCTGTTCGTCATAATCCGGATTCTGGGCGTAAACTTCGTTGCACGCGATCTGATACAGTCCGAACTGCATCACATACATGTCCTTATCTCCCATCACGATCGGCTGATATCCCGCATCTTGGATCGTCTGGCACACATCGAGGAATTCATCCCACGTCTGTGGCTCCTCTGTGATTCCGCATTCCTCAAAGATATCTTTATTATAGTATGTGCCGAGGATCGATACTCCCGATGTACACGTCACAATATCACCTTCATATGTAACCGCGTCCAGACCGCTCATATTGTCCACCCAGTTCAGATCGTTAAGCGATGTAAGATACCCCGCTTCTGCCAGAGAATAACAGGAGTTGGATCCCGCGTACATCGGCTGTGTCAGGATGATATCCGGGCACTCTCCCGAGGAAAGCCTTGATCTTAGTGTGGTGTAGTAGTTGTCATCCGGAAGCTTTGTTACTTCAAGCGTTACATTCGGCCACTTCTCCTTTACAAGTTCCGGCAGCACTTCTGTCTCAAAATCGTTCTCCGTCGCCGTGCCCGACACCATCATTGTGATCGTGATATCTCCGGCATTTTCAATGGCCTGGTCGTCATACGGTTCGGATGAATCCGCATTCGCCGCACTGTCCTGGTCAGATCCGCCTCCGCCGCACCCGGCAAGCAGAGACATTCCCATCGCTGCGACGCACAACATTGATACTACTTTTTTTGTTTTCATTCTTTTGTTTCCTCCCTTCGAAACTTTTGAAACTTTTGTTAAACTTATCGTATCACTTGAGGAGTATACTTTTGTTGGAATTTGTGGTATACTTTTGTTGTGTCATTCAGGCAACGGATATTTTCGAAAGGATGCAAACTGACATGAAGCTGCGCACAAAACTGTTTTCCATATTTTCTGTTCTGGCAGTGATCCCTCTGCTTGTCCTGACTGTATATGCTTATTCCCGCTACCGGGATGTTACATACCAGCGCATGGACGAGCTTTCTGACAATCTGTTTCAGAATGCAGTCACATATGCGGATAACCGGCTTGATACGATACAGCGCAGCATACGTTTCCTTACTTTTTATTCCAACGATGAAGACTATTCGGTTATTGAAAACATCCGTCCTTTTTCAGAGGGGAGCGCTGCGTATACTTCCTATGATATTTTCAGGACACATCGGCATATCAACGCCATATTCCAGAATATTATGACCGCCTATGACTATATAACAGGGATCTATATCTTCACGCCGGCAGATGTGATCTTCAGCTGTTCTCAGTCATATAACACGATCGCCGGAGATTATTCGCCGAAAGGAAGAGAATGGTATGAACAGACTGTTGACGCCAGCGGCAGCTTCTGCGTCAACACGACCCTTGACTCCGACATTTTCCCCAACAACGACAGAGACGACAATATTTATTTTTCCCTGAGCATCAATGACCTGTACAGCCATGAATTTCTCGGCGTTATCCTGGTCGCCTGTGATTCTGACATCCTGGATCTGAGCACAGTCAACACAATGGATGAAAACACCCTTCTGTATATCAGCAATGAGACGACCAATTACACTTTATATACAAATATCGATGAACTGCCCGGCACTTTTTCTGATAATAACCTGAAAACACTGCAGACAGACCTGAGCCTGGAGCCTCTGACCCTGACCGCAGCATTTGACTATGACAGCCTGTATGAAGAATTCAGCCTGACAGGGATACTTTTTATCGTTGTATCACTTACCTGCATCCTGCTCTGCCTTGTACTTGCATATGTCGTAACAAAAAACATGATACGCCCCATCGAATGCCTGAGCCTTACAATGTCACGCCAGCATAGCCACCGGTTTTCTTTCGCCAGTCCATATATGAACCGGACAGATGAGATCGGGACACTTTACAACGAGTACGCCAACATGCTGGAAGAACTGAACGCATCGATCAAACGGGATTATCAGGACAAGCTCAACATCCTTGATGCACAGATGAAATCTCTGGAAGCAAGGATCAACTCTCATTTTCTGTTCAATACACTCGAATCGATCAACAGTATCGCCGAGATCGATGAAAATGAACAGATTGCCACCATGTCCCTTGCTCTCGGAAATATGTTCCGCTATGCGATCAAAACACCGAGCGAGATCGTCACTCTTGCAGACGAGATCTCTCATGTAAAAGACTATGTCGCCATCCAGTCCACCCGTTTCAGCGGTCGTTTTACCCTGGCTCTCGATATTCCGGAGCGGCTTTTGTCCCAGAAGGTCCTGAAACTGATCCTCCAGCCTCTTGTAGAAAATTCTTTCTACCACGGCCTGAACTATTGTACAGCTGGGGATCATATCAGGATACAGGCTCAAAAGAAGGAAAACATACTGTATATTACTGTCTCTGATAACGGTCAGGGAATGACTGAAGCCACATTGAATTCCCTTCGCCGTAAACTGAGTGAAGAAGCATCATTTACAGAGCTCGGTCACAGAAACAAGCAGGGGATCGGTCTGAAAAATATACATTCTCGGATCGAGCTTTACTATGGGAAAGGATATGGTCTGACTATTGCAAGCGCCCCCGGACAGGGGACGTCCATCACAATTAAGATCCCTGTACTATAACAGTAAATTGTTTTCCCGCCTGGGAAAAACTGGAGGTCATGTAAATGTATACTTATATCATTATCGACGATGAAGAACTGATCCGCAGAGGAACGATCAAAAAAATGGAAGTCCTGAAAGACAGGATCAAATGTATCGGCGAGGCGTCCGAAGGCGGAGAGGGGATCCGGCTGATCGAAGAGCTTCAGCCTGACATCGTGATCCTGGATATGCAGATGCCCGGGATCAACGGCATGGAACTGCTTCCATATCTCTCTGAACATTATCCGGACATGCCGCTTATCGTGATCAGCGGTTACAGGAACTTTGATTATATCAAACAGGCAATCTCCTCCAATGCGCTGGAATATCTGCTGAAACCTTTCAGCAGGGACGCGATCAGGGAAGTCGCCCTGAAAGCAATTTCACGGATCGAGGACAGATCTCAGATCTATGATCAGATCAAGGATTCTGAAGAAAAGAAAGAGCAGGCGCAGTACGACTATGATATGCAGATCATCCGAAACCTGATCCTTGGCTATGAGCCCCCGGATATACAGCTCACCTCACGGAAGCTCAGCTATATATCGTCAAGCCACGGTCTCTATCTTCTGGCATGCAGTTTTTCCGGCGCCGTTTCGGACAGCGCCGTGTCCAATGCGCTCTGTGAACTGGGATTTGAGGACCTGATCCTGTATGTCCCCGATTCCTCAAACGAACATACCGGGCTGCTTGTTGTCTTTATCCCGCAGCAGGAACCGATCAAAAACAGCCGGATCGTTAAGCAGATATTGGATCATCTGATCCCCCAGTTAAACGATTTTGATATTTCTGCAATCATCGGGATCAGCGCACCGCACAGTTCGCTCTCAGAGCTCCATGCCGCATACGCGGAGGCCGCCTCCGCACTGGATCATCAGCTTCTCACGGAAGGCGCCCCTTCCTGCTATTTCTACAGATCTGACTATGAACCGGTCGCTATTCACTGGGAAAAAGAAGACGAACTGCTCTTCCGGATCGAAGCGGGTATGGATGCCGAGACGACCGCTCTGGCTTCTGAGTTTTTCAGTTACTGTATATCTCTGGAAAACTGTACGCTGGCAGACGTAAAATACCAGTGTTACCTCCTGTCTGACCAGTGCCGCAAAATACTGGATAAATATATGGATACAGCCGGTACGCTGAAATCATCGGCCAGCATGCAGAATGTGGTCAACCACATTTTTGCTCTCGATGACCTCAGAGATTACTACAGGCAGTTCTTTGTCAATCTTGCAAAAATGATCGGACCGAACAGCGTTTATGCCATCGATGATGTGATCAAGAAGATACAGATTTATATTGACAGAAACTATCAGAAAAATCTGGCACAGGATTTTCTTGCTTCCCTGTTCTATATCAACCGGAGTTATATGAGCACACTTTTTAAAGAGCGTACCGGTCAGAAATTTATTGATTATCTGAATCAGGTCCGCATAGAAAGATCCAAAGAGCTTCTGCAGAATACCGATAAGAAAATGTATCAGATCGCAAAATCTGTCGGGTATGACAATGTAAAATATTTCTTTCGGATATTTAAAAAGAAAGAAAAAATGACGCCGGAAGAATATCGGAATTCAACCACATAAAAAGCGGGGTTCAGCCCCGCTTTTTATATCTTCCGTCCTTCTTTGTCATCCCCGGCACAGGTAGCTTTTGTCTCCAGCGCCTCAAATACCCGGAGCAGCTCGCCTGTGCTCCACGCCTGCGCGAAACATCCTTTCGATGAGACAGGATTCTCTCCGTCATAGATCTCGGGAAGCTGTCCGATGCATCCTTCCCTCATGGCGCTCTCCAGCACTTCCATCTGTGCCCGCACCTCTTCTTTTGCCCCATCGCTGTACCCTCTCACCTTCAGATAGGCGAGATAATAAGCGCCCAGCGGATATACCCACACTGTCCCCTGATGGTAGGCAAGGTCTCTTTGCAGTGCATCGCCCCCGTATACGGGCCGGAATTCCGGATCTGCCTTCTCCAGCGTCCTGAGGCCGTACGGCGTATACAGTTTTTCAAACACCGTATCCACCACCTGACGTTCTTTCTCTGCATCGAGCATGGTAAACGGCATGGACACCGCCCAGATCTGGTTGCACCTGATCTGTCTGTCAGCTGCAGTCCCGGAGAGCACGTCTTTCAGGCAGTGCTTTTCTTCCATCCAGAACTTCTCTGTAAAGGATTTTTTTGTCTCTGCCGCGGTCCTGTCGTACGCCGTCGGGTCTTTCTGCAGCAGACGCGCGCATTCCCCCATGATCCTGAGCGCATTATACCAGTAAGCATTGATCTCTACCGGCTTCCCGTGTCTGGGCGTGGGGAGGATATCTCCCACACGGATGTCCATCCACGTCACCTGGTCAAGCCCGCTTCCCGCAGCGATCAATCCGTCTTCCTCCATATGGATATTATAGTCTGTGCCCCTCCGGTAATCGTCAATGATCCTCTCCATAACAGGATACATCTCTCTTACAAATCCCGTATTGCCCGAGACTCTGTAACTGAGCCAGACACAGTTAATGAACAGAAGAGCCGCGTCCACTGTATTGTACTCAGGTTCATTCCCGCCCTCCGGGAACAGGTTCGGCATAAGCCCGTTCTTCTCATACCGGGCAAATGTCCGAAGGATAGACTCTGCATCTTCATTCCTGCCGGTGGAAATACACACTCCCGGAAGAGCGGTCATCGTATCGCGTCCCCAGTCCTCAAAGAAAGGAAATCCTGCAAGGATCGTTCTGCCGCCCGTGGACTCCCGGAAAGTTACAAACTGATGCGCACTTTTTGCCAGCGCTGCGGCAGCCGGATCGGAAAAACCGGCGGTCTTTGCAAGGCTTTCCCTGTGGTCTTTCATCTCCTGTATCACTTTCTCCGCCATACTCCGCACATTCCGACACGTCTCGATCCGGCTCTTTTCCATGCTGTATATAACAGATAACGCTCCGCTTTCACCGCTCTTTACAGTCAGACTGATCTGATGGCACGCTTTTGCTCGCCCTGTACTCCTTCTCCCGTCGCAGGCGTCATATGAATAGTGATATGTCTCTTCCGTTTCCGGCAGTTCCCTTACCTCTCCGTCCGTCCGGTAATATAACATCATCCCGGCGCTTGAGATACCGCTCTCCTGCACTGTAAAACGGCAGTCTGCACCGGGATTTTCCCCCTTCCCGCTGAACTGATAAAAGGGAGTGACCGTCAGCGCTGCCGGTTTCCGGCTGCGGTTTCGGACACGGTAACAGACGACAGCCGTATTCTCCCCCTGCCTGAGCGCCGCTTCCTTTTCAATTTCCACGCCATTTACAAGAAACCGCCACACGGGCGTATCTTCCCAGGCAAATTCCGCCAGGTAGCGATATCCTTCTTCCCTGCTCCCGTCCGCAAATTCCTGAGTCGATATCGTATATTCCCTGCCGTCCGTCTCTATCCTCTCCGCCAGACGGTGAATCATATTATATCTGTGATTCGGGGCTTTGGTACATGCCATAAAAAAGGCATGGTCATTGCGGGCCGCGGATCCTGTCATGGTAAGCGAGGAATATCCTCCCAGCCCGTTTGTCATAAGATAACAGTTTTCCTGTCCTCTCTCAAATGTCTTCCAGTCCTGTTTTCCGTAAACCCACTTCATCCTGCCTTTTTCTCCCATGTCTCTTTTTCTGCCGGGTCTTCGTCCGTCACATCTGACGCGGCGCCGCCTGTTCCGCTTTCTGTTGCCTCCGTAAGCCTCCCCAGGACAAGTACACTCTGGGGCGCGGCCTGAAGATCCGGACCCGCATATCTTACGGACATCCACAGGCTGCTGTCCTCCCCGTCGCAAAGAATTGTCCAGTTCCCGTCCCCTGCCGCGGCATGCCTGTATTCACGGGTACTGTTGTATATGATCTTTAACCGGTCCCATTTCCTCTCTCCTGATCCTGACCGGTTATCTACCTCAAAGCTTATCAGGCCGTCCGATATCTCCGTATCGGAGATCCGCTCCGAAGCCCGGGCGGACTTGTCACAGAGCCCCGGAAGTCTGGTCCTCATTGCAATAAGTCCTTTATAATATTCCACAAGTTCCCGGTTCTCCCATGCCTGCTTCCAGTCCAGACAGTTCAGCGCGATCGGGGCGTCAAACGAATCTTCCAATCCGTGTTTCGTCCGTGCGAACTCTTCCCCTGACAGGAAGAACAGGCTTCCCTGACACGTCATATAGAGAGCCGCCGCCATGCGGTTCAGGCGCAACCGCTCCGAAACGTCCGCTCCCGGCAGTGTCTCTGCAAGCTTATCCCACAGTGTCTGGTTATCATGTGCAGATACATATGTAATGACTTGAGACGGTGCTTTAACGCCTGTCACGGCGTCACCGGATGCATCTGTGTTGCCCGCATCTGTATCGTCTGCATCCGCACTGCCGCTCTCCGGCGCACACCATGCCCGGGCGCTCCGGATGATGTCGCCCTCTTTGCCCCGTGCCCCGTTGATGAATCCCGGTCTTTTGACTTTCAGCGCGGAACCTTTCACCGCATCTCTTGTATCGTCACAGAACATCCCGATATTCTCATCGAGAAGCCCGATATTCTTTTTCAGGGCAGGCACGGCTGTGCCCTCCATGGCGGTTTCCGCCGCAGCCCACGGTTCCCCGAAGAGGAGTTTTTCTCCGACGCCATAGCGGCTGTCAAGCTCTCTGCGGATCCGGTTCATCAGGTCTACGTCCAGAAGTCCCATCAGGTCAAAGCGGAAGCCGTCGATGTGATACTCCTCAGTCCAGTACAGCACAGACTCCAGAATGTATTTCGCGCACATTTCACGTTCGCTCGCCACGTCATTGCCGCATGCCGAGCCGTTGGAAATACTCCCGTCGTCAAACACACGATAAAAATACCACGGAGCTGTTCTCTGGAACCATGAATCCAAGGAATATGTGTGATTGTAGACCACGTCCATGATAACGCGGAACCCCTGGGAATGAAGCGCCTGCACCATCTCTTTCATCTCCCGGATACGGACCTCCCCGTGTGCCGGGTCCGTAGAGTAAGACCCTTCGGGCACATTATAGTTCACCGGATCGTATCCCCAGTTAAACTCTGTGTCTTTTCCCGCCTCATCCACCGAACCGTAATCATAGGCCGGCATGATCTGCACATGGGTAACGCCCAGATCTTTCATATATTTCATTCCCGTCGGATGGACGCCGTCTCCGAAAAGTGTCGTATCTATGCATGTAAATGCTTTATATTTCCCCCGATACTGCTCCGGAAAGCCGCCGGACGGGTCCCATGAAAATTCTTTGACATGAAGCTCATAGATGATCTGCTCCGTTCCTTTTCCGGGCGCCCGGTCATTTTCCCATCCTGCCGGGTCTGTGCTCTTTAAGTCCACCGCCATGCTCCGTTTCCCATTGATACCGCAGGCATATGCATAGGGATCCGCGGAACGCACCGGCTCTCCTTCAAACAGCAGCGTATAGTCATAATAGACTCCATGCATATTTTTATCGGAAAACCAGCTCCACACCCCTTTGTCTTCTTTTCTCATAGGGATATTCCTGTATGCCTCTCCGCCGTTCCCCTCCCGATACAGATTCAGGGTGACACTGTCCGCCGAAGGACTCCACAGCTTAAACGACGTTCCGCTGTCTGTACAGCTCACTCCCAGATCGCTTTTATCATATATATAATGTTCCCGGAATTCCCGGCCGGAATAATACTTTTTCCACTCTAATGCTGTCTTCATATATCATGCCTTTTTCGTATTAACCTTTGACTGCTCCTGACAGTCCGTCTACATAGTACCTCTGCATGTACAGGAACAGCGCCGCGATCGGAATCGAGATCAGTACCGCGCCGGCCGCGAAGCAGGTGTACCAGCTGTCGATATATTCTTTCTCAAGCATCCTCCACAGACCGATGGCGATCGTGTACTGGTCGGAGTTCGCGCGGCAGATAACTTTCGCGAAAATGAAATCCAGCCATGGCGACATGAAGGCTGTCAGTGTTGTGTAGATCACGATCGGTTTGCTCAATGGAAGAGTGATCCTTGTGAAAATCTGCCATTTTGTGCAGCCGTCCAGAAGCGCCGCCTCATCCACCGCAAAGGGGATCGTGTCAAAGAACCCTTTGGCGATCTGGAAACTCAGGGCCGCTCCTCCCGAGTACACAAGGATCAGCGCCAGCTTGATCAGATTCCCTTCTGTCAGGCCTACCGCTTTCAGAATGAAGTACACCGCCACCATGGACATGAATCCCGGAAACAGTCCGAGGATCATCGCCATGTTCATATATGGCTTTCTCAGTTTAAAGCGCAGTCTCGACAGGCAGTAGGACACTGCCAGTACGTAGAACGTTGACAGGATACAGGAGCAGATCGCGATGAACAGTGTGTTCATAAACATCTGCGGGAAATTCAGGATCGAAGTATCCGTAAACAATTTAATATAGTTGTCAAGCGAATATGACTGCGGCAGGAATGTTGAAACATAAGAGCCCTTCTCTGCGCGGAAACTTGTCAGGATCACCCAGATGATCGGGAATACCCATATCACAGCCAGTACCGCCAGGATCACATGTACGATCGTATTATTTATGAAACGTTTTCTCTTTGCAGACTGCATTTTCTTTCCGGCCATGCTCAGAACCCTCCTTCTTCTTTGTATGATTTGCTGTTGCGGTATGTGACCAGCGCCCCGATCGCCAGAATGATGAACGTAAGGATACCGATCACCGCGCCGATATTATAATACTGTTTGTCTATTGTCAGTTTATAGAGCCATGTCACGAGCAGGTCTGTCTTTCCCGCCGTGGCGCCTACATCCGTAACAGGATCGCCCCCCGACAGCAGGTAAATTACATTGAAGTTGTTCACATTTCCTGTAAATGTCGTGATCAGATAAGGAGTTGTCACGTACAGCATGTACGGAAGCGTGATCTTCGTGAAGATCTGAAACGCGTTTGCTCCATCCACCTTTGCGGCTTCATAGAGATCCGCCGGGATGTTCTGGAGCACTCCGGTAAGCTGGAGCAGCGTATAGGGAACGCCGACCCACACGTTGATTATGATAACCGTCACTCTCGCCCATGTCGGATCCGTGAAGAACGGCAGGCTTGCGTCCTGCGCTATGATCCCCAGATTCCTCAAAAGTACATTGACCGCGCCTTCCGGCTGGAGCATCGTCCTCATGATCAGAAGGGATACGAACATCGGCACAGCGCAGGAGAGCACGAAGCAGAATCTCCAGAAGCCTTTTGCCCTTGTCCCTTTGCGGTTGATCATCAGCGAGATGATCATGCCGAAGATATAGTTGGAGAACGTCGCGAAGAACGCCCATACCAGAGTCCATCCGAGCACAGACCAGAATGTGCTGCCGAGGATACTGCCGGAATCAAACAGCGCCGCAAAGTTGTCAAGTCCGACCCAGTCAAACAGCACCAGATGTTCGCCGATCTTGCTGTAATTCGTAAATGCCATACAGATCATAAAGATCAGCGGCAGTATGGTAAACAGGAAAATAAATACCATCGGCGGCGTCATAAACAGCCTGTGCAGATTCTCATGGAGCAGGGATTTCAGATCCTCTCGGAAATTATTCACGCGGCGGCCTTCTTTTGCCATGCACTCCGCCTTATACGCGCTTCGCAGCGTCCCTCTCCAAAGGCATGCCATCAGGACTGTGAGCAGGATCGTCGCGACTCCATAGAGAAGGATCAGGACCGACTGATCCCCTTTTGTATATGTATAGACCTGCGCCGCCTCATCCCACACTTCCTGCTGTTCGACCGTACCGAGAGACGGAAGCATTGCAATGCATCTGACTCCGGCAAAGACCATAAATACAACATATGCGGCTTCCATTGCAAGGTAGATAAGCCCTTTTATCATCTGTCCGTGGACGATGTTCCCGAATCCCATGAGAACCATGGAAAGTTTTGTCTCGATCCCGCCCTTCCTGATCGCATTCATACAGGTATACGGCGTAGGAAATTCATTTACTCTCTTTTTTAAAATACCCATCCTCATCTGCCTCCTTACGACAATCCGTCACTGTTCATCGCTTCGTTCATCGCCTCAGTCTGCTCTTCTGCGTTCTCATGTGTCACACTGCCGTTCCGGATCCCCTTTCCGAGGTTCTCCACCGGAGTCCAGCAGTTATTCATCTGAGACACAAAAGGCTGCATGATCGATGTGTAATTAAAGGTATCATTCTGGGCAATGACCAGTTCGTCTGAGGCGATGTCATCCGCCTCAAGCAGTTCTGTATTGCACGGGATCACATTTCTGAGCTCATAGTGCAGGCGCTGCGCTTCCGCGGATCCGAGATATACCGCAAGCTGTACCGCCGCTTCCGGATACTTGCTCTGTGAGTTGACGCCGATCGCTTTGGAACCCGCATACGCATACATCTGTACTTCCTCACCGTTCAGTGTATATGTCGGAAGCGCCGCGACTCCCATATTATCTCCGAGAGCTTCTTTCACAGAGTTCGCGTCCCATGATCCGGAAAACATCGCTTTGATGCTTCCGTCCCTGAGTCCCGCGATGCCCGATCCGTCCGCATCGATCTTAAAGTTCGGGTTATCGGCAAGGTCGATCAGATAATCTGTCACATCCACTGCTTTCTGTCCGCTGAAATCAACTCCCGCAGACTCATCCGTCCCGTCTCCGAACAGGGTGCATCCGTTGCCGATATAGAACGCCGGAAGATACCACGAGTTTGTAAACGGGAACGAGACAACACCTTTTTCCAGCATCGTATCCAGATTCTTAATGTCGTCCTCTGAAAATACAGACTTATCATAAAACATAAACCATGTATTCGTTGTGTACGGCACTCCGTAAAGATAATCGTCAACGGTTACGGTGTCCAGGATTTCCTGCGAGTTGGTCGCTTCCACCTGTTCTCTGTATGTACCGCCGATCTTGGCCAGCGCGCTGGCATCCGTGAGCGTTGTGATCGTATCGTTCGCATACATAAATACGTCCGCGCTCGCTTCCGGATCCTGCGCCACCTGCGCCGCCGCGCTCGCTTCATCCATAACGCCGTAGACAAATGTGATATCCCATTCCGGATGTTCCTCCGCAAACGCCTCGCAGCATGTCTGCAGCCATTCGCCGCTGTCCTTTGACTGGTCCTCTGACGGGGACCAGACCATCAGACGTATTTTTTCCGCATCGCCGCTTTCCGATTCGCTGCCGCATCCGGTCAGTCCGGCAGAAGCAAGCCCCAGAGTCATGATCCCGGTCAGCAATATTGATACCGCTCTTTTCCTCATTTTCCTTCCTCCATCACATAAGTTTCGTATTGTTTCGATGTTTCATATCATACGCCTCTCGTGATAAATCGTCAATTGATTTTTATTTTCTAGCATAGATTTGTCTTTTATGCACAATTTTACCAATGCTTTTTTGTGCATATTTATTATTTCGTTTCGCATTTAGATCCCGTTTCGAAACATATCTAAACTATTTTGGGCCTATAATCATTCACATTGATTTCAATGCTGTTTTTTTATATAATATTTTTTAGAAGTTTTTTCGGAAATCAGAGGGATATAATATCATGACAACGATACAGGATATCGCTGATAAACTGGGGATTTCCAAAAGTACTGTCTCAAAAGCACTGAATAATGCCCCCGATATCAGCGAAACATTGCAAAAACAAATACTTGAAACCGCAGTTGAGCTTGGATATACAAAGCTGCGCCGCTATAAGAAACCGGCAAAAAAGCTGTGTATCATCGTACAGAGAAACAATATCCAATATGAAGAACCCCACCACTTTGCCTATGATATCATCATGGGATTCCGACAGATCGCGGAGCCGGCGGGATACGAAGTGGCGGTTGTTCCGGTGGGCGCGGACGTCCAGAGAGAGATTTCTTATGACGCTTTCATGCTTCAGCATGACTTCTCCGGAGCCTTCCTGCTCGGTTTCTCCCTCGCAGAGCCGTGGATGAGAGAGTTTCACACCTGCCGCACTCCGGCCGTCCTCTATGATAATCACATCGTCGGCAATCCGATGATCTCCTACGTAGGCATCGACAATGAAGAAGGCATGTATCTGTCCATAGGCCACCTGAAAGAACTGGGGCACAAAAAGATCGGTTATTTAAGCAGCGCGCTCGGCTCCCATATCATGCAGGTGCGTCACAAAGCTTTTTTTCAGGCAATGCGCGGCCACGGTCTGAAGACCGATCCGTCATACGCCGGATGTTCCTATTATCTGTCCGAGTGTATGGAAAAGCATCTGCCCCGTTTTCTCGACATGGGGATGACCGCGATCATCTGCTGCCAGGATACATTTGCCAGTGCGGCGATCACACAATGCCAGCAGCTCGGAGTTCGGATCCCGAGGGATATCAGCATCGTCGGTTTCGACGACATACCTCTTTCCGCCTACACATCGCCGCCCCTCACCACTGTCCGGCAGGACCGCATCCGGCTTGGAAAGAGCGGGTTCAACGCGCTCAGCGGTCTGTTGGGCGGAGTGCCGCTGGGCACTGTCCTGCTGCATGCAGAGCTTATCGTACGGGACTCCACATCCGCGCCCGCCGTACGCTGAAGCGTCTTTCCAGACAATAGGCTCATATTCCGAAAGTAAACAGAAGGAGACACACCATGACTTCATTACGGATCGCACAGGCACAGATGCCTGTATACACGGACAGGAATAAACTCAAGGGAGTGCTTGAAGTCCTTGCCGAAAGGGCTGTTCAGGGCGGCGCCGGCTTTCTGGCTCTTCCGGAGATGTTCTGCTGTCCTTATGATGTCAGTTGTTTTCCCGTTTTTGCCGAAAAAGAAGGCGGTCCGCTCTGGCAGGCATGCTCTGATCTTGCCCGGACTTTCAATATATACCTTTCTGCCGGCACCATGCCGGAAAGGGACTCTGACGGGAAAATATATAACACAGCCTATGTATTCGACCGGAACGGCCGGCAGATCGCCAAACACCGGAAAATGCATCTTTTCGATATAAGCGTGAAAAACGGTCAGCATTTTCGGGAATCCGCCGTTCTTTCTCCCGGAAATTCCGTCACGGTATTTGAAACCGAGTTCTGTACCATGGGACTTGCAATCTGCTATGACATCCGTTTTCCCGAGCTGTTCCGTCTTATGGCTGCCAAAGGCGCAAAAGTCATCTTTGTTCCCGCGTCTTTCAATATGACGACCGGACCCATGCACTGGGAACTTCTGTTCCGCTCTCAGGCAGTCTTCAATCAGACGTTTGTCGTCGGCACCGCCCCGGCAAGAGTCGCGGATTCCTCTTATATATCCTGGGGGCACAGTATCATAACCGATCCATGGGGCAATACGATTTCTCAGATGGAAGACAAAGAAGAACTGAGGATCACAAAAACAGATCTGTCACTGTGCGATGAAGTAAGAGAACAGATTCCGGTCCTCAGACATTTAAGAGATGATGTATATACATTAACAGAGCGCCGCGGATGACCGAAGCGCTCATTTTTCGTTATCTCCTGCTTATGTCACGGTATAGCATATCCCTCCACGCGCAGGTCTTATCCCAGCGCCACATCCAGTATCATCATGAGTACAAAGCCGGCCGCCACTCCCACTGTACTGATATTGGAGTGGGAACCGGTCTGGGCCTCGGGAATCAGCTCTTCCACCACAACATATATCATTGCTCCGGCAGCGAAAGCGAGAAGATACGGGAGCAGCGGAACGATCAGTCCGGTAAGAAGGACCGTGACAAGCGCTGCTGCCGGCTCTACGATCCCGGAAAGGGCGCCGTAAACGAATGCTCTGGTCTTCGACAGCCCCTGACCCTTCAGCGGCATAGAGATGATCGCTCCCTCCGGGAAATTCTGGATGGCAATTCCGGCAGAAAGGGCGAAAGCCCCTGCCAGAGTCACTGTCGTATTCTCAGTCAGCACGCCGGCAAAAGTAACGCCCACCGCCATCCCCTCCGGTATGTTGTGAAGCGTGACCGCAAGGACAAGCATGGTTGTTTTTTTTAAATGCGCCGGGACCCCTTCCGGTCTTTCATCCGTAAAATGAAGATGAGGCGTCAGTGTATCCAGAATCAGAAGGAATCCCATTCCCAGCAGAAAACCGGCCGCGGGCGGGAACCATGACGGCCCGCCTTCCCGCTCCGCCATGTCAATGGCTGGAATCAGCAGCGACCACACGGAAGCCGCCATCATGACACCCGAAGCAAATCCCAGAAGCAGCTTCTGCAGTTGTTCGTTCATATCTTTTTTTATAAAAAATACCATCGCCGAACCAAGGGTGGTCCCTGCAAATGGTATTAATATCCCGATCAGTGTATTCTGATTCATCTCTCTCCCCTTTATCCGGCAGTGATACGGCGTCCCGCGGCCTTCACTTCCGGTAATTTTTCTCGTTATCTTAATAATATGCGTGAGGAGAAGACTTTGTCAATACTTTCCGGATATGCCGGCGGCTTACGCTCCCGCCGCCAGCTCTCCCCCTGCATTCCGGCACTCTTCAAGCGCCTCGTCGTCAGGAGCTTCATTTGCGATGATGCCCTCATCTCTTATCAGGACGGCGCCCGCGTTCTTCATGCGTGCCGTCCAGTCCCGCATCCACTCTCCGTCGCCCCATCCGTAAGATCCGAACAGCAGGATCTTCTTTCCGGACACCAGAGGCTCCAATGCCTCCACAAAAGGCTCCATCTCCGTCTCTTCCAACTGCTCTGCCCCCATAGACGGGCAGCCGAGCGCAAATGCGTTTTCCAGCGCAAGAGCAGCCGCATCGGCGTCAGCCACTTCCGTCACATTCGCCTCTGCTCCGGCCGCCCGGACTCCTTCCGCAACAGCTTCCGCCATAGCCTGAGTATTCCCCGTTCCGCTCCAATATACTACCGATACACCCATTTTTTCTCCTCCGTTTCACATATTTCCCGGATACTTTTTCCGGCCATAAATTCATTCACCGCACAGTCTTTCGCGCGGTCAAACTCCTTGAAAATCATTCTGGCCTTTGCAAGATCACCATATACTTTCCAGTACCCGATCATCAGATACTTCTTGCCTTTATTCTCAATAAATCCCTTCACATCGTCGGCAGGATATCCGAGAAACGCTCCGATCTCATGAGGAAACCCTATCCCCCGTTTCGTGAAATCTTCCACACGGGTATACAGACGTTCAAGCATTCTCTCGAGATGCGTATCATTATACCCGTATTCCCGTATCAGGCTGCGTATTCCCGGACTGTTCAGGTATCTTTCAAGCTCTTCAGGACGGTAAAAAAGGACAAGGCATTTTCCTTCCGAGCACGAAAGCCTGTGATATAAGATGCCCGTATCACGGAGCAGCTCGTCGATTCCTTCGCAGAGCTCCTTCTCCAGCGATATTACACATGACACTTTCAGACCTTTCAGAAAAGGCGCGCATTGGAGCACCATCTGAAATATGAGCCGCAATCTCTGATCGCGATTTTTGAGATAATATGATAATACTTCCGCAGGCATAGTCCCTCCTTGATTATGAGAATGATTTTCAATTGAATTAATACTAACATATTTGATTTCTGTTTTCAATATCGTTTTTGAGAACTTTTATCATTTTGAATCTCCGGTCAGATTGTTGGATTGTTTTTATCTTTTTATCCTTTTTTAGTTGTTCCCCAAATATCTTTAGTGTATAATAGATTTATGATATTTGAGAGGTGATATTCTCAAACAATACATACATAAAGGAGAGATTCGCCATGGTAAATTTAATTACAGGCCCAAGAGGCAGCGGAAAGACACAGAAAATGATCGAACTTGCAAATGAGAAGGTGAAAACTTCCAATGGAAACATAGTATTTATTAAAAAAAGCCACAAAGATACTTACACGGTAGATTTTAACATCCGTGCGATCCGTATGGCCGATTATCCAGATATCCTTACCCTCGAAGAATTCGTAGGATTTCTTTACGGCATGGTAGCCGCAAATCACGACATTGAAACAATCTTTATCGACAGTGTGCTGAAACAGGCAAACATCACCTCTGAAAGTCTCCCTGTTTTCCTGCAGAAACTGAATAAGATCAGCTCTGAAAACAACATTGATTTTTATCTGAGCATCGGCACGGATAAAAAGGAGATTTCCGGGATCGATTCGTCTGATTACAATGTGATCTCATAGAAGGAATGTACAGACATATCAATGCGGCTGCAAATATAAAACGGGAACACCGGCGGCAAAATCTACTCTCTGCCGCCGGTGTTCCCGTTTTACATTCTCTTTCCCGCTGTCTCTTCCCGAACCTTCTGTCAGAACTTCTTCCTCCAGAGCGCCGGCGATAAAAGAAGAAGGAACGGGATAATCTCCAGTCTTCCCGCGAGCATGTCAAAGCAGAGCACGATCTTGGAAACAGATGAAAACATATGGAAATTTTCCACAGGACCCACCTCGGAGATACCGGGCCCGACATTACTGATCGCTGTCAGGACTCCGCTGAAAGATGTGGCGAAATCAAAATTATCGGCCGACACTATCAGAAAGGACGCGGCAAGTGTAAATATATATGCGGCAAAATACACATTGATCCCTCTGAGCGTATCCTGCCCCACTTTTTTTCCGTTAAGTTTCACAACACTGACGGCATTCGGATGAAGAATTTTATGGATTTCCTGACGGACCGACTTGAACAGGATCACAAAACGGCTCACCTTGATACCGCCGCTGGTAGACCCTGCGCTCCCGCCGATAACCAGGATCGACAGAAGCACCGCTTTCGACAGCTCGGGCCACAGTTCATAATCAGCCGTATAGAATCCTGTCGTTGTAATGATCGACACCACCTGAAACGCCGCGTAGCGGAATGCGCGGAAAACATTCTCATATACGCTCAGGATATTGACTGTTATTACAACGACGGAAGCCGCTATAATCCCGAGATACGCCCGAAGTTCCTCGTTCTTCAGGACGCTCTTCCGGTCTTTTAAAAGGAGCAGATAATACAGGTTAAAGTTTACCCCGAACAGGAGCATAAACACTGTGAGCACACCGTCGATATAAACGCTGTCATAAAAAGCAACGCTTGTGTTCCTGTTGTTGAATCCTCCGGTCCCCGCAGTGCTGAACGAATGGATCAGCGCGTCATATAGGTTCATTCCCCCCAGCATTAGCAGTACTGCTTCCGCTGCTGTCATTACAAAATACATTCCATAAAGGATCGCCGCCGTATTTCTCGCTTTGGGGACCAGTTTGTCCGACTCCGGCCCGGGCATCTCCGCGCGCATGAGAGGCATTGAATTTTCATCGTCCAGCGATGTGATCATCAGCACAAAGACCAGCACTCCCATACCGCCGATCCATTGAGTCAGGCACCTCCAGAAATTAACGCCCATGGGCAGGCTTTCAATCTCCGGCAGGATCGTGGAACCGGTCGTAGTAAATCCGGATACCGTCTCAAAGAAAGCGTCAATATAGTTCGGGATGCTGCCCGACAGCACAAACGGGAGCGCTCCGAAGAGGGACCACAAAAGCCATGCCAACGCCACGATCGCAAAACTTTCTTTTCTGTATATTGTCGTGCATTTCGGCCTCTTTCTCCCGAAAATGAGAAAGACAGCGCCCAAAACCGCGCTTACGATCAGAAATGAAAATCCGCTCTTCTCCCGATATATAAGAGAGACAAGCGCGGGGATCAACAGCACCGCGCCTTCGACGCCAAGCATTTTCCCCAGTATATATATGATCATCTTTTTATTCATTTTTCCGCACCTATGCCAAAATATCCTCAAGATCTTCTACATGAGCATCCATAGTGACCACGATCACACTGTCTCCCACTTCTATACAGTCATCCCCGCCCGGAATGATGATCTGTCTCTTTCTGGATATGCACGCGATCAGATTGTTTGTTTTGAGTTCCAGTTCCTTGAGTGGTATCCCTGTATATCCGGTTTCGGATTTTATAATAAATTCCAGTGCTTCAACCTTATCATCCACAAGCTGATAGAGCGTCTCCACATTGGAGCTTCCCTGTGAATTATTTCTCGCCCTGACATAGCTCAGGATTGCGTCCGCGGTCGCTGTCTTGGCGGAAACGATACTGTCAATCCCAAGATCCTCCACCATGCTGGCGCGCCGGTCCTCATTGACCTTTGCTATGATCTTGGAAGCTCCCTGCTTCCCGGCAAAGAGTGCGGTAATGATATTCTCCTCATCTATTCCTGTCAGGCCGACAAATGCATCAGCCTCTTCTATTCCTTCCTCAAGCAGAAGATCGTGGTCCGTAGCGTCGCCGTTGATGATCGTTGCCTTCGGCAGCAGCTCGCAGAGTTCCTCGCAGCGGTCCACGTCACGCTCGATGATCTTAATCTGCATCCCCAGCCTGCCGAGCTGCAATGCCAGATAGTAGGCCACCCTGCTTCCTCCGCAGATAACGACCTTTTTAATCTTCCCTTTATGTTTTCCGAACATACGGAAAAAGCGTTCCATCTCGCTGTGAGAAACCGCGATATGCAGTCTGTCGCCTTCCCGGATCTCATAATCCCCGTCCGGGATCAGCACGTCTCCGTCATGTTCAACCGCGCAGACCAGCAGCTTGATCCGGAACCTGCCGTACATATCCGCCAGAGACATGCCGATAAGCCTGCTTTCGTTCCGGATCGGATATTCGATCAGCTCCACTCTCCCTTTCGCAAATGTCTCTATCTTGCTCGCGTCAGGAAACAACAGGAGCCTGCTGATCTCATCAGCCACGATCAGTTCCGGATTCACCGCCATGCTGAGGTGGAGGTCCTCTTTCAGAAGTCCGATCTGCTTATAATAGATCGGATTGCGCACACGCGCGATCGTGTGTCTTGCTCCAAGCCGCCTTGCGATAAGGCAGCTTAACATATTACATTCATCTGCCGATGTACATGCGATCACAAGATCCGCATGGGGGACATCTGCCTGTCTCTGTACCTCGGCATCCGCCGCGTCTCCTGTCACGCAGGCAATATCCAGCCGGTCCACAGCATATTTCAGTTTCTTTTCATTGCTGTCGATCATCACCACGTCATAGTTTTCGGCAGAAAGCTGCCTTGCAAGTTTGTAACCCACTTTCCCGTCTCCGATGATAACAATCTTCATTATACTTTCCCTCTGTACTGTCAATAGTATCGCGCCGCTGTTATACGGCAATTTTCATTTTTCCGTATATACGGCAGAGAAATTATAGCACCATTAAATCTAAAGTACAACAATCCCGACACTTTTCCCGACACGGAAGCAGACTCTTTATAAGTATACAGAAAGAGACGGGAGCCGTCCTTCCGGCCGTCTCCCGTCCCTTATCCGCACGGATAGATACCTCTGTTCTATTCTTCCGCTGCCCTTGCGGCGATCTCCTTCTCCTGTACGTCGGACGGAGCCTGCTCATATCTCGCAAATGTGTACTCATAGGTGCCGCGTCCGCCGGTCATTGACCGCAATGCGGTACAATATCCGAACAGCCCCGTCATGGGGATATCCGCCTCGATCACCTGTCTGCCGCCGGCTGCCGGGTTCATGCCGAGCACACGTCCCCGTCTCTTATTCAGATCCCCCATTATGTCTCCCGTATAATCGTCCGGAACGGTAACTTTGACCGAAGCGATCGGCTCAAGCAATACCGGAGACGCTTCCATGAATCCTTTTTTGAACGCCTGTATGGTTGCTGTCTTAAACGCCATCTCGGACGAGTCCACCGGATGATAGGATCCGTCGTAGAGGATGGCTTTTACGCCGACCACCGGATAGCCCGCAAGAGGACCTTTCACGACAGAATCCTGAAGTCCTTTTTCTACCGCGGGGAAGTAGTTCTTCGGAACCGAGCCGCCAACGACACACTCTTCGAAAACATACGGTGTGTCAAGATCGCCCGACGGTTCGAATTTTATCTTGACATGTCCGTACTGTCCGTGTCCTCCGGTCTGTTTCTTATACTTCATATCCACATCGGAATTCTTGCGGATCGTCTCGCGGAATGCCACCTTCGGAGTCTCCAGAGTGATCTCGACCTTATATCTCGCGGCGAGCTTGCTCGCCGTAATTTCCAGATGCTGTTCTCCCATACCATAGATAAGGGATTGTCTGTTCTCGCTGTCATTTACGGCTTTGAGGGTCACATCCTCGGCTGTCATCCTTGCCAGTGCCTGAGATACTTTGTCCTCGTCACCTTTGTTCTTCACAATGTATCTCATGTATGTGTAAGGTACGGAATAGTCCGTCTTCGCATACGTCACCTGATTTGCCTTCGTAGAAAGCGTATCTCCCGTGCGTGTGTCCGCGAGCTTTGCGATAGCGCCGATGTCCCCGGCAAAAAGCTCCGTTACCTCTGAAGGCTTGTTTCCGCACATTGTATAAAGTTTTCCCGGTTTTTCCTCCGATTCCGTATTTGCATTGTAAAGAATATCATCACCCTTGAGCACCCCGGAACACACTTTTACAAATGAATACTTTCCGATAAACGGATCCACCATCGTCTTGAACACATATGCTGTCTTTGCCTTTGAGAAATCATAGTCAGCCTCAAAAATATCGTTTGTCGTACGACTGATCCCCGCGCACGTTCTCTTGTCCGGACTCGGGAAGAAACGGACAATATCCGACAGCAGGTTGGCGACGCCCTGCGCCTGAACATTAGAGCCCATAGCCACCGGAACAATATCTCCTTCCATAACTTCTGTACGCATGGCTGCACGGATCTCCTCTATCGAGAATTCCTCGCCGTTGAAATAGCGTTCCATGAATTCCTCGCTTGTCTCGGCTACGGCTTCCATAAGAGAATCTCTCAGGATCTCAAGGTTCGGTTTACAGTAATCCGGGATCTCACATTCTTCTCTCTGCCCGATCCCGGTATATCTGCGGCCCGCGTTCTTTATGACATTAATGTATCCGACAAGTTTTTCATTTTCCCGGATCGGCTGAAAATGCGGAGCGATCTTTTTGCCGTAACGGGCGGTCAGATCCTCGACCACCTGACGGAAACTCGCGTCATCCACATCCATCTCTGTCACATACACCATTCTCGGCAGATTATACTTATCACAGAGTTCCCACGCTTTCTCCGTTCCCACCTGCACGCCCGCCTTGCCGGACACCACGATGACCGCCGCGTCCGCCGCGCTGACCGCTTCCTCTACTTCGCCGACGAAATCAAAATATCCCGGCGTATCAAGGATATTGATCTTGGCTTTCTCCCATTCGATCGGGATCAGGCTCGTACTGATCGAAAAACCTCTTTTCTGTTCCTCTTTATCAAAGTCACTGACCGTACCGGCGTCTGATACCTTCCCCATACGGTTCGTTGCTCCGGATACGTACAGCATTGCCTCGACAAGACTTGTCTTTCCGCTTCCGCCGTGTCCAAGCAATACCACGTTTCTTATTTCGTCCGTTCTGTATACCTTCATGCTGCTGCCTCCTTGTATGTAGTTATTCTACCCGCCGTATTTTCAGTCAGGCAGGCACATCATGGATATATTGTACTAAAACCGCGCCGCAATTACAACTATTTTATTCATTTTTCACATACATTATTTATCATTTACTTTTACAATGTAAAGTGCTAAGATATCACTGTAAGCGTGGGGTCATTTGCCCATGCATTATTATTTGTGAAAGGAATACGGCTTATCATGGCTTCTGCTAAGATTGGATTTATCGGTCTCGGGCTGATCGGCGGTTCTGTTGCCAAGGCCCTGCGAAAATATTATCCCGACTACGAACTTATCGCATTCGACAAAAACAGAGAAACTCTTGCCCTTGCCGTTCAGGACGGCATCATACATACCGCATGTTCATCCATAGATGATAATTTCAGGGAGTGCGGCTATATTTTTCTGTGCGCTCCTGTCTCATGCAATACAGCGTATCTGTCACAGTTGAAAAAAATCATGGATCCCGGCTGCATCCTTACGGATGTAGGAAGCGTAAAAACTTCCATCCATGAAGAGATCACGGCTCTGAATATGGAAGAGAACTTCATCGGAGGACATCCGATGGCCGGATCCGAAAAGAGCGGATTCGTCAACTCCAAGGCGCATCTTATCGAAAACGCTTACTATGTCCTGACGCCTGCCGGAAAGGTTTCAGAAGAAAAAACAGCGGCTTACCGGGATCTCATAGCATCTCTGAAAGCGATCCCGGTCGTGCTGGATTACCGTGAACACGATTATGTCACAGGGACGATCAGCCATCTTCCGCACATCATCGCATCGACACTTGTAAACTATGTGCGCGACACAGATACAAAAGATGAGCTGATGAAAGCTCTGGCAGCGGGCGGATTCAAAGATATCACGAGGATCGCTTCCTCATCTCCCGTGATGTGGCAGCAGATCTGCCTGAAAAACCGTTCAAATATTTCCCGTATCCTCGGGGGGTATATCGATGCTCTCGAAAACGCGAAGGCACTTGTGGACAGCGGAAACGAAGCCTCTCTTTATTCACTGTTCGAGACTTCCAGAGACTACAGGGAATCCATGCCAAACAGTTCTGCCGGTCCGATCAAGAAACAGTTTGCCTTTTACTGTGATATTATCGATGAGGCGGGAGGTATCGCAACCATTGCCACAATACTCGCCACCAATAATATCAGCATCAAAAATATCGGTATTGTCCACAACAGGGAGTTTGAGGAGGGCGCGCTTAAGATCGAGTTCTACGATGAGGCTTCTTCTGCCAGAGCGTCCCGGCTTCTGCAGAAACATCATTATATCATCTATGAGATCTGAAGCATACTAATACCGGAGCGTCCGGGAAAAAGGGCGTCCGGAAGAAAGGATAAAACATATGGAATTATGCAGTATTACAGGATTAAAAGGAAAGATTTCCGTTCCCGGCGATAAATCGATTTCACATCGGTGCGTAATGTTCGGTTCTATCGCCGGCGGCACAACAGAAATACACAATTTTCTGAAAGGGGCGGACTGTCTCGCGACCATCCGATGCTTCCGCACACTTGGCATTGATATCGAAGAAAAAGATTCCACTGTTCTCGTGCACGGCAAAGGGATCCGCAGTCTGTCCGCTCCGGCAGACATCCTTGACGCGGGTAACAGCGGGACGACCACACGGCTTCTGTCCGGGATCCTTGCCGGGCAGTCTTTTGAATCGAAATTATCCGGAGATGAATCCCTGAATTCACGTCCCATGAAACGGATCATCGATCCGCTGACTCAGATGGGGGCAAATATATCAAGCATTCTGCGAAACGGCTGCGCCCCGCTGTACATTTCTCCCGGCAGCCTTCACGGCATCCGTTACAATTCTCCCGTCGCCTCCGCGCAGGTGAAATCGTGCATCCTGCTTGCCGGGCTTTATGCCGACGGAGAGACTTCCGTCACCGAGCCGTCACTTTCCAGGAATCACACCGAGCTTATGCTCAAAGAGTTCGGCGCCGATATCCGCTCCACACATGAGCTTGGGAGCACAAAAACGACCGCTTCCGTCTCTCCCTGTAAAGAACTGTACGCTCAGAAAATCACCGTACCCGGCGATATTTCCTCCGCCGCATACTTTATCGCGGCAGGACTGATCGTGCCGGATTCCGAGATCCTCATTGAGAATGTCGGAATTAACCCGACCCGCGCCGGCATTCTGAAAGTATGTGAAGACATGGGCGGAGATATCAGCCTCCTCAATGAGCGTATCGAGAACGGCGAAAAGACAGCCGACATTCTTGTGCGCACAAGTAAACTCCACGGTACCACGATCCGGGGCGACATCATCCCGACGCTCATCGACGAGATTCCGGTCATTGCCGTCATGGCCGCTGTCGCAGAGGGCACGACTGTCATCAAAGATGCGGCGGAATTGAAAGTCAAAGAGTCAGACCGCATCGAAACCGTCTGCGACAATCTGAAAGCAATGGGATGCGATGTAACACCGGCTCCGGACGGCATGACCATCACCGGAGGGAAGCTCAAAGGAGCATCCATCCACACGCTGCTCGACCACCGCATCGCAATGGCATTCAGCATCGCGGCGCTGGTGGCAGATGGGAATACAAAGATACTGGACAGCAGATGCGTGGACGTGTCGTATCCGACATTCTACGATACCTTTGAGGAATTGCTGTAAATACAAGACAAAGCCCCAAAACGGGGCTTTTGTCGGAGTGCGCCGCCATCCTTATGAGATGCGCGTTAAATACTGACAGTAAACATAGATGTTCTGAATCTTTTTCGCCTCAACTCCGTCATCTGCATGGATGATCGGCTGTGTTTCAGATGGCGTGATATAAAGTTTGAATACGATCGCATCCTGTCCGACTCTCATGTTACGGATATGCTTGTACTCGAAACTTCTCCTGCCGATCCCGAGATAGTCGAAAATAATCGTTTCGATATCTGTGTTCGAGAAGCATCGAAGAACATCTTGATGCTCATGGATGTCGATGATTCCTTTGGCTTCCTCGAAAGACAGATTCTGACAACTGAATTCACCTTCATTGAGTACGGAAATCATATTGCTGTTGTCAAGCAGCAATAATGGCGTAGAGGTTTTCTTTGCTTCATTCATGCGTTTTCCTCCTGTTCTGAATTAATGGATCTCTCGGTCTTTGATTTATAATAGCATAAATAACGCCGCATGACCAATCCTAAAACGTTCTTTTTCAGCAGAATTAAAGTATTACTATGGTAAAAAAGTCCAGTGTCAGTTTATTCAGATCCCGGCATCCACCGCTGCTCTTTCGATCGCCAGTCCTTTTTTGTATTTCTCCATGAATTTCTCATAGCCTTCCACATCTTCCGGCGCCGGGTCCATTCCCGAGCCTTTCGCATCGCGGAATACTTTATTGTTGAGGTAATCTGTCAGGCTTTCGCCGTCTTCCTTGCGAACAAGATAATCTGCCAGCAGTGCGATTCCCCACGCGCCGCCTTCTCCTGCCGTTTCCATAACGTATACAGGAGTGTCGACAGCTCCGGCGAGGATCCTCTGTCCGACGCCTTTTGTCTTGAACAGACCGCCGTGTCCCATCATACGGTCAAGCTTTACATTTTCTTTCTTGAGCAGGATGTCCATTCCTGTCTTTAAGGCGCCGAGAGATGTATAGAGATTGACTCTCATGAAGTTTGCCAGATTAAATCTGCTCTCGGGGGAGCGCACAAAGAGCGGACGTCCCTCGTCAAATCCCGTGATATGCTCGCCTGAGAAGTAGTTGTATGCGAGCAGGCCGCCGCAGTCCGCGTCGCCTTCAAGCGCTTTATTGTAAAGGGTACCGAACAGTTTGTTCATATCCACATCAATGCCGAAACTCTCCGCGAATTCTTTAAAAATTCCTACCCAGGCGTTCAGATCCGATGTACAGTTGTTGCAGTGGACCATCGCCACAAGATCCCCGGACGGCGTCGTTACGAGGTCGATCTCCTCGTACGGTTTAGTCAGGTCTTTCTCAAGGACCGCCATGGCAAATACGCTTGTTCCCGCAGATACATTTCCTGTTCTCACGGCAACACTGTTTGTCGCTGTCATTCCCGTTCCCGCATCGCCCTCCGGCGGGCACATCGGTATGCCTGCCGCCAGATTTCCGGATGGATCAAGGAGCTTCGCCCCCTCTTCTGTTATACGGCCTGCGTCTTCCCCTGCCAGGAGTACTTTCGGAAGCAGATCCCTGATCTTCCACGGGAATCCCTTGTCTGCCACCAGTCCGTCAAACTGATCCAGCATTCTGCTGTCATAATCTTTTGCCTCGATATTGATCGGGAACATCCCGGCCGCATCTCCGCTTCCGATCACTTTCCGGCCGGTCAGTTTCCAGTGGATATATCCGGCAAGCGTCGTAAAGAAACGTACTTTGCCGACATGTTCCTCTTCGTTCAGGATCGCCTGATACAGATGGGCGATACTCCAGCGCTGGGGAATATGATATTGAAAGAGCTCAGACAGCTTTTCCGACGCCTCTCCCGTGATCGTATTTCTCCATGTGCGGAACGGCACGAGAAGGTTGCCATTCTCGTCAAACGCAAGATAGCCGTGCATCATCGCGCTGACTCCTGCCGCCGCAAGATTTGTAACCGTGACTCCGTATTCTTCCCGAACATTTTTCACAAGATCCTGATAGCTTCCCTGAAGCCCTTTCCATATTTCATCGATATCATACGTCCAGATATGATCTACATACTGATTTTCCCAGTCGTAGCTCCCGGAAGCGACAGGTGTTTTGTCCACATCGATGAGCACCGCTTTGATCCTCGTCGATCCCAGCTCAATGCCGAGCACCGCCTGCCCTGCGATTATCATATCTCTGATTTTTTCTCTGCTTCGCATTTATCCGCTCCTCCTTTGATATTCCTGTCTGTAATAATCAGCAGGAGCTGTCCCATACTCCTGCCGGCCTTCATGTTTTCAATAAATATACGTCTATTTTCTGTATGCGATATTGTTCCATCTGAGCTCGTTTTTCAGATTCCGGATCGTCGTATCTTTATCAATATAAACTGCTTCGATTCCCATGGCTGCCGCCCAGTCTCCCATCTGTTCGCTTGTCAGGTCATAGGAGAAAGCCGTGTGGTGCGCACCTCCGCAGAGTATCCACGCCTCCGCTCCTGTCCGCAAGTCCGGCTCCGGTGTCCAGAATGCCGTCGCCACCGGAAGCTTCGGCATCGGTTTTTCTGTCTTCTTACAGTTTACATCATTAATGATCAGGCGGAAACGATCGCCCAGATCGATCAGGGAAGCTGCCACAGCCGGACCTGTCTTTGCCGTAAATACCAGTCTTGCCGGATCCTCCCTGTCCCCCATGGAAAGCGGCTGTACTTTAATGCTGATCGGGCCGTCGGAGATCGTCGGACACACTTCCAGCATATGAGCCTGAAGGATTCCTTCCTTGCCCGGAACCAGGTTGTATGTATAGTCTTCCATAAAGGAGGTTCCCTTCGCATCTTTCATGCCCTCTGTCATGATCTTCATGATACGGACCATGGCCGCTGTCTTCCAGTCTCCCTCTCCTCCAAAGCCGTAGCCTTTCTGCATCAGTCTCTGGATAGCAAGTCCCGGGAGTTGTTTCAGACTTCCAAGATCCCCGAAATGTGTGACGACAGCCTGATAATTCTTCTCCTCGAGGAAGCGCTCGAACCCGATCTCGATCTGTGCCTGTACAGCCACATGACGACGGAACTCTTCCGGGTCTCTTCCTTCAAGCAGGATATCATATGTGTCATAATATTCATCTGTCAGCGCCTTTACGTCGCTCTCGGATACGGATTCTACAGCCTCCGCGATCTCATTGACCGGATATGCGTCCACTTCCCAGCCGAATCTGATCTGCGCCTCCACTTTATCTCCTTCAGTGACCGCCACATTCCTCATATTGTCGGCAATCCTCATGACACGCAGATGGCTGCTCTCGATAACGCCCGCCGCTGTGCGCATCCATGAACCGATCTTCTTCTGTACATCCTCATCGGCCCAGTATCCGACGATCACTTTGCGCTCGATCCCCATGCGGGTGAAAATATGTCCGAACTCGCGTCCGCCGTGCGCGGACTGGTTCTCATTCATGAAATCCATGTCAATGGTATCATAGGGGATTTCACGGTTAAACTGCGTATGCAGGTGAAGAAGCGGTTTTCTGTACTCCTGAAGTCCGAGGATCCATGATTTTGCCGGTGAAAATGTGTGCATCCATGTGATAACGCCGGCACATGTCCCGTCCATATTCGCCTCATTGAACGTCTTTCTGATCAGTTCATTTGTGATCAGAGTCGGTTTTAATACCACCTCATAGGGGAGATTTCCCGACTCATTGAGTTTCTCCACGATAATGCGGGAATGCTCTGCCACATGGGCAAGGCACTCATCTCCGTAAAGATCCTGTGAGCCTGTGCAGAACCAGAACTTGTACTCTTTTCTTTTTAACATCTTTGCGTCCTCCTTATTTTATGAAATAACTTTATTTTGTTCCCCGTGCATAACAGTTCTATTTTTCTCCCGGCTGTCCGTAATACGCGTTCGCCCCGTGTTTTCTGTAGTAATGCTTATCCTGAAGTTCCCGGGGCGCAGGCTTTACGTCCGGGTTGATGAGCTCGCAGCGCGCCGCCATCTTGGCCACTTCCTCTGCCACCACTGCATTGTGAACAGCCTCATGCGCGTCTTTGCCCCATGTAAACACTCCGTGATTCTTACAGAGTACGGCGGGAACCGCGATGTAATCTTTCTCCATCCTCTCGAACTCATCGGCGATCAGAACGCCTGTGTTCTTCTCGTATGCTTCCTCGATCTCTTCTTTCGTGAGATTTCTTACACAGGGAACCTCTCCGTAGATATAATCCGCGTGTGTCGTTCCGTAGCAGGGAATGTCTCTCCCCGCCTGCGCCCAGCTTGTCGCCCACGGAGAATGTGTATGCACGACTCCGCCGATCTTCCGGAAGCGGTTATAGAGTACGACATGGGTCGGTGTGTCCGAAGAGGGGTTATATCTTCCCTCCACTTTATTGCCGTCAAGATCAACAACGACCATATCATCCGGTGTCAGTTTATCATACTCCACCCCGCTCGGCTTGATGACGAACAGACCGCTCTCCCGGTCGATCCCGCTTACATTTCCCCATGTGAATGTCACAAGATTGTATTCCGGCAGGAGCATGTTCGCCTCGTACACCTCTTTTTTTAATTGTTCCAGCATAATGATCTTCCTCCTTTTATTTATATCTCATGGATAACCTGTACGGAACTGCGCATGATAAGTTTTGGCGCGAGTTCTCTGGTTTCCATCTCTTCATTCTTAAGTATTTTTCCGATCATCCGGTCCGCGGCCGTCCTTCCCAGCTCCTCACCCGGGTTCTCCAGTGACGTAAGCGGCACGGGACAGAACTTTGCCAGTTCAGAATTATCGATTCCCACCACAGACAGATCCTCCGGAACCCGGCGGCCGGCCTTCCGGAAAATGCTCACAAGTCTGTATGCAGTCTCATCATTGTAACATACGCAGGCCGTACATCCCCCAAGCCGCTTTAAAAACTTCGCGCTCTCGTCCTCCATTGAGCTCAGTTCCTTCGAATCGATCCAGATGATCCGGTCGCCGCGTATCTTTATCTCCCGCTCCATCAGAGCATCCGTATACCCCGCGTACCGCAGGTGTCCCTGCCCGTCGTCCGCCTTGAATATACCGCCGATACGGGTATGGCCGCAATCTGTAAGATGTTTTGCCGCAAGGTATCCCGCCATGCGGTCATCCATGCTGATGTGCGGGATATCCAGCTCCTTATAGTAACTATTGACAAACAGCACGGGCATGCCCATCTTTTCAATTTCTCTGTATAGCTCCATATTCGGATTCGGCAGGGCGCTCTTTACCGTCTCCGCAATGATCCCGTCTACTGCCTGTGTGCGGATAAACTCTTTAAGAAGCATCCGCTCCTTTTCAACCGCGTTGTCCGTCATGGATATCTGGAGGGCACAGCCTTCCCGCGACAGTACGGATTCGATTCCCTTTATAATAGAGGGGAAAATATAAGTGTCCACATACGTCAGCATTACGGCAATGCGGGGCTCTTTTCCCGCATACCTTCTGGTATTTACCGTCACATAGGTTCCGCTGCCTCTGCGCCCCTCCACAATGCCTTTCTCTGTGAGCTCCTCCATGGCGCGCCTGACTGTCTGCCTGCTGACCCCGAAACGTTCCATAAGATCGTTTTCCGACAGGAGTCTGTCTCCCCGGCTCAGGAATCCGTTTTTGATCTCTTCCTGAATCCATGAAACGATCCGCTCATATTTTTTCCGCATCTATCAGCCCCCCTCCTCTTTCCGCGTATCATCATTCCCGGTCTGCATTTATATGATATAACATAACAACTTTCAATACAATTCGCAATATAAATAAACAATACAACTGATTTTTGGTATAAAATAAGAAGTTGTATTGGTTTTTTTGGAATAAAACAATACAACTTCTTATTTGAAAACATTTAACTCCGAGAATCAGGAGCAGATTTTCTATACCGTCGCAATATCTATAAGTGTCAGTTTTTTAATATCTGTATTTTCCAGACTGGTGATCAGCGCTTCCGCGGTATCGATCGCTGTCAGCACGTTCACGCCTGTCTCGATGGCATTCCTTCGGATAACGAATCCGTCTTTGGAGTGCTCTGCTCCCTGTGCCGGGATATCAATGACAAGGTCGATCTTATGTCCTAAGATCAGGTCGAGAAGATTCGGCGACTCCTGCTCGATCTTACGCACAGACGTTGCCTTGACCCCCGCCTCATTGAGAGCTCTCGCCGTCCCGCTCGTAGCGAAAATGTGATAGCCGATATCGGCAAATCTGCGTCCGATCTCCACTGCTTCCGGCTGATCCTCATCGCGGACAGTCATGATCATGTTCCTGAACTTCGGCAGACGGATCCCCGCGCCGAGAAATGCCTTATAGAGAGCCTCGTCAAATGTCTTCGCGATTCCCAGACACTCTCCTGTGGATTTCATCTCAGGCCCCAGACTGATATCTGCCCCCCTGATCTTCTCAAAGGAGAATACCGGCATCTTGACAGCCACATAATCTGCCTCAGGCTGCAGACCCGGCGTGTAACCCAGATCTCTGATCTTCTTTCCGATGATCACCTGCGTCGCCAGCGGCACGATCGGAATCCCCGTCACCTTGCTGATGTACGGCACGGTACGGCTGGATCTCGGGTTGACCTCGATCACGTACACATCTTCTTCGCCGCAGACGATGAACTGGATGTTGATCATGCCGATGACATGAAGGGATTTCGCAAGTCTTCTCGTATACTCCGCAATCTTAGCTTTTGCTCCCGCTGTCAGGCTCTGCGCCGGATATACGGAGATGCTGTCTCCGGAATGAATGCCCGCGCGCTCAATATGCTCCATGATGCCCGGAATCAGGATATCGGTCCCGTCGCATACGGCGTCGACTTCGATTTCCTTGCCCTGAAGATATTTATCCACGAGGATCGGGTGGTCCTGGGCGATCCGGTTGATGATGCCGATGAACCGGTCGATGTCATTGTCATTGATGGCGATCTGCATTCCCTGTCCGCCCAGCACGTAAGAAGGACGCACAAGCACCGGATATCCCAGACGGTTTGCGACCTCTTTTGCCTCCTCCGCGGTAAATACAGTGCCGCCGGTCGGGCGCGGGATCTGACACTCTTCCAGGATCTCGTCAAAGAGCTCCCTGTCCTCCGCCTTGTCTACGTTCTCCGCAGAGGTTCCGAGGATCGGCACGCCCATCTTCATCAGAGATTCTGTCAGCTTGATGGCTGTCTGACCGCCGAACTGGACAACAGCGCCGTCCGGTTTCTCGATATCCACGATGCTCTCCACATCTTCCGGAGTAAGAGGCTCGAAATACAGTTTGTCCGCGATATCGAAATCCGTACTTACTGTCTCCGGGTTGTTGTTGACGATGATCGTCTCATAGCCTTCCTTTGCAAACGCCCATGTACAATGCACGGAACAGAAGTCGAACTCGATCCCCTGTCCGATACGGATCGGGCCGGAGCCGAGAACGAGGACTTTCTTCCTGTCTGCCGATTCTTCCACTTCGTTCTCGCTTCCGTATACAGAGTAGTAATACGGCGTCTCCGCCGCGAACTCCGCCGCGCATGTATCCACGATCTTGTACGCGGCGACAATGCCGTTTTCATGGCGCATATCACGGACCTCGCGCTCTGTCTTTCCCGTCAGGCGGGCAATCACATTGTCCGGGAACTCAATACGTTTCGCTTCTCTTAAAAGATCCGCAGTGAGTTCCCGCGTTTTCAGCGCGTTCTCCATCTCCACGATGATCGCGAATTTATCAATAAACCAGCGGTCTATTTTCGTGATATTGTAGATTGTATCATAGTCGACGCCTCTGCGGATCGCCTCCGCGATCTTCCACATACGCATATCGTCTACGATGGCAAGCTGCTCTAAAAGGTCGTCCTCGGAAAGTCCGGTAAAGTCATAGGACATGAGACTGTCCACATGCTGCTCCAGCGAACGGATCGCTTTCATCAGCGCGCCCTCGAAATTATCGCAGATACTCATAACCTCTCCGGTCGCCTTCATCTGCGTCGTCAGAGTTCTCTTGGCGCTGATAAATTTATCAAACGGCAGGCGCGGCAGTTTGACTACCACATAGTCGAGCATTGGCTCAAAACTGGCATATGTCTTCTGTGTAATGGCATTTTTGATCTCATCCAGCGTGTAGCCCAGCGCGATCTTTGCCGACACCTTCGCGATCGGATATCCGGTCGCTTTGGACGCCAGCGCGGAGGAACGGCTGACACGCGGATTTACCTCTATGACACAGTATTCAAATGTATCCGGATTCAGCGCGTACTGCACATTGCATCCGCCTGTAATATTCAGCTCAGTGATGATATTCAGCGCGGAAGTACGCAGCATCTGATATTCTTTATCGCCCAGCGTCTGGGACGGAGCAACAACGATACTGTCTCCCGTATGAACGCCTACAGGATCTATATTCTCCATATTACATACAGTAATACAGTTTCCTTTGCTGTCGCGCATTACCTCGTACTCGATCTCTTTCCAGCCGGCGATGCAGCGCTCTACAAGCACCTGTCCCACACGGGAGAGACGCAGGCCGTTTTCGAGAATCTCCACGAGCTGGTGGGAATCGTGCGCGATGCCGCCGCCGCTTCCTCCCAGTGTATATGCAGGGCGGAGCACTACCGGATAGCCGATCTCATTCGCGAACGCGAGACCGTCCTCCACGCTTTCCACGACAAGAGAAGCGGCGACAGGTTCGCCGATCTTCTCCATTGTCGCCTTGAATTCCAGCCGGTCTTCGGCTTTCTTGATCGTTTCGGATGTGGTTCCGATCAGCCGGACGCCATTAGCCTTTAAGAAGCCCGCTTCCTCAAGTTCCATGGCAAGATTCAAACCTGCCTGACCGCCGAGCGTGGGAAGGACACTGTCCGGCTTTTCTTTTCTGATAAGCTGCTCTACCACTTCCACAGTCAGCGGCTCGATATATACGCTGTCCGCGATGTCTTTATCCGTCATGATGGTCGCCGGGTTGGAATTTAAAAGGACAACCTCAATGCCTTCTTCTTTCAGGGAACGGCATGCCTGAGTTCCCGCGTAATCAAACTCCGCCGCCTGTCCGATGACGATCGGGCCGGAACCGATGACCAGTACTTTCTTGATGCTTAAATCTCTTGGCATTATTTCGCTCCTTTCATCATCTCAATAAATCTGTCAAACAGGTAGCCCGAATCCTGCGGTCCGGGGCACGCCTCCGGATGGAACTGTACAGTAAAAATATTTTTCCCGATATACGCAAGTCCTTCATTTGTTCCGTCGTTTACATTTCGAAATGCCGGAACCGCTACATTCGGATCAACAGACTCCTCGTCCACCACATATCCATGGTTCTGGGAAGAGATATATACTCTCCCTGTCTCAAGATCTTTCACCGGATGGTTGCCGCCCCGGTGTCCGTATTTCAGTTTATGGGTGACTGCGCCTGTAGCAAGAGCCATGAGCTGATGCCCGAGGCAGATGGCGAATATCGGAATCTCCGTATCGTACAGTTTACGGATTTCTTCTATAATGGAGGTACAGTCCGCGGGATCTCCGGGACCGTTGGAGAGCATAATACCGTCCGGCTTTGATGCGGTGATCTCCTCTGCGGTCGTGTGTGCCGGGTAAACCGTCACTTCACATCCCCGGTCATTCAAGGATCTTGCGATATTATTCTTGGCGCCCAGATCCAGAAGCGCGACTTTCAGCCCGCCGCCTTTCAGGACATATTTTTCCCTGCAGGTCACTTTGGAAACCACGTCTCCGACCGTATATGCTTTCAGCTTCGGGATGACCGCATCAATATCGTAATTCTCATCTGTTGTGATCATACCGTTCATTGTTCCCTTTTCCCTCAGGATCTTTGTGAGCGCACGGGTGTCGATTCCTGCGATGCCCGGGATATCCTGCTCTTTCAGGAAATCCTGAATGCTTCCCTTGCAGCGGAAGTTGCTCGGCATGCGTGATAACTCTCTCACGATATATCCGTCCGGCCATGCCCTCTTGGACTCCATGTCCGGCGTAATGCCGTAATTTCCGATCAGGGGATATGTCATGGTAACTGCCTGTCCCGCGTAAGAAGGATCCGTCAGCACCTCAAGATAACCTGTCATAGAAGTATTAAAAACAATCTCGCTGATACATTCACGAGTGGAGCCAATGCTTGTTCCTGTAAATACTGTACCGTCTTCCAATATTAGAAACGCCTTCATCTGTTCACCCTTTCCCTTCGTATAATAACTGCTGTTGCTGCCCTGCCGCAGCAACAGCTCCTCTGAGAACTGATATGTCGTTACATAGCAAAGGCACTCTTGGAGTCTTTTGATCCCAGAGCGCCCTCTTTCTCAAATTGTAAAGATTATACTACAACTGAGCTTATAATTCAACTGATAATTCCTGCAAAAATATTCAGAAATACTTCTAAGTATTCAAAACTATTACTGATAATTCCAGAAAACCATGATCTTATTATGGCTCTCATCCTCGATGTACGTGTACTTTACCTGAGACAGCCCGTACACCGCTCCCAGCGTCTGCGCCGCTTTCGGGAACAGCTCTTCGATTACGGCGTCGCGGACATCCTGATAGATTTCCGAAGATGAGAATTTGCACACGAACATCTCCTGTCCCTCATAGATACTGTCGTTCATATCGTCAAGAAGGATTTGAGGATCATAGGAATCATAGTACATTCCATTCATTCTGTAATAGTTCAGGTCATCTGATGTACAAGCGGGATATGTGACCTCATCCGAAGGGGTATGGTCTATCAGGATATCTGCGTCCGTACAGCACAGATAATCATAATAAATAATGTCTCCCGGCAGATTTCCGCCGCTCTCCGAAGAGAGGAATACCGGGTCGCCGAATGTCACATCCATCTGATAATATCTTCCGCCGCAGTTCACGATGTTCCATGCATGGGCTTCCTGCTCCTGAGCGGTGCCCACTACATAGATACATTCGATTCCCATGATGTCCAGAAGATACTGAGCCGCTCTGGAATACCCGGCGCACACGGAGCTTTTTCCCACAAGCGCGCTGTAAATATTCTGATTGTCGGGAGCGTTCTCATCGTAATCGACCGTATTGACAAGGTACTCGTATATATACCGGATCCTGTCGTATTCTCCGGCTGCGGAATCAAGCCCTGCGATACAGTCCGATACATTCTCATCAATCTCACTCTGTCTCTGTGCCCTCTCTTCGGAAGTGCAGGAATATGAGGGATAAAATTCTGTGTATTCCTCGTACACTGTCATCTGCGAACTCCCCGTACACCAGAAAAGTTCCGGACAGTCATACAGAAGATATTCATATACTTTTTCCGGATGGTCGTCTCTTCCCGCATGTATCGTGATGCGGTCCTCCATATCCTGCACCCCCTGCAGGAGTTCACGGTATATAAGCTGTTCTGTACTGTTCAATTGTTCATAATAGAAGCTTCCCTCCACTTCTTCCTCTGAAACCGTAAGCTCCCGGAAATCCGCCTGCTCTGTTGAAAGCGTGTTCGCTGCTTTCTCAACAGTTTCGCTGAAAGTCTCCCGCACCTGTCCTCCGAACCGGTCAATGACCCGGGGAATCCCGTATACAGCTCCCGCTCCGAGCAGCGCAAGTATCATGAGAGCGGCCGCACATCCGGTCCTGCACTTGTGTCCCTCTCTTCGGCTTTTCCTTTTTTGTGCCATAGATCTCCTCTCCGATATCGCTGTATCTTTTCCGTCTCCCGCAATATCCACTGTCTCCCGGGGCATCTTTTACGTCAGTTCCGCGATCCTCGATACTCCCACATAAATCTCCGAAATTTTATACCATGTAGGATAATCGACTTTCCCCGTCACCGGAAGTCCGAACACAGACTGGAATTCTCTCACTGCATTCGCCGTCGCCGGCCCGTATATACCATCCGCGGTGATCTTCGGGAGCGCCGGATAAGCTCCCGCGATCACATTGAGCTGTTCCTGCATCTGACGCACCTTCTCCCCGCTGGACCCCTCTTCCAAAGTATATCCCGGCCATGATGCGGGTATTCCCGAAATTTCTTCCGCAGAATTGATATACATGTCATCCCCATAGAAATAACGGAGGATCTCAATAGGAGAATATCCCTGATCGCCCAGCTCCTTTGAACCCCATTGGGTCATCCAGTTCGGACAGGAAACGCGTCTTCCGTCGCAGTACTGGGTAAGGATCGGCTGTCTCACGTTTGGTCTGGACAGATAAGCGGCAAACAGTTCATCCACGATCACAGATATGGTGTCATAATAGTTCCGCTCCGGTATCCATTTATGGTCAAACGCTGTAGACGATGTGATCGTGAAGTCATAACCCCGGTTCCTGTACCACTCCGTGTATACCCGGTTCAGGGTAAACGACATGATCGCCAGTACATTTGCCCGGATCGTATCTGCCGGCCAAGTGGCATATATCTCACTGGATGCCACATTTTTGATATAGTCCTTATATTTTACATAATAGTCCGTCGCCGTCGTGTCTCTGGGGGATCCGTCGTGGACAACGATGTACTCCGGCACGACTACGCGGCTCAGGACGATCTCTCCCGGCTCATTCACCGGCTTGATCTCATCTTCCGCGATCTTAGGCGGATAGTCCCCGTACAAAGTATGAGCGGAGATGACGAACACTTCTTCTTCCTCTCCGCCCGTATCACTCGGCCGCATCCTGACATTCTGGATAGCTTTTACATTTGCAAGTATCTCTGTGCCGGCAATGCTCACCGGCTCAAATCCCGGGGCGCTGATATCAAGCGTATACTCGGAATATGGCTGTCTCTCGTTGTTCGGATCCAGACTCCATTCTTCCGGAGGCGCATCCAGCGTCAGGACTTCACTCTGACCGGATGAGTCCGTTGTCACCTGCTCCAGCGTCTGTCCCGGTACACCTGTATAGGAGATGGATATCCGCGCCTCCGCAATGGGACGGGAATCCGGTATCGATGTGACATTGATCTGCAGCCCGCCCTTTCCCGAGGACTCTTCCTGCATTGCTTTTATATAACGCATAAATGTCTCCCGCATAATAAAATGGTCTGTTAATTATATATGCGGAAGACAATCTTTAGAACAATTTCATGATATCATTGAACATGACCACGACCATGAGCACCATGAGAAGAGCGAATCCGGCAAAATGTACCATGCCCTCTTTTTCAGGCGGCACACGTTTGCGCCGCACCGCTTCGACAATGAGGAACACAAGTCTGCCGCCGTCCAGCGCCGGTATGGGAAGCAGATTCATGACTCCCAGATTTGCCGAGAGCAAAGTGCCGAAATTCATCAGGCTTAAGACAATTGTTATAAATCCCGCCGGAGCCGCCGACTCGTAGACATCATCCACGACTGCGACGATCCCCACGGGTCCGGACAGATCCTGAAGCCCGACCTGCCCCGTCACCAGCATACGCAGACTGTCCACCGTATAGTTCAGCCAGTATTCCAATCTGTAAAACCCGTACTGCAAAGTTCCGAAAAGTCCCGGGCGCTCATAGTTGCCCCCTGTCACTCCCAGCAGAGGAGATGTATCTCCTTCCAGCTGCCTCGGTTCGATCTGCACCGTATATTCTTCTCCGTCACGTTCGTATACGATCTCATATGGTGTATCATCAGAGTGTGTCAATGTATACAACTGAATATCATCCCATATGTGAACACTGCGGCCGTTGATCTTTTTGATCACATCTCCCGCCATAAGCCCCTGTTCCTGCGCCGAATAACCGTCCGATACAGCGCTGATCTCAGTAGACTGATATCCGGTGGCGCCGACTATGATCACGCAGAAGAGCCACGCAAGGAGCAGGTTGAACAGAGGTCCCGCCGCAATGACAGATATCCTCGCCCATACAGATTTACTGTTGAAGCTTCCCTCAGACATATCATCCGCATCATCCTCGCCCATCATACATGCCCCGCCGAACGGGAGCAGCTTAATACAGAAAAAAGTCCCGCCGATCTTTCTGCCGATCAATGTCGGGCCAAGGCCAAGAGAAAATTCATCCACACGGATGCCGTTTGCTTTCGCAAGAAGAAAATGCCCGAGTTCATGAAAGATGATTATAAAACTGAATAATAAGATTGCTATGATTATTCCCATGTATTACCACCTTTTTTTAATAAATTGATATGTCTCCTGCTCAGTCTCCAGTATCTCTCCCACATCCGGGTCCGCGATATTCTTATGGTTTTCCATGCATTCCTGAATGATCTCCGGTATCTGGAGATACCGGATCTTCCGGTCAAGGAACAGAGCCACCGCTTTTTCATTGGCGGCATTGAACACCGTCGGAAGAGATCCTCCTTTCTTTCCCGCCTCGATCGCCAGTTTCAGCCCGTAGAATGTCTCCATGTCGGGCTTCTCAAACGTGATCCGGGAAAGCTGTCCGAAATCGAGCCGTTCCCCCGGCAGATACCGTCTCTCCGGATAATAAAGCGCATACTGGATCGGGAGCTTCATATCCGGCGTTCCCATCTGTGCGATAACCGCGCCGTCTTCATATTCTACCATCGAGTGAATAACGCTCTGCGGCTGGACAACTACCTGAATCTGATCCACCGTAACGCCGAAGAGCCATTTTGCCTCGATCACTTCCAGACCTTTATTTACCATAGTGGAAGAATCGATCGTAATCTTGCGGCCCATCTCCCAGTTCGGATGCTTCAGTGCGTCCTCCACCTGTATATTCTCCAGTTCTTCCCTCTTTTTTCCTCGGAACGGACCGCCTGATGCGGTCAGAAGGATCTTATGAAGCGCCTGCCTCTGCCCTCCCTGCAGCGACTGGAATACGGCACTGTGTTCGCTGTCCACCGGAAGGATGGATACGTGATATTTTTCAGCCAGCGGCATGATAATGTGCCCCGCTGTCACAAGTGTTTCCTTGTTTGCCAGCGCAATATCCTTTCCTGCTTTGATCGCTTCAATAGTCGGCAGGATCCCGATCATCCCTACGATCGCCGTCACAAGGATCTCCGACTCCTGTTCGGAGGCCACGGCCGTCAGTCCGTCCATACCGGAGGCAATCTTCACGTCAAGATCTCTGACTCGCGTCTTTAACTCCCCCGCAAGCTCTTCGCTCCAGACCGCAGCCAGCTTCGGCCGGAACTCTCTGATCTGCTTTTCCAGCAGACTGATATTTCTTCCCGCCGCAAGCGCTGTCACCTTAATATCACCATTTGTCCTTACGATTTCAAGAGTCTGGGTTCCGATAGAGCCGGTAGAACCCAGAACGGCAATTTTTTTCATCGTTTTCGTAAACCTCGTTTCTGATCATTAATATAGATTTTCCGGATCTTTAACTCCTCTTGCAGTATCCGGATCTCCGGTCACTGCAAAAGGACTGCAAGATAATATATGATCGGAGCAGTGAAAATGACACTGTCAAACCGGTCAAGGATACCGCCGTGTCCGGGTATCAGCTTTCCGTAATCTTTGATATTGTGGTACCGCTTAATGGCGGACGCCGCCAGATCGCCGATCTGGGAAATCGCGCCTCCGGCAGCTCCGATGATCGCATAGGAAAGAACATCAGCCCCTGCATTTCCCCAGTGATCGATCGCCAGCGCGTAAAGTATGCCGATAAGCGCGGCTCCTAAGATCCCCCCGATGCCGCCTTCTACTGATTTCTTCGGACTTAAGACCGGCGCCATCTTATGCTTTCCGATCAGCATTCCCACACAGTACGCGCAGGTATCACACCCCCAAGAACAGACAAAGACAAGCCACACCGTGAAGATGCCGCCTTCCAGAAGCCTTGTACGGTAGATGTAGGACAGCATCACGGTTACGTAAAAAAGTCCGAAAAACGCCGCAAATATCTGCTGGGTATTGTATTTCGGATAGCCGGATACAAGTATCGCCATCTCGCAGATCAGAAATAACATGAACAATATCATAAACCATGTCATCCTGTCTCCCGGAAGATCCCGTTCAAAATACAGAAGCGCGTAATATGCGGCCGCTGCGATATAACCCGCTGCCCCCGGCGGCTTCTTTTCAATCCCGAATACCTTATAAAGCTCTGTCATACCGATCAGACTGATGATGAGCAGAACAAAGAAAAGAAGATTCCCGCCTCTGAGCAGAGTCACGAGCGCAATGACCATCAAAAGGATCCCGCTTAAAAGTCTTGTTCTGAACATAAGTCCCGCGCCTCCTCTACTCCGCCGAATCTCCTGTGTCTGCGGTTATATTCCTCAATTGCTTTTACAAGCTCTTCTTTCGTAAAATCCGGCCATGGAACATCAGTAAAATAGAACTCCGAATACGCGAGCTGCCACAGCAGATAATTGGACAGTCTCTGCTCTCCGCTGGTGCGGATCATCAGATCCGGGTCCGGAATCCCATGGGTATCAAGGCAGGACTCGAAAACCGCTTCGGTGATATCGTCTGCCTTCAGTTTTCCGTCCGCGCAGTCCTGCGCCATCTTACGTGCCGCCCTTGTAAGCTCATCCCTGCTGCCGTAATTGAGCGCTATAGTAAAGTTCAGCCCCCCGTTGTTCACTGTCGCCGCCTCCAGCTCCCTGATCCTGTTCCTGATATCGTCATCCAGCGGTTCGATATTTCCGATAACACGGATCTTCATATCATTCTTAGCCGCAGTCTTCAGACAGGTCTTCATATAATTGCGCAGAAGAGTCATAAGAGCCGCCACCTCACTATTCGGACGGTTCCAGTTTTCTGTGGAAAATGCGTAGACCGTCAGGTATTTGATTCCCATACGCCACGCTTCCTCACAGATGCGCTCTACGTTTTTGCTGCCCTGGGCATGACCATAGTTGCGGGGCATTCCCTTTGCCTTTGCCCAGCGCCCGTTTCCGTCTAATATGATCGCAATATGCTGCGGTACTTTCATATTCATTTTCCTCTCACTACTATTATATATACATATATACGCTGTAAAGGAGGCTTAAACTTCAAAGCCCCCTTCTGAATCCCCGATGCAGTTCACAGCGGGCGCAGTCCGCGCCCGTCCGCCGCTATACGGGTGAGAACCGCAGCCCTATACGGTCATGATTTCTTTTGTTTTTGTCTCGACTATCTTATCAATCTTTGAGATGTATTTGTCCGTGATCTTCTGAAGCTCGTCCTCAAGATCTTTGATCCCGTCCTCGGAGATCTCGGTTCCTTTGAGTTTCTTAAAGGCCACATTTCCATCGCGGCGGATATTGCGGACAGCTACTTTTGCCGCTTCGCCTTTTTTCTTTACGTCTTTTGCCAGCTCTTTTCTCCGTTCCTCTGTGAGTTCGGGAAACACGAGACGGATGGATGTACCGTCATTGGTCGGATTGATACCGATATCCGAAGTAAGGATTGCTTTCTCGATCGCCTTTACCATACTCTTCTCCCATGGCTGAATCTGGATCATCCTTGCCTCCGGTACAGATACGTTCGCCACCTGCTGGATCGGCGTCGGCGCTCCGTAATAATCGACTGTCAGCTTGTCCAGTACATGCGGATTGGCGCGTCCCGCACGGATCGTAGCCAGCTCGCTGTCGAGGTTGTTGATCGTCTTTGTCATCTTTGTGTCATACACAGCCACTTTTTCATTCATAGTGAAATCCTCCTACACTGTTACTTTTGTTCCGGTAAAGTTACCGCTCATTGTTTCTACGATACTGTTTTCTTCATTGAGTCCGAACACGAGCATCGGCATTTTGTTTTCCAGACAGAGGATCGACGCCGTAAGATCCACTGCCGAAAGCTTCTTGTCGATCACTTCCCGGATAGATACCTCATCGTACTTGACAGCGTCCGGATTCACCTTCGGATCGCTGTCGTAGATCCCGTCGACCGCCTTTGCCAGAAGCATTGCGTCCGCTTCAATCTCGATCGCGCGTAAGACCGCTCCTGTGTCTGTTGAAAAGTAAGGATGACCGGTGCCGCCCGCGAAGAAGATCACTTTTCCCTTATTCAACGCATCCACTGCCGCATCCTTTGAAAACAGAGATGTAAAGGAACCGCACACAAACGGAGTAAAGACTTCTGTCTTCATACCTGCATATCTGAAGATCTCCGATACGTAGATACAATTCATCACTGTTGCCAGCATCCCGATCTGATCCGCCTTTGTCCGATCGATCGTCCCGCTTGTGCGTCCCCGCCAGAAATTACCGCCGCCTGTAACGATCGCCACCTGGATTCCCTCATCAACAAGTTTTCTGACCTGATTGGCGACTCCGATACAGGTCGCCTCGTCAAAGCCTGTCTTTTTATCTCCTGCAAGGGCCTCCCCGCTCAGCTTAAGTAGTACTCTTTTCATTATAGTAAGCTCCTTTGATTTATCTGCTAAAATGAAGTATAACATAAGTTTTCCGATTTGAAAACTTATTCCCTTCTCAATTTTTTCTGATGATAAAATATCATCGGAAAATTGTTGACATTCCTGTTTCTATGATTTATGATAACATTGATTTTTTACTTTAATCAGTTAAAATTTTACAGTGCGAAGTTATCATTGCAAAATCATGCATGTGCGGAAATCATATAAATCTGCGCTTTGCCCTTATTTTAAATAATTGTATCTACAGGAGCAGAACTCATGGAATTAACAGTTGACTTAGGTAAAGATTCTTACCCGATTTACATTGAAACCGGAATTATCAAAAGAGCCGGAAAATACATTCCCCGGATATTCAGAGGCCGGAAGATCATGATCATCTCCGATGACAATGTATTTCCGCTGTACGGACAGCAGGTGGCGGACTCCCTGAAAGATTACGAGTGTCATTTCCTTGTCCTTCCGCACGGCGAGCCGACAAAAAGTTTTCAGTCTTTACCGGAAATTTATACAGCCCTGCTGGATGCAAAGCTCACGAGAAGCGACCTTGTCATCGCGCTTGGCGGCGGTGTGATCGGTGATCTTGCGGGATTTGCCGCCGCGAGTTATCTGCGGGGCGTCAAGCTGGTGCAGATCCCGACTTCCCTGCTGGCTCAGGTGGATTCTTCCGTGGGCGGCAAGGTGGCGGTAGATCTGCCTCAGGGCAAAAACCTTGTCGGAGCATTCTACCAGCCGAAGATGGTGCTCATTGATCCGGATGTCCTCAATACCCTTCCGGAACATTTCATAAAGGACGGAATGGGCGAAGTCATCAAATACGGCTGTATCAAAGATGCCGGTCTCTTTGACCGGCTCTGCGCGCACAGTTCTTTTGAGAGCCTGAAGTCCGAGCTGTCCGAAATCATTACACGCTGTATCGATATTAAAAGAATCGTGGTGGAAGCGGATCAGTTTGATACCGGAGAGCGCATGCTCTTAAATTTCGGGCATACACTGGCGCACACGATCGAACAGTATTACGGCTATAAACGCGAAAGCCACGGAGAGGCTGTCGGGATCGGCATGTATCAGATCACCCTGATGGCTGAGCAGAAAAGGCTTACCGCTCCGGGATGCGCGGATCAGATAAAGAAAGCGCTTGAGATATACGGGCTTCCGGTCTCCTGCGGACTTCCGGCCGCCGATCTGACAAAAGCGATCACTCTTGATAAGAAGAACCTGAACGGGAATCTGAATGTGATCCTCTTAAAAGAAATCGGAGACAGCTATGTATATCCGACGGACATTTCTTTCTTCAATAAAGATGGGGCGATATGAGCATCGCCCCATCTTTTTTACGGCTGTTTTACCTGTTTTCAGCTTTTTTTCTCATACCTTTATATACTTTCTCCGCGGTCATCGGGAGCTCTCTGATGGTCACTCCCACCGCATTCCGGATCGCATCCGCGATAGCCGGCGACGGTGTGTTGATAACGATCTCACCGATAGACTTGGCGCCGAACGGACCCGTCGGCTCGTAGCTGCTCTCGAATTCCACTCTGATGTTTCCCACGTCAAGCCGGCTGGGTATTTTGTACTGCATAAAGGAGTTGCTGTAATTCCTTCCCTTCGGGCTGTACACTACATCTTCAAAGAGCGCCATGCCGATCCCCTGGGCAATACCGCCCTCGGTCTGTACCCGGGCAAGACTCGGATTCACTACAGTTCCGCAGTCCACTACTGCCGCATAATCGACCATCTCGACCACGCCGGTCTCCTTATCGATCTCCACCTCGGCGATGCCTGCCATGAACGGCGGCGGAGATGTGGGCGAAGAAAATGCTTCGCTCGCGGAGAGCGCCTCATTGTTAAAGCACATCACACGATTTCCGATCTCTTTTCTTGTGATCGACTCTCCGGTTTTTAAATTGATCACTTCCGCCCCGTTGAATTCAACGTCGTCAACCGGACATCCGAGATATTCCGCGCCCCTCTCGCAGATCTTCCCGATCAGTGTCTCGCATGTCTTTACAACCGCCATACCTGTCACATAGGTTGTACTGGACGCGTAGGAACCGCAGTCATATGGGGAAGTGTCCGTATCAACACCATGGACAATGATATCCTCCATATCACAATCCAGACATTCTGCCGCCATCTGTGAGAGGATCGTATCACAGCCCGTTCCCATATCGGTCGCCCCGATCATCAGACTGTAGAAGCCGTCGTCATTTACCTTGATCGCAACAGACCCCGTATCCACACTTGAGATTCCGGAACCCTGCATTGCCATGGCTGCTCCTACTCCGCGAACCTTTCCGTTGCCCATATCACGGCACGGATATTTCTCCTCCCATCCGATCATTTCTTTCGCACGGGCAAGGCACCGGTCAAGGGCGCAGCTCTCTGCCGTCTCTCCATAGTAGGCCGGCATCACATCTCCCTCGCGCACCATATTCATCTCTCTTAAGACCGTCGGATCCATATCCAGTATCTGCGCCAGCTCATTGACCGCGGATTCCACGGCAAAGATTCCCTGTGTTGCGCCGTAACCTCTGTATGCGCCGGCAGACATAACATTCGTATACACTACGTCATAAGTAAAACGGAATGCCTCCGCTTTTCCGTAAAGCGGGATCGACTTATGCCCGGAAAGCCCCACTGTGGTCGGGCCGTGCTCTCCGAATGCTCCTGTATTGGATAGTGTATAGAGATCTATCCCTCTGATATGACCCTCTTTGTCTGATCCGAGACGGACATGCATCTCCATCTCATGACGTGGGGAAGATGCGGTCAGGGACTCTTCCCTTGTGAAAATAATTTTCGCAGGTTTTCCAGTCTTCCATGTAACCAGCGCGGGATATACTTCTGATACCGCCGTCTGCTTTGCGCCGAAGCCCCCGCCGATACGCGGTTTGATGACGCGCACTCTGCTCTTTGGGATATCCAGCGCATTTGCGAGGATACGCCGGACATGGAACGGAACCTGAGTCGAAGATACCACATTCAGCCTGCCATATGCATCCAGCCATGTGTATGTGCGGAATGTCTCCATCATCGCCTGCTGGTTCGCCTTTGTATGATAAACTCTGTCTATAACATAGTCGCAGTCCGTGAGAACCGCCTCGACATCTCCGCTTCCGCTCACTCCATGGGCACATAGATTTCTTTTATTGTCAGCACCGACTGGGCACAGACTTTTCCAGTTATCCTCAGGATGGACAAGGATCGGATTGTCTTTCGCGGTCCTGAAATCCAGCACCGGTTCCAGTACCTCATACTTGATCTTGACCAGCTTCATAGCCTTTTTGACCGCTTCCTCCGAAGTCCCTGCCACAATGGCAGCCGCATCTCCCACGAAACGCATTCTCCGGTCAAGGATCAGCCGGTCATACGGGCTTGCCTCCGGGTATGTCTGTCCTGCCAGCGTAAATCTTTTGTCCGGGCAGTCCTTATATGTCAGGACACATTCGATCCCCGGCACTGCCTCAGCCTTAGCCGTATCGACATCTCTGATCAGCGCATGGGCGTGGGGACTCCTTATGATCTTCACGATCAGACAGTCAGACGGCGCGAGATCATTTGTATAGACCGCCTTACCGGTTACAAGCGCTTCTGCATCTACTTTCGAGAAAGCCTGTTTTACAACCCGCATATCTTTTTTCTTATCTGTCATATTTTTCCCGCGCCTCCTTTCACGACTTTTCATTCTGCGCAGCCATATATTTCTGAATGGCGCGGAGCTGGCTCATGTATCCGGTACAGCGGCAGAGATTGCCCGAAAGATACTCCTTGATCTCTTCAAGATCCGGATCTTTAAGCTCTCTCTTCATTGCCAGTACGTTCATGATAAATCCGGGAGAGCAGAATCCGCACTGTTCGCCGCCTTCAGCCGCGAGGAACCTGCCGAACCCGGCAGCCTCTTCCTCCACGCCTTCCAGCGTAGTGACTTCGTGTCCTTCTATGCCCGCCGCGAGTACAGAACAGGACAGTCTTAATTTTCCATCGATCCAAACGGTGCAAAGACCGCAGTTTGTCGTCTCGCATCCGCATTTCACACTCTTGCACCCGAGGTCTCTCAGCACGCCGAGGAGCACGGTGTCCGCTCCCACTTCAGCAGTCACCTGTTTCTTATTTAATGTAAACTGTATCTCCATCCTATCTTCCCTCCGCCAGAATCGAAGTCATCTCACGCCGGATCAGCACCTCTGCCAGATGCTGCCTGTATTCGGCGCTGCCGCGCATATTTGATCCGTATGTAAATTCCGACGCCGCCTGCCTGGCATAATCAGCGATCATTTCCTCAGAGGCGTCCGCGGGAATCTCCCATTGTTTTTCGATGAGCGCCGCTTTCATCGGTCTTGCCCCCACGGAAAAATACCATGTCTCCCTGCCGTGCACCATTCCGGTCACGACAGAACAGGCGATCACCGGAAAGTCTGTCTTCGTCTGACGGATGGAATCATAACGGAACTTTCTCTTGCTTTTTCTCACAATAACCGATAAGAGAATATCCTTGTCCGGTTTCCGGTTCACGAACTCTGACAAACGGATCGTTCCCCCGTCATAGAGTTCCACAAAAGTATCCAGTGCCAGAAACGCAGTCAGAACATCGGAAAAACCGAATCTGCCGTAAATACTGCCGCCGATCGTAGCCTGATTACGGAACTGTACTCCGACAATGTGGCGGACACACTCGACAATACTGTCTCCGCACAGTTCTTTTAATGCGTCGCACTGTTCTAACTGTCTCAACGTACACATCGCGCCGATTTTGATCACATTTCCTTCATCCTCGATCTGGTCAAGTCCCAGATCCGACAGATCAATGACTGTCTTAATCCGGGCATTCCCGAGGCGCATCCACATCATGCCTCCCATCACCCGGCTGCTGCGCGCCTGATTCAGCTCATATGCCTCCTCCAGCGACTTAGGTTTCACATAATTACCGATTGTAATCACAACGGCTCTCCTTCCTCTTTCATGACATAATTACACCAATACATAAAATACAAAAAAGTGTAAATGAAAATTTTGTCATTTACACCTGAAGCTTTTATAGTTTATCATGGATATCCGAACTTGTCAAAGAATAAAGCTTCCTGCGCAGACATAAAACGATCCGGACCGGATCCCTCCATTCCCGATGGCTGAACTGTGGTTGAACTGTTACTGCAAAACTGTTGACACATCACCACATGGGTGTTATGATTTCTTTAAATACAGAAACGCAGGATAGAGGTTGCGTTTTTCATGAGTATGATGATGGATGTATCAGGGGCAGAGGAAGTCATCAGAAAGGGAAAAATGCCGAAAGGATAAGGAGCCTGACGCCTTATTCTTGGGCATGCCGCTAAGAACGGCATGACTGTCATCGCAGGATGGAGAGCTATCTGATATACGAAAATGTATATTTCGAGACGGCGCATCTTGCCGTTTCTTTTATTGTACATGTAAATTTCCATTTCAAAAAGGAGGAAAAAAAATGGCAATTTTTAAAGGCGCAGGTGTAGCGATCGTTACTCCGATGAAAGAAACTCTGGAAATCAACTATGATAAACTTGATGAAATCATTGAGGATCAGATTGCCGGAGGTACAGACGCTGTCATCATCTGCGGTACTACAGGCGAATCCGCAACCATGACAGAAGCCGAACACAGCGAGGCGATCCGCTTTACGATCGAGAGAGTAAAGCACAGGATCCCGGTCATTGCCGGAACCGGCTCAAACTGCACAAAGACGGCGATCGAACTCTCCAGAGAAGCGGAAAAAGACGGCGCTGACGGACTGCTTCTTGTAACACCCTACTATAATAAAGCGACACAGAACGGACTGATCGCACACTATACACAGATCTGTAACGAAGTCCGGATTCCCGCGATCCTCTACAATGTACCGAGCCGTACCGGATGTTCCATCCAGCCGCAGACTCTGGCAGCCCTTGTAAAGAACGTAGACAACATCGTCGGCGTGAAAGAAGCTTCCGGAAATATCGGAGCTGTAGCTGAGTTCATGCATCTGTGCGACGGAAATATCGATCTGTACTCCGGAAACGATGATCAGGTCGTGCCTCTCCTCTCCCTTGGAGGGATCGGCGTAATCTCTGTACTCTCAAATGTGGCTCCGGCCTATGTACATGACATGGTTTATAAATTCCTGTCCGGGGATATTTCCGGCAGTGCAAAGATGCAGCTTGACGCGATTCCTCTGATAAACGCACTCTTCTGCGAGGTCAACCCGATTCCGGTAAAAGCCGCGATGAATATGATGGGCATGGATGTAGGGTCGCTGAGAGCGCCGCTGACAGAGATGGAAGACGCACACAAAGAAGTATTGAAAAAAACAATGGAAGAATTCGGACTGCTTTAAAATGTGAAAAAACCGTGAACGGGGACGTAGTAAAATTGAATTTTACTACGTCCCCAATTAAGTTTTACCCTGTCCCTTTTTTCTATTCCCGTTTCTTTCCGTAATTAATCAGCCCTACAACTCCGGGACCCGCATGTGTTCCGATGCTCGGACTTACATCATTGATGACAACATTCGTAAATCCGAGATCTTTCACCATATCAGCCACAGCTTTCGCATCATCTATGCAGTCGCCGTGAAGGACTGCCACCATTCTGTCCTTTCCGTAGGAATCCAGATCCAGAGACTCCTCCAGTCGTGAAACCAGCGTCTTGAGGGATTTCTTGCGTCCTCTGACGGTTCCGTCCGACTTCAGCTCGCCGGTAGCCGTCACTGTCAAAATCGGCTTGATATTCACAAGGCTGCCTACAACTGCAGTCGTTTTGGATACACGCCCGCCGCGCTGCAGATGATACAGATCGTTTACTGTGAAGGACACATTCACATGATCTCTCTCCTCCATCAGGACGTCATAGACATCCTCCATGCTCTTCCCTTCTTTCCGGAGTTCTACCGCGCGGTAAACGGACACTCCCTCTCCAAGAGATGCATTCAGAGAATCAAACACCATGATCTTCCGGTCCGGATACTCCTCCAGAAGATCTTTTGCCGTCATGATCACATTGCTGCAGCTTCCGCTCAATGCACTGGAAAAAGCAATATGGAGTATATTTTTTCCTTCTTTTAAAATCTTTTCAAACTTCTCCCTGATCACCGCGGGATTATTCGCCTGAGACTTTGGCAGTTCACCTTTTCTCATTGTCTCATAGAATTCGTGGGGCGGCATATTCAGTTCGTCTCCATATACCGTATCCCCGAATGAATAATACTGCGGGATGACCGTAAGATCATTTTCCTTGATAAATTCCGGCAGCACGTCGGAATTGGAATCTGTTGTGATCACATAATCAGCCATAATTATTTTCCTCCTTAAGCTTATTTTCTTTTCCGGACTTCTCTTCAGGTTCGGGAATCCAAATTTCCGAATATA
>CAZJRY010000006.1:0-45059 GCA_964548625.1 uncultured Mediterraneibacter sp.
TGGGAAGTGGTAAGAACAGATGGGAAAAAGCTGACAACATGTCTTGGGACTGTTTGTTTTGAAAAGACATTGTTCCGGAATAAACAGACCAGAGAAAGCGCTTATCTGTTGGACCGGATCATGGGGATAGAAAGCCATGAGCGGCTGACAGAAGACGCTGAAGCAAAACTGCTGGAGGAGGCGGTTCAGACCTCATACCGGAAAGCAGGGGAAGAAACAAGCCTGACAGATCAGGTGAGCAAACAGACCGTCAAGAATAAACTGCATAAACTGACATTCCCGCAACAGAAGGAAGAAAAGCCGGAGAAAAAAGCAGTTGAGTATCTGTATATTGATGCAGATGAAGACCATGTATCCCTGCAGTTCAAAGAGAAGAAGGGGGATCTGGAGGTTGGAGAGAACAACTGGAAGAATCACTGTGTTCTGGCGAAACTGGTGTATGTGTATGAGGGGATTGAGACGGAATCACCAAAGAGTAAAAGGCATAAGCTGGTCAATCCCCATTATTTCAGCGGAGTCTATGATGGAGCAGACAACGCAAAGCTGTGGGACGAGGTGTATGCATATCTGGACAGCCATTATGATCTGAAAAAAGTGAAGAAGATCTATCTGAATGCAGATGGAGGGACATGGATCCAGAGCGGGAAAAAGAGGATTGCAGGGATCACCGGTGTATTGGATGAATTTCATCTGCAAAAGTATCTGCTGAAAATGACAGGTCACTTGAAAGACAGCGTGGATGATGCCCGAAAAGAACTCCGTGATGCGATCAAAAGCGGAACCAAGGCGGATTTCCAGAAGGTAGTTGAGCGGCTGAAAGTCTGTGCAGAAACAGAAGCGACAGAAAAGCGGATTGAAGAGAGCGGGGCCTATATCCTATCGAACTGGACAGCAGCAAAAATCCGTTTAAAGGATCGAAAGACAGTAAAGGGATGCAGCGCAGAAGGGCATGTGAGTCATGTCCTGTCCTCCCGGATGAGTTCCCGTCCTATGGGCTGGAGCCGGACAGGAGTAGATAAAATGGCGCATTTAAGGGCGTATTATTGGAACGGCGGGGATATGCTGGAACTGGTCAGACAGCAGGAACGGGAGTTTCCGGTAGCAGCCGGCGCGGAAAATGAAGTGCTGAGCTGCGAGAGTATGCTGCAATGGGAGAGACAGCGTCACAATAAGCTGGGGAAATATATAGAGAGCATAAACCACAGCGTCAGTACAGAAGTGAAAAAGTATGCATGGTTTAATGCGCATATCTGGGGATTATAAAAACAAAGGACTTGTAAGAAGTGAGGAAAGGAAGTATAGTATAAGGAGATCGAACGAATATCAGATACACATCTGGCAGTTTCTGCCACTATAATTCCTACAGTAAATTTACGCCGTCGTGCCAAATTGTCCTCATTGACATATAAATTCCGTTCGGTTAAAATTTATACGGTATATTTCTCCATAGCAGATACCAGTAACTCCCCGGGACGGCGCCTTACAGGGCCTGCCTTCCCAGATGTGCTTTTGAAGATATGGAGGAATTTATATGAACAGCGTTACTTATGAAAACGGCAGCTGGCACTGCCTGGTAAAGACTGTTGAGTTCAAGACATTTACCATCACTTACCATAAGGAAGGGGGTTACCATACAAAAGAAGATGCGGAGCGCGCCTCCGCACAGAAAGATGAATTATATAAGAAAGACCTGGAACGGGTCAAACGGATCGCGAATGTCCGTTACACATTCACGGAGTACGTGGAATACTGGCTGAGGGAGGTGTTCCTGAAAACATCGGACTCTGCTAGGAAAGCGGTTGTCATATGGTGCGTGGACCGGCTGATCCTCCCGAACACAGGGATGGATATGCTGCTGAACTACATCCATACGGAGTACGTCAACGACATCATCCGCCGCTGCATCCCGGTCTGTGATTCAGCCGGGGAGGCGGTGCTCAAATGCATGAAGCTGCTGCTACGGCGCGCCTATGTGGACGGGCTGATCCGTTTCCCTGTTGCGGAATCCCTGATGGAAGTGAAGCGCAGGCATCCGGTCATCCGGCTCCTGAACCGCAGGCAGCTTTCCCTTCTTCTGAAAGAGGCTTCCGGGCATGAGGGCTATTACTTTGAGATTCTCCTCGCCCTGTTTGCGGGACTGCGTTCCGGCGAGATCCTCGGTCTTACCTATTCCGATTTCGATAAGGAAGCGGGCACCGTGCGTATCCGGCGCCAGATCACGACAAATTACTGTATCGCGGACTGCAACGGCCAGTTCCTTTACACAAGGCTGTCCGAAGAAAAACCTCCGAAGGCCTCCAGTTACAGGACCTTAAAGATCCCCGGGTTTCTGTTCGATGAACTGGATCGGAAGAAAGCCTTCAACCGTAAGATCCTTGAAACCCGCAGGACGAAAGGGGACACGGGACTGGATGAAGATTCCGTTTCGCTGGGGCCTAGCGGGAAGGTGAAGAAGACCGGCTCACTGACGCCGGCACTGAAACGGTGCTGCGGCTTTGCAGGCGTCCCGCTGATCAGTTTCCATGTGCTGCGCCACCAGTTTGCGACGATGCTTCTGGAGAAAGGGGTGGATCTGGAAGACATCAGCCATCTGCTGGGCCACAAATCGCCCATGACGACGTTCAACATCTACTGTGGCGTCATGGACGCAGGGGAGGAGACCGTGGAGGCGCTGGATGCTTTCGTCCCGTACGATGACAGGAAGGTGGTGCCCCATGAGTGAGGAAAGGCCTGCCATAAACCCTGCTTTCTTTTACGGCCCGGTGGTCTCCTGTGAATTCCGCGGAGGCCCCTCGAAAGACCGGGATACGTACCGCATCCGTTATACCCTGACCTTCCATTCCGGGAATAAGATAAAAGCCCAGAAGGGCGGCTTCAGGACCCGGAAAGAAGCGGAAGCAGCACAGCGCTTTCTTGTCACCGATGTGGCAGCCGGACGGCTCATACCTTTTTCCTTCACGGTAAAGGAATTCAGTGATTACTGGCTGTATTCCTGGTGCCTGAACGAAAAAGGCATCCGCTACGGGACTTATACGGCGTACCGGAACATAATTTACAGGTATCTGGTCCCTTTCTGGGGGCCGGGACGGAAACTGGAAGACCTTGCGCCCCGGGACATCCTGGATGCGTACCTGTCCATCCCGTCAGCTTCCGTACAGAAACAGACCAGGGGCGTGCTCTCCGGGATGTTCCGGATGGCAGCTGAAAGGAAGTACACGGAAGGGAACCTTTATGAAAAGGCGCGCCCGCTGTTTCCCCCGGTCCATGCGGAGAGGAAACGGGACGTCCGCTTTACGACAGAACAGGTCGGAACCCTGTTACGGCTCTGCCGGGACAATTACCGGCTGATGTACCTCCCCCTCCTTCTGTCCCTGGCCCTGGGTACCCGGATCTCCGAGACCATCGCGATCCGTTTTGATGACATTGATTTCACGGCACGGACCGTGCGTGTCTGCCGCCAGCTTGGCAGGAAAGCGACCGGTGAGACCGGTGAGAAGGGTAGCGGGAGGACCATGCAGGAACTGGAAACAAAAACATCCCACGGCATCCGGACCATCCCGGTTCCGGAATGGGTGCTCGACGAAATCCTCATTGCGCGTGCGGCCCGCATGCAGGGGAAGCCGCCCGCCACAGGGCGCAGCGATTACCTCTGCAGCAAAGAGGATGGGTCGCCTTTCCACCGGTCAAGCTTTAAGAAAGATTTCAAGGCGCTCCTGCGCCTCGCAGGGTTCCCGGAATCCATGCACTGGCATGACCTCCGGCATATTTACGCCACCGTTTTAAAACAGAATGAAGTCAGCATGAAAGCGGTCTCGTATTACCTGGGCCACGCAACAGAGGACTTCACGGAGAACGTCTATGTGACGCAGCCGGACCCGGTTTACGACTGCTCCTGCCTGGAAGCAGAATGGGAGCGTATCCGGCCGGGGAATCCCCGGCCTGCGGATGCGGATCCCATCCCTTTCGGGAGGGAGGATTACCCGTCCCTCCTGCAGTGACAGGAAGTGCGGAATTTTCCGTTCTGTGGCATCCTGTCCGGAATTGTCTGATAAATCCCGGAAATCCGCTCTGGTCGTAAAGGACAAAAAACCGGCGGTTTTTCATGGGTTCCAAGCGCAGATAAGGACGTATTTTTACGCCGGACACCGCCCCTTGCAGGGCAATGTTTCAGATTTTGCGGAGAAGTATTCATTTGTATAATTTTAACAGATTTTAAGGAGTTATAGATGAGGAAACTGGCGTTAAGCGATGAAATTTTACTGGAAATCGAGAAGCCGGCCCGGTATATCGGGAACGAGGTGAACTCGGTCATGAAGGACGCAGATAAGGTCGATATCCGTTTTGCAATGTGCTTCCCCGACGTGTACGAGATCGGTATGTCCCATCTGGGCATCCAGATCCTCTATGATATGTTTAACCGCAGGGTGGACACATGGTGTGAGCGTGTATTCTCCCCGTGGCTGGATCTGGACAGGGTATTAAGAGAAAGGAATATCCCGCTCTTTACACTGGAGTCACAGGAGCCGGTACGGGATTTTGACTTTCTCGGCATTACGATCCAGTTCGAGATGTGCTATACAAATATCCTGCAGATCCTCGATCTCAGCCGGATCCCTCTCCACGCGGCTGACAGGACGGAAGAGGACCCCATCGTGATCGGCGGGGGGCCATGTGTGTTTAATCCGGAGCCGCTGGCGGAATTCTTTGATATTTTTTATATGGGCGAAGGAGAAACGGTTTACGATGAACTTCTCGACACATACAGAGAATGGAAAAAGTCCGGCGCATCAAGAGGAGAGTTTCTGCGGCAGGCCGCCCGGATTGATGGGCTGTATGTACCGCGGTTTTATGATGTAACCTACCGCGCGGACGGCACGATCGGATCCTTTGTACCCAATGATCCTGCGGCGCCTGAGAGAGTGAGAAAACAGGTGGTCACGGATGTGACCGATGCTTCTTATCCGATGAAGCCTGTTGTTCCCTATATAAAGGCTACACAGGACAGAGTCGTGCTTGAGATCCAGAGGGGATGTATCCGCGGCTGCCGTTTCTGTCAGGCCGGGATGATCTACCGGCCGACCAGAGAGCGCAGTGTGGAGACGCTGAAAGAATATGCCCGCACGATGCTCAAGAACACAGGCCATGAAGAAATTTCCCTCAGTTCCCTGAGTTCCAGTGACTATTCGAAGCTGAATGAACTTGTCGCTTTCCTGATCGACGAGTTCAAAGGCAAGGGGATCAATATCTCGCTGCCTTCTCTCCGTATCGACGCATTCTCTCTGGACGTCATGAGCAAGGTGCAGGATGTAAGAAAGAGCAGCCTGACATTCGCTCCCGAGGCAGGATCCCAGCGTATGCGCAATGTCATCAACAAAGGGCTGACAGAAGAAGATATCATTACCGGCGCCGGACAGGCATTCGAGGGCGGCTGGACAAAGGTGAAGCTCTATTTCATGCTGGGGCTTCCGACCGAGACGGAAGAAGATATGAAAGAGATTGCCCGGCTCTCCGACCGGGTGGCTCGCAGATATTACGAGATCCCGAAGGAACAGCGTCACGGAAAATGCCAGATCACTGCAAGTTCCTCTTTCTTTGTGCCGAAACCTTTTACACCGTTTCAGTGGGCGTCCATGTATACCGCGGAAGAGTATGACCGCAGGGCGCACATTGTGAATGATGAATTCCGGGAACAGCTGAACCGTAAGAGTCTGAAATACAACTGGCACGACGCGCGGACAACCGTTCTCGAAGGCGTCATGGCAAGAGGCGACCGCAGGATCGCCCCTGTGATCGAGGAGGCGTACCGTCTGGGCTGTCTCTTTGACTCATGGACAGAGACGTTCCGCTATGACCTCTGGATGGAGGCGTTTGAGAATACGGATGTGGATATCACTTTTTATAATCAGCGCAGACGCGGAAAAGATGAGATTTTCCCGTGGGACTTCATAGATATCGGTGTGAGCCGCTCCTTCCTCTACCGGGAATGGGAACGTGCAATGAATGAAACTGTTACTCCGAACTGCCGGGAAAAGTGTTCCGGCTGCGGAGCGGCAGAGTTCGGGGGAGGTGTCTGCTATGAAAGCAAGAATTAAGTTCAGAAAATACGGCGTCCTGAAGTTTATCGGCCATCTGGATGTGATGCGGTATTTTCAGAAGGTAATGCGCAGGGCGGATATCCCGATCGCGTTTACGGGAGGATTCAGCCCCCACATGATAATGTCTTTCGCCAGTCCTCTCGGAATCGGACTTGAAAGCGACGGAGAATATCTGGATATCGAGCTCACAGAACCGATTGCAGGCAGTGAGGCTGTGCGCAGGATGAATAAGACCGGTGTGGAAGGGATCGAAGTATTAAGTTTCCTTCAGATTGCAGAAGAGAAGAAAATGACCGGCATGACAATTCTCGCCGCCGCTGATTATCTGGTCACTCCGAAAAAGGATATCCTGCCGGATACCGGCTCCGCAGACCACAGGCTATCCCCTGACTGGAAAGATCAGTTCAGTGATTTTATGGGACAGAATGAGATACGCGTCATGAAACGGACAAAGCGCAGTGAAAGAGAAGTCGACCTGCGCCCGCTGGTCTATGACTGGGAATTCCGCGGAAACTCAATCTTTATCCGGGCAGCCGCAGGAAGCACGGAAAACTTAAAGCCCGATCTGATCATGGACGCATTTCTGAAATATACCGGAAGCGCACAGTCATTTACCTGCAGACGTCTCGAAATGTATGCAGATACGGGAAAAGACGGAAAAAGAGTTCTGGTCACATTGGAGTCCCTCGGAGGTGAGATGATTTGAAACGAAAACTTCTGATTGAAAAAAGGGACGGTAAAATAAGGACATATCTCATTGAGGATGATGAGATCGTTGAGATCCACAGTTCCCCCGCATCAGGCGGCAGGGAAGACTGTTACAGGCTGGGCGATATCTATATCGGAAAAGTGAGTAATATTGTTCCCAATATCGGCGCTGCATTTGTCGAGATCGGGAAGGATGTTAACTGCTACTATGATATAAAAGATACCGATACTGCCATATTTACCCGCAAATCAGGGAAAAAACCGCTATGTATCGGCGACGAGCTGGTCGTACAGATCAGCCGCGAGGCAATCGGGAAAAAAGCTCCCACAGTGACGAGCAACCTCAGCTTTACCGGGAGATATGCCGTGCTGACGCACGGGAATACACGGATCGGCGTATCATCGAAGATACCGAAGGCTCTGAGAGAAACATATAAAAATGAACTGGGCAGCTTTCAGAATGATGATTTCGGCATCATCGTCCGCACAAACGCAAAGGAAGCTCCGATGCAGGATGTAACGGACGAGATAAGCGCCCTGAAAGACGAATATCACAGTCTGACCCGCGCTGCTCAGACAAGAGTATGCTTTACCTGTCTGAAATCAGCCCCGCCGTCATACATAGCAGATCTGAAAAATGTATATATGGACGGTATGGAAGCTGTCATCGTCGGAGACAGGGATCTGTATACACGTATACGTTTGTTTTTTCAATCAGAGCTTCCTGAGAGGCTCGGACTTCTGAAGCTCTATGACAATCCGGATTTCCCCCTTGATAAGCTTTATGGTACACAAGCTGTACTTGACAAGGCGCTCATGGAACGGGCATGGCTGAAAACCGGCGGATATCTCATCATCCAGCCCACAGAAGCGCTGACCGTGATCGATGTCAACTCCGGTAAAAATACATCAAAAAAAGACAGTGAAGAAGGCGCGCTGAGGGTAAATCTTGAGGCGGCACGGGAATCTGCCCGCCAGATCCGGCTGCGCAACCTGTCCGGTATTATCCTTGTGGATTTTATTAATCAAAAGAAGGAAGAGAATATGCAAAAACTGCTTCGTGAATTCAGATACTGTCTGGCACAGGATCCGGTTCAGACTACGCTCGTGGATATGACAGCGCTGGGGCTGGTAGAAATCACAAGAAGAAAGATACGGCGTTCGCTGTATGAGGAAGAGCGGCAGTAAAGTTTTTCGCATTTTCCCGTTTACAACCCGCGGAGGCGGCGTTATAATATTGAATCGAAAGTGTCCGTACAAAATATTAAAAAGATACGTTTGGAGGAAGTAAAAGAAATGAAGAAAGTGGTTAAGTTCGGTGGAAGTTCTCTTGCGAACGCCGATCAGTTCAGAAAAGTCGGCGCTATCATCGAAGCGGATGATTCCAGAAGATATGTCGTGCCGTCGGCTCCCGGAAAGCGGTTTTCAGACGATACCAAGATTACAGACATGCTTTATACCTGTTATGAGGCTGCTGTAAACGATTCTGACTTTACAGAACAGCTCGGGCAGATCAAAGAGCGTTATCAGGAAATCATAGACGGTCTGGATCTTTCCTTTTCATTGGAAGCTGATTTTGAAAAAATCCGCGATAATTTCAGCCGCCGCGCCGGCCGGGACTACGCGGCGTCAAGGGGAGAGTTCCTGAACGGAAAGATCATGGCCGCTTATCTGGATTTTGATTTTGTTGACGCGGCTGAAGTCGTACGCTTTAACGATGACGGTACTTTCAACGCGGACATTACAAATGAACTTCTCTCTGAGAGGCTGAAAGACAAGCATAGAGCTGTGATTCCCGGATTCTACGGCGCTAAGGAAAACGGGGACGTCGTGACATTTTCCCGTGGCGGATCTGATATTACAGGTTCTCTTGTGGCACTTGCGGTCGGAGCGGATCTCTATGAGAACTGGACCGATGTATCCGGATTCCTTATCGCAGATCCGAGAATCGTCAAAAATCCGAAATCTATCGAAATAATCACCTACAAAGAGCTGCGCGAGCTGTCCTACATGGGGGCAAGCGTACTCCACGAAGACGCCATCTTCCCGGTACGCAAAGCAGGGATTCCGGTCAATATCCGTAATACAAACAGACCGGAGGACAAGGGCACCCTTATTGTCGAAAGCACTTGCCGGCAGCCGCAATATACGATCACCGGTATTGCGGGCACGGACGGCTTTGCCGCGATCACGGTAGAGAAAGCAATGATGAATTCGGAAGTAGGGTTCTGCCGGAAAGTGCTTCAGGTATTCGAAGATAATAAAGTATCGATTGAACATATGCCCTCCGGGATCGATACTATGTCGATTTTTGTAAATAAAGATTCATTTGAGGAGAAAGAGCAGAAGATCCTTTCCGATATCAACAAAAGCGTGAAACCGGATCATATAGAGCTCGAATCCGGTCTTGCGCTGATCGCGGTCGTCGGACGCGGAATGAAATCCACGAGAGGTACGGCCGGAAGGATTTTCTCCGCGCTTGCGCATGCGCATATCAATGTGAAAATGATCGATCAGGGGTCAAGTGAACTGAACATCATTATCGGTGTACAACACGAAGATTTCAAGGCGGCAATACGTGCCCTTTATGAAATTTTTGTTCTTACTCAGATTTAGGAAAGCAGGAGAGAATCAGAGGGATTCGAAGAATTCGGAGAATTTTACTGAAAAAGTATTGACTGGGTGAAAAACCATATGCTATACTTTTAAAGTATGCCGCACAGTGAGGTCTTTAAGTTCTGCAGCAGACGCAGACACCGAAGCTGGCGAGTAATGTTTATAGGAGGTGCCATATGTACGCGATTATTGCAACAGGTGGTAAACAGTACAAAGTAGCTGAAGGCGATATCATTAAAGTAGAGAAACTTGGCGTAGATGCCGGAGAGACTTACACATTTGACCAGGTTCTCGCCGTAAATAATGACAAGCTGGTCATCGGTAATCCGACTGTTGAAGGCGCAACAGTTACAGCATCTGTAATCGGCGACGGAAAAGCAAAGAAAGTTGTCGTTTACAAGTACAAGAGAAAAACCGGCTATCATAAGAAAAATGGTCACAGACAGCAGTACACGGCCGTTAAGATCGACAAGATCAACGCCTGATCATTTCTATGATAGAAGTAACCATTTACAAGACCGACAGGCATGAATATGCGGGATTTGACATTTCAGGACATGCGGAATTTTCCGAATCCGGAAGCGATATTGTATGCGCGGCTGTTTCCGCCATTTTGATCAATACGGTCAATTCGATCGACCGGTTTACGGATGATAAGACGAGTTATGTTTCTGATGAGGTGTCAGGTACGGTTGAATTCCGTTTCGGACAGATCCCCTCGCATGATGCCTCACTTTTGCTGGATTCCATGGTTCTCGGTCTGGAACAGATAGAGGACAGCAGCGAATACAAACCATACATTGACATTATTTTCAAGGAGGTGTAAGAACCATGATGAAAATGAATCTTCAGTTTTTTGCTCATAAAAAGGGAGTTGGTTCTACAAAGAACGGACGTGACTCGGAAGCCAAGAGACTGGGCGCAAAGAGAGCCGACGGACAGTTTGTAAAAGCCGGAAATATTCTCTACAGACAGCGCGGGACAAAGATCCATCCGGGCGTAAACGTAGGACGCGGCGGAGATGACACTCTGTTTGCACTGGTAGACGGTGTAGTAAGATACGAGAGAAAAGGAAGAGATAAGAAGCAGGTTTCTATCTATCCGGCAGCGGAGTAAAGCAGGCAGGCCCCAGACATTTCCAGTCTGGGGCTTTTATCACATTATCAGAGCAAAGGAGACGTTATGTTCGCTGACAGAGCTAAAATATTTATCAGGTCCGGCAAGGGCGGTGACGGACACTGCAGTTTCCGAAGAGAACTCTATGTACCCAACGGCGGGCCGGACGGCGGTGACGGAGGCCGGGGCGGTGATTTGATCTTTGAAGTAGATAAAGGACTTAATACACTGTCCGATTACCGTCACAGACGCAAATACGCGGCAGGTGACGGCGAACCCGGCGGGAAGCGCAGATGTCACGGAAAAGACGGTAAAGATCTTGTGCTTTATGTACCTGAAGGCACGGTTGTCAAAGAGGCGTCCTCGGGGAAAGTGATCGCGGATATGTCCGGAGAGAATTGCCGTCAGATCGTGTTAAAAGGCGGAAAAGGCGGACTTGGCAATCAGCACTTCGCGACGGCAACCATGCAGGTGCCGAAATACGCGCAGCCCGGACAGCCGGCACAAGAGCTTGAGGTTAATCTCGAACTCAAGGTGATCGCCGATGTCGGTCTGATCGGTTTCCCGAATGTCGGAAAGTCCACCCTCCTTTCCAGAACGACAAACGCGCAGCCGAAGATCGCCAACTATCACTTTACCACACTGAGCCCGAATCTCGGCGTTGTCGATCTGGACGGCGCGAACGGGTTCGTCATGGCTGATATCCCCGGACTTATTGAAGGCGCTTCCGAGGGAATCGGACTTGGACACGAGTTTCTGCGGCACATCGAGCGCACAAAACTTATGATCCACGTGGTGGATGCAGCGGGAACAGAGGGGCGCGATCCAATTGATGATATCTATAAGATCAACGCAGAGCTTGAGGCTTATAATCCGGATATTGCCGGACGGCCACAGGTGATCGCGGCCAATAAAACGGATCTGATCTATGATCATGCTCCGGAGGAAAATCCGATAGAACGCCTGAAACAGGAGTTCGAACCGCAGGGGATCCGCGTATTTCCCATCTCCGGTGCAACGGGAAAGGGAGTATCCGAGCTTCTCTATTACGTGAGCTCACAGCTTGATACCATGGACCGGACCCCGGTCATATTTGAACAGGAGTATTTCCCGGAGGACGAGCTGATCCGCGAAGAGCTTCCTTATACAGTGACATCGGAAGATGGCATATATATTGTGGAAGGACCGAAAATCGAAAAAATGCTCGGTTATACAAATCTTGATTCCGAGAAAGGCTTCGCATTCTTCCAGAAATTCCTTAAAGAGACCGGTATTCTCGACGAACTGGAAGCAAAGGGCATTCAGGAAGGCGACACTGTCAGGATGTACGGTCTGCAGTTTGAGTATTATAAATAAAAAGGAGCGAGCGATGACAACAAAACAGAGAGCTTATTTAAAAAGCCTTGCCATGACAATGGAGCCGGTCTTTCAGGTCGGAAAATCCAGTATGACACCGGGCCTCACAGAGGCGATCTCAGAGGCGCTTGCAGCCCGGGAGCTGATCAAGATCAGTGTCCTCAAGAATTGTGCCGATGACCCGCGTGAACTGGCCGGGATCATTGCAGAGCGCACCCGCTCGGAGATCGTTCAGGTTATCGGCAAAAAGATCGTACTTTACCGTGAAGGGAAAGACGATAAAAAGAAGATCGTCCTTCCGCAGTAGGATACAGGGTGAATGATATGAAAATAGGAATCATGGGAGGTACGTTTGATCCGATCCATATCGGGCATCTTCTTCTCGGAGAATTTGCGTATGAAAACTTCCATCTGGACGAAATATGGTTTCTCCCCAACGGGAATCCGCCACATAAAACGACAGATGAGAGCGGGGTATCTCTGGAAGAGCGCATCGAGATGGTAAGGCTCGCAACGGAAGATGTTCCGTATTTTCATCTGAACCTCTATGAAGCGACAGCAAAAAAACATTCGTACACCTACAGTACACTGAAGGCGCTGCGCAAAATTTACCCGGAAAATGAATTTTTCTTCATACTCGGGGCAGATTCACTGTTCTCAATCGAGCTGTGGAAGAACTTTCGGCAAATTTTTACTTCCTGTACCCTGCTTGCGGCAGTGAGGGATGACAAAGATACAGAGAGCATGCAGGCTCAGATCCGATATCTCAATGAAAAATACGGGGCGGATATCCGGCTTCTGCAGGCGCCGCTCGTGGAGATTTCCTCCACCACAATACGAAGAAGAGCAGGAGAGGATCTGAGCATCCGCTATATGGTACCGGACGCTGTATCAGAATATATCCGGAGCAATGCGCTCTATAAGACAAAATCAGTATAAAGGAGAATCTGACAGTTATGACAGAGGAACTTCTCGAGATCCGGAAAGATCTGTCCGAAAAGCTGAAAAAAGAACGCTTTGAACATACGACCGGCGTCATGTATACCGCAGCTTCACTCGCGATGTGCTACGGCGAAGACATTCAGAAGGCACTGACAGCAGGCCTTCTCCATGATTGCGGAAAATACGGTTCTTCAGAGGATCAGATCAGATTATGCGAAAAATGCGGGGTCCGGCTTACAGAATCAGAGCTGGAGATGCCTGCGCTTGTCCACGCAAAACTGGGCGCTTATCTTGCCCGTCATAAATACAGGATCAAAGATCAGGATATTCTTAATGCGATCACATACCATACTACCGGAAGGCCTGACATGACACTGCTGGAAAAGATTATCTACATCGCTGATTATATTGAACCAAACCGCAAAGTCATCCCCGGACTCATGGAAATACGCAGTATCGCATTCCGGGATATCGACAAAGCGGTTTATCTCTCCGCCGAAAATACCGTCCGTTATCTGGACGACGGCGGGAAAGCAGTGGACCCCATGACTGTGAGCACCTGCAGCTATTACAGAAAACAAAATCCATATTATGATGAAAGGAGGGATGAAATGAACCAGTCAAAAGAGATGGCATGTATCGCATATAACGCACTCAGCGACAAAAAGGGTGAAGATATCAAGATCATCGATATTACCGGAGTTTCCGTACTCGCTGATTATTTCATCATCGCAAACGGAAACAGCGACAGTCAGGTAAACGCCCTTGTTGACAACGTAGAGGAAGAACTGCATAAAGCGGGATATCATCTCAGACAGCGTGAAGGCAGGGCAAATTCAAGCTGGATCCTGCTTGATTTCGGCGATATTATTGTCCATGTGTTTGACAAGGAAAACCGCCTGTTCTATGATCTGGAAAGGATTTGGAAAGACGGAAGAGATATCACGCCCGAAGAACTTGCTGAATAGATTAATATAATAATAAAAAACATCAGCCTGCAGGATTATACAAACTGCAGGCTGATGTTTTCTATCTCCCGATACTCTCAAATATATCACTTAAAAAGTCTGATCACGCCGATTACTTTTCCGAGAACAGAGACCTCCTTCACAATGATCGGATCCATGAAATCATTTTCCGGCTGTAGACGATAAACACCCTCCTCTTTATAGAACGTCTTTACAGTTGCACTGTCATCGACAAGGGCGACAACCATATCGCCGTTCGATGCGGTATGATCCTCCTCGACAATCACCATATCACCGTCAAGGATTCCCGCATTGATCATGCTTTCACCTTTTACTTTCAGCATAAACGTCTGCTTATTCGGCATATGTTCGATCGGAATAGGGAAATAATCCTCGATGTTCTCCTGCGCCAGAATCGGCTGTCCGGCAGCCACCTGTCCGACGATCGGAACATTGACCATCTCACGCCTTGTAAGATTGAAATCATCATCGAGGATCTCGATCGCTCTTGGTTTCGTCGGATCTCTCCTTATATATCCGTTCTTCTCAAGCGTCTCAAGATGGGAATGGACAGAAGAAGTGGATTTCAGGCTGACCGCTTCACATATCTCGCGCACTGACGGCGGAAATCCTCTCTGCAGAATCTGCATCTTGATATATTCTAATATTTCCTGCTGTTTTTTACTCATCTTACCCTTTGCCATAATTTCCTCCGCTGTTTTTTCTGCTTATTTTATACTAACACAGTAAATCTGAAAAAGCAAACATTTGTTACGAAAATATGTTCGATTTTCTGTTGACAAACAGATGTTCGTGTAATATAATAACAAATATAGAACAGTTGTTTGCCTGAATAGATGTTCGCCTGCAAGTATACATGTATACAATTTAATCTGTGCTGTCAAAAAGGGTAATAAGTATTAATTTTAGATGATGAAAAGGGGTTATTAAGATGAAAAAGAGAGTATCGGGTTATTTTTTAAAAAAACGTTTCAGGAAAATTTTTACAGGAGCATTTTTTATGCTGGTTATCTGTATATCGTTCGGCGCGTTTCTTGTGTCTGCACACGAGAAAACATCCGGAGACAATACTGTGTACAAATATTACAAAAGCATCCAGATCCGGTCAGGAGACACGTTATGGGCGATCGCTGAAGATACAATGACGGATGAATACAATTCCGTAGCTGAATACGTACAGGTTCTTAAAGATATGAACAACCTCGATTCGGATGATATACAGGCAGGTCAGCATCTGATCATTGCCTGCAGCGGATCGGCTTATCCGGAGTAACTGATCCGGATAAACATATTCGGAGACACAGATTTATTATTTTCCGGTATCAATATACATCCCTATGTATTGATATATTATACACCCACTTAAGGCCGGAGCAGTACAGAAGAGTATGATCCGGCCTCTTATCCGCATATTTCAATCTATACGACAAATACCTATTTTTCCAAAAGATATGGACAAAAAGATCACATTCGGCTATAATGAATCTGTAAATGGGGAAAATTTATGAAATCACATCATTTGATAAGGGGTTAAATAATTATGGAGATAACGAAAAAAAAAGAAACATCAGCATCACGGACTTATCATGAGCAAAAATATATTGACAATACACTGCGGCTCAGATCGATCCTAAAAACATTACCTCCGTTTGCAAAGGATTATTTTCGCGCGATCGAACCGACCACATCGGCGAGGACGCGCATTTCCTATGCGTATGACATCCGTGTTTTCTTTCATTTTTTAATGGAAAATAATCCTGTATATAAGAATTATTCGATCGGTCAGTTTACCCTGAAGGATCTGGAGCGTCTGGCTCCTGTTGATATTGAGGAATATCAGGAATATCTTAAGGTATATGAAAATGATAAAAAGAAACAGATCAAAAATACTGAAAAAGGACTCGCGCGCAAGATGTCTGCCCTGAGAAGTTTCTACAGCTATTTTTACAGGCGGCAGGCAATCACCAGTAATCCCACACTGCTCGTCGATATGCCGAAGCTGCATGATAAAGCCATCATCCGGCTGGACACAGACGAGGTTGCAAAGCTTCTCGATTATGTAGACCACGGCGGGGACAATCTTACCGGTCAGCGCAAAAAGTATTATGAAAAGACAAAGAACCGTGATCTGGCGATCCTCACCCTGCTCCTCGGAACAGGTATCCGTGTATCCGAATGTGTGGGGCTGGATATTCAGGATGTGGATTTCAGGAATAACGGGATCAGGGTAACTCGGAAAGGCGGAAATGAAATGATTGTCTACTTCGGTGAAGAAGTCGAAAATGCTCTCAAGACCTATCTGTATACGACGCGTAAGACCACCGTTCCGCTCCCCGGTCACGAGAACGCTCTTTTTCTCTCGACCCAGAGAAAGCGCATGGGTATACAGGCCGTCGAGAATATGGTAAAAAAATATGCCCGTGAGGTAACACCGAACAAGAAGATCACCCCGCATAAACTTCGCAGCACATACGGTACGGCTCTCTACAAAGAGACCGGCGATATTTACCTTGTAGCCGATGTCCTCGGACACAAAGACGTCAACACGACCAAAAAGCACTATGCGGCAATTGATGAGAACCGCCGCAGACAGGCCGCGGGGGCTGTCAGGCTTCGTGATATATAGTTGTTAATAAATAATAGTTAATTCTTGTAATTCCATCCTCCGGTCAGTATAATATAAAAATATATTATCAAAAGAGAAAGGATCAGATAACAATGCAGTTACAGCGTTTATTAAGCTATACAAGAAAAGCCGTTGACGAATACGATATGATACAGGAGGGAGACCACATAGCGGTAGGCATATCCGGCGGAAAAGACAGTCTGACACTCTTGTACGCGCTTCACGGGCTCCAGCGGTTTTATCCGCAGAAATTTAAGCTCAGTGCTGTCACGGTAGATCTCGGGTTTGAAGATTTTGATCTGTCCCCCGTTCAGTCTCTCTGCAGTGAAATGGATATTCCGTATAAGATCGTAAAATCTGAAATTTATAATATCCTCTTCAATATACGCAAAGAAAGCAATCCATGTTCTCTCTGCGCAAAGATGAGAAAAGGCGCTCTCAATCAGGCGATCAGGGATATGGGCTGTAATAAAGTCGCATATGCGCACCACAAGGATGATATTATCGAGACAATGCTTCTTTCATTGATCTTTGAAGGAAGATTCCATTCATTTTCGCCGAGAACATATCTGGACCGGATGGATCTGACCGTGATACGTCCGCTTATGTTTGTGAATGAAATGGATATTATAGGCTTTAAAAACAAATATAACCTTCCGGTAGTCAAGAGTAAATGTCCGGTAGACGGATACACAAAGCGTCAGTATGCAAAGGAACTGCTGAAGCAGCTGAATACCGATCATCCCGGCGCCGGAGAAAGGATGTTTCACGCGATCCTGTCCGGGAATATCTCCGGCTGGCCGGAACGTACCATCCGTGTCCGGGCAAAATCCGACAGATCCTGACAATATTTACGGATAAGATGCGTTAAACATGCTGTTCGTCTTTTCCGATACTTTCTTTTAACTGTACATAATCTATGATGGCCCTTGCCGTTCCCTCAATACCAAGCTTCGAACTGGTCAGACAGAACTCATAACTCTCCGCGTCTGACCATTTCTTATTTGTATAGTAATTGTAGTAACTGGAGCGCTTCTTATCTGTTTTAATGATCATGTCTTTTGCTTTTGCATCTGTCAGATCATAGATTCTCGCGATTCTCCTGATACGTGCCTCAAGATCCGCATGGATAAATACACTTACCACGTTCTCATATGATTCAAGCGCATAGTCGGCGCAGCGGCCTACGAGAATACACGGTCCTTCGTCCGCGATCTTTTTTATCGCGTCAAACTGAGCCAGAAACACTTTATGATTGATCGGCATATCCGTATACGTATTGCCTGAAAATCCCATAGAATATGTATCCATTACAAGTGAATACAAAAAACTGTTTGTCGGTTTCTCGTCATGCGTCTCAAAAATTTCCTCGCAGATTCCGCTCTCTTTTGCCGCACGTGCAAGCATTTCCTTGTCATACAGCTTGATGTCAAAAGCCTCGGCAACTTTGTATCCGATTTCTCTTCCGGCACTTCCGAATTCGCGTCCTATTGTAATGATCGTATTTGTTTTCATATAAGCCACTCTCCTTTACGTCATTTAACTGTGATTTTGCATAAAAATTCGTGTGCAAAAAACCTTATACATGACTATTATAACCATAGTTCAAGCCGATTACAATGAAAATTTACATTTTTCTTCGCATTCTCTCGAGAAGTCCTGAAAAATATTCCGGCAGCGGAGCGTCAAATTCCATATATTCGCCGGTAGTCGGATGAGTGATTCCCAGTATTTTCGCGTGAAGTGTCTGTCCCTGCAGTTTATACGGACATTTTGCGGGACCATATACAGCATCTCCGAGAACAGGGTGGCCGATGTTTGCCATGTGTACGCGGATCTGGTGTGTCCGCCCTGTTTCCAGTTCGCACTCGATATATGTGTAATTCCTGAAATGTTCAAGCACTTTATAATGTGTGACCGCGTGCCGTCCGTTTGGAGCCTTCGTACTCATTTTTTTGCGGTCCGCGGGATGTCTTCCGATCGGCGCGTTTACAGTGCCTGCATCACCTTTCAGATTCCCGTGCACGATCGCATGATATCGCCGGGTAATGGAATGTTCCTTCAATTCCCCGGCAATGATCTGATGGGCATAGTCGTTTTTACATACCAAAAGGGAACCCGTAGTATCCATGTCTATCCGGTGGACAATTCCCGGCCGCAGGACACCGTTGATCCCGGAAAGACGGTCGCCGCAATGGTATAAGACCGCATTTACAAGCGTATGGCTGTAGTGCCCCGGGGCCGGATGTACGACCATGCCTTTCGGCTTATTTACCACAAGGATATCGTCATCCTCGTAGAGAATATCAAGAGAAATGTTCTCCGGAAGGATGTCCGGGATTTCCGGCTCCGGTATGGACACCTGTATCTCATCCCCCCGCGACACCTTATAATTTGCTTTGACATATTTTCCGTTTACAATGATATCTCCGTCTTTCAACAGTTTCTGTAAATAAGAACGGGAAAGGTTGTCGAGATTCCCACTCAAAAATCTGTCAATCCTTTCCCCTGAATTCCGAACCGTAAGATTAATAACATTCATCCTGAAGATCATCCCTTCTTCCTGATAAGGAAGCTGAAATCCTCATCATCCCTGTAATAGAACAGAATGAGGAGCGCAAAAGCTATGCAGGCTGTCACCACATAACAGTCTGCGACATTAAAGATCGGGAAATCGATCAGACTGAAGTAGAGGAAATCGATCACATAATCCAGCCTGATACGATCGATCAGATTCCCGGCAGCCCCTCCGCAAAGGAGTACCGAACACACTCTGAGCGGAATATATCTTGCCGCATCCGGGAGTCTGACGTAAAGGTAAACGATAACAGCGCAGACCAGAACTGCCCCGGCAACAAAAATGTACTGCATATTCTGCATCATTCCGAATGCCGCGCCGCGGTTCTCAAGATACCGGAGTTCAAATACACCGTCTATGATCACTTCTGCCGGCTGTCCCTTAAGATATAATACCGCAAGATATTTGGTCATCTGATCTGTAAACACTGCCGCGGCTATGCCGAGCAGAGCGAAAATATATCGCTTGATTCCTGTGTTTTTCCGGTTCATTTAATGCTCCATTCTTAAATCGGTTGTCTTAAACATATTTACTGATCACAACATTTATCCTGTTCTTACGTGTTCTCCCGCCTGCGTACTCATATCGGAATTTTCCCATGCCCCGCACAGATATCACGTCTCCCTCTTCCGGCTGATATCCGTTGCTCGTAATGAGACATCCGTTCACATATACCTTTGCTCCGCCTATAAGAGCGGAAAGACTGCTCCTGGACTTGGAAAATGCCAGCGCCAGAAGAGCGTCAAGCCGTACCGAGGCAACCGTCCCGCGAATTTCCTCTGACTTCGGTGTAAAACTCACATCAGAAAACGGAACCGGTCTTACTTTGACAGAGGTATGCCTGATTCTTGACAGTTCATTACATATAAAATCTGAAATATCATTGTGAACAAACAGGACAGCGCCGTTTTCACCGGGAAGGATATCGCCGGTCCGTGAACGCTCAACTCCCAGATTGAGGACAGCTCCGAGATAATCACGGTGTGTAAGGGATTCGGCAAATTTAAGATTTACGGGAGCAATCTCAAGCGCGCAAAAAGGATAGCCGGCCTCATCAGCGGCAGGTTCTTTTTTTCCGTAACGCAAATAAAGAGCATCAGGGATAAATGCCGCCATCTGACGCTCTGCCATTTCATAGCCGCCAAAAGATAAAATCCTTGTAAACAGACGGTCTTTCGGCAGCGTATGTAATATGTTCTGTTCCTTGAGATTCAGAAAATCCGAATATGTTATGATATCCCTCTGATAAGCTGTCCGGGATAACTCTGCGAATCGCTTTTCGAGATTCTGAACATCCCTGTCCCGATCCATGATCCGCCTCTTAATATCTTCCTCTTACACTCGGAGTCTCCATTGAACCTCCGAGAAGATCCTGAAGATCACCGGAAATATCAATATTCGGAGGTGTAACAAGGAAAATATAATTTGAAATTTTCTGCAGATTTCCATTGATTGCAAAAGTAGCGCCGGAAATAAAGTCGATGATCCTCTGCGCGATTTCAAGATCCATACCTTCAAGATTCAGGATCACAGTACGGCCTGACAAAAGTGTCTCGGTAATCTCTCTCGAATCGTCAACAGAAGACGGCTTCACTACACAAACTTCCATGTGTCCGCTGCTTTTTACAGCCGGACGCCTCATCGGTGTTACCTTATTATTTGCGGAGGACTGGTTTTTGTCCTCTTCCATATCAAAGTCATCATAGTTGTTTTCTTTTGTATTTTTCTTTCCGAACAATGAACGATGCTGTGACTTCTCCTCATACCTGTCATCATCATAGAATTCGTCATCATCATAAAATTCATCGTCATCGTAATCATCATCGTTTAATTTCATGATGTCCAGAAATTTATCAAATACACCCATTTTTACACTCCTATCCTGTACCGCTGCTTCTCCGGCACTTCTTTATTCTTTCATACTCTCTTTCCAGATCGAACAGCTACGCACTGTAATCTCTGGCACCAAAAATCCCCGTTCCGATCCTGATCATTGTGGCTCCTTCTTCGATCGCAACCTCGTAATCATTGGTCATCCCCATCGAAAGTATGCTCACAGTATCATTATCAATGTTTTTTTCCTTAATGTCAACATATAATTTATGTAAATCTGCAAATATTGTGCGATTTTTTTCGGAATTTTCAACAAAAGGAGCAATTGTCATTAGCCCGCGAACATTTATGTGAGAATACTGTGATATTTTATCGTATAGTGGTAATACTTCATCCGTCTTCAGGCCGAATTTACTCTCCTCTTCCGCCACATTTACCTCAAGAAGAATATCCGCTGTGCAGTTGCGCTTTTCCGCCTCTTTCTCAATTGTCTCCGCAAGCTTCAGTGAATCGACAGAATGGATAAGTTTTACTTTATCTACAATATATTTCACTTTATTGGTCTGAAGATGACCGATCATATGCCATTCGATGTCCCCGGGGAGAACTTCATACTTATCGCGGATTTCCTGAACTTTGTTTTCACCGAAAACACGTACGCCCAGATCATAAGCTTCTTTCAGCATACTCGCGGGTTTAGTCTTGCTCACGGCAATAAGTGTGACTTCTTCTCTTTTTCTTCCCGCCCTTTCGCATGCCGCCCGAATTTTGGATTCTACGGATTTCAGATTTTCTCTCAGCATTTCAATATTTCCTTTCTGTGATATTATTCCGGTTTTTCCGGCATCTCTACTGAAATACGACTTCGTCCGGACTTACACTCGAACCGTTCTGAACAATATGGTCGTAATTATAAAGTCCGTAGCTTTCCCCTTCCTGAACAATATAATACTCATCGTTCTCGCAGAGAATGCTCACCTTTTTGAATACTGCATATCCTCTATTTATATTGTAGACGCCCTGAAGCGCCGTCGTCTTCCCTACTGTGTATGTCTCACTTGATTCGGTCATGACAAGCACGTCTCCTTCCTGAAGGTCGTCACGGCTTATGCAGACTTCGCCATCATCAGTTTCAGCATAAATATCTACCGTTGTAAACTCAGCATTGCCGTCCTCCTGCTGTATCAGAACCCCATCGGATGAGCTGTTTCCGCCGGTTGTTATGTATTCTTCGGGAATGACAAAAAACTGTTCCTCAACAACAGACGACTTTGGTATCTTAAGCCCGCTCTCGTCCTCAAGTATCAGCTCCACGTTCAGGAATCTTTCCTCCGCATACCTTATCATGGAATTATCGAAATCCAGACATCCATAGTAAGCGCCGTCCTTTTGCGTAATGGAGATAGAGGCTTCCATTGTCTCGCTGTCTTTATCAATACGCACTTTCACACTTGTAGTCTCATCCGATATAAGCTCCTCCGCGGTATCCTGATCAAGCGGAATGATCACCGACCAGTCCTCGCTCGTGATCAGACGGTACACGGGATCCCCCGCTGTGATTTCCATCTGATCGGACAGTACGGTGCTCTCATATTCTGTATTATCAAAATCTTCTGCCTGAAAGGTATCTTCTGTGAGAGTCTCATATCCGTCAACTGTAAAAACAATGATTCCGTCCTGTTCCGTCGTGTATGATGTGACCTCCTGACCGCTTTCCTCGATCACGGCGCTGAGATGTTCCGTCCGCGTCTCGCTGTATGTATCCTGAAGAGAGTTGCTGATCTCGTTTTTCAGGGAATAAACGGAAGAAAAATCCCCGGGACTATAGCTTTCATTAAAACTCTGCAGTTGCAGCACAATATTTGAAAGCACATTTTGGGAAATGCTTACCGTTTCACTTTCCTGCGAAGAACTTTCTTCTGTGTCAAGCGGTTCCTCGGAGAGCGCGTATATATATGTTCCCGCCCTGACTTTACTGTTTCCATTCTTGTAATAGCTGATGTAACCGTCTTCTTCCGCTGTTACAGCCGTTTCCCGTCTGATAATAAGACCCGTATACGAATTATCCCGTACGATACTTCCCTCCCGAACCTCGTAGACTGAGATCGGATCTCCTGTAAAGTACAGGATCACTGTTACGATCAGATAAATAAAAACGATCGCGAACAATATAATTCCGAGATTAAGTTCCCGCTTTTTCTTATATTTTTTTATACTGACCGATTTGCTCTTATTGGATGCCAAATCAGGATCTCACCTCCATGATGTTGTTCACTTTTTTATCTTCTCTCTAATTTTGATAGTATAACATTTTTTGATGTATATTTCCAGTTCCGGAGGGAATAATAAAAATATTGAGATGATAAAGGAGGAAATAAAATGAAGTGGTTTGATTATACAGCACTGACAATCGTAATCATAGGCGCGGTCAACTGGCTGCTTATCGGTGTCTTTCGATTTGATCTTGTGGCGTTTCTGTTTGGCAATCTGAGCTGGCTTTCAAGGATCGTCTATACTGTTGTAGGGCTCTGCGGATTATATCTTCTCAGCTTTTTCGGAAGGATCAGAAGCATGTCGGAGTAGACAAAAGCATCAGGAAAACAGTTCTCCGGCATCCGGAAAATCCGGATGCCGGAGAACTGTCCGGCCGTCTGCCGCCGGCCTTTATTCCTCGGAAAGTCAGCTTTCCGTTTCGGTTATACCGTACTGCAGCAGCTCATTCATCTGCTCATAAAGTCTGGTTGACCCGTCAGCTCCCATGATGACGGAAATATACTGATTGCCGCTGTCATCCTCATCATAGAGAATGACACAGTTCCCGGCATCCTGTGTGGTTCCGGTCTTGCCGCCTATCACACTGACCCCTTCCGGTTCATCTGCCGTGCCGGCGCCATACGCCTGTGTAGGCGTCCATGTCTGCGTGCGGACAGTTCCGTCCGCTCCGGTGAGCGTACCCTCATAAGAATCCATTGATATGATCTCCACAAAACGTTCATCCTTGATACACTCATTAAAGATAAGATAAAGGTCGTATGCAGTCGTATAATGATCTTCGTCATGCAGTCCATGCGGATTTACAAAATGTGTGCCTGTCGCTCCGAGGGCGGCCGCCTCTTCATTCATCATCTCCGCAAAAGCTTCTTCGTTGCCTGCAATATGTTCGGCAATAGCGGTGCCGCAGTCATTTCCGGAATGCAGAAGCAGTCCGCAGACAAGATCATATAAAGTAACCTGATCTCCCGTAAGCAGTCCGCTTGTCACCTCGTCCCAGTTAAAATCCGTGGCATTGGAACTTATCGTGACAACATCATCCATATCACCGTATTTCAGCGCGAGCAGCGCTGTCATGATCTTTGTCGTACTTGCGGGGTACAGTTTGTCATAAAGCTTATACCCGCACAGGACGCTTTCCTCACCGAGATCAAATAATCCGGCGGCATGAAGATCCGTATCCGGCTGAAATCCGTCAAGATCGACTTCTTCCGCCGCTACACAGAGATCACTCGCAAACAAGGTTCCCTGATATACATTTTTATTATAATTATCCGCTTCATATAATACAGTGTAATTTCTTACCTGTTCCCGGATAATAAACGCGCCTGCGGAAACAACGCCGGCCACTATGACAAGACAGATCAGAAAAGCCGCGTTACGGACCTGATGTCTCCTTCTCCGTTTCCGTCTTCTGCCCGGGTATTTTTTTTCCCCCTGATTCATTTTATTACTTCCCCTGATTCATCCTGCTATTTATACATTTCACGCCAGTCCAGATCGCCTCTGTCAAGTGCGAGGATCAGTGCTTCCGCTGTCGCAATATTAGTCGCGATCGGTATATTATACATATCGCAAAGCTTCACAATATCATTTACATCCGGCTCATGAGGACGCGGCGCAAGCGGATCCCTGAAAAAAATAAGCAGATCAATATTATTGTGCTCAATCTGTGACCCCATCTGCTGTTTTCCGCCCAGATGTCCTGCCAGGAACTTGTGAATATTTAAATTTGTTACGCTTTCAACCAGAATTCCCGTCGTTTCTGTGGCATACAGTTCATGTTTGCTGAGAATCCCGCGATATGCGATACAGAAATTCTGCATCAGCTTCTTTTTCGCATCATGTGCAATCAGACCGATATTCATAACTGTCCCTCTCTCCTTACTGGTATTTGTTGGGCTGCAAACCGACATTCAGTACGAAACCGATCCCCATAAAAAAGCACACAACGGAAGTCAGTCCATAACTTACAAAGGGCAGCGACAATCCAGTATTTGGAAGGATCAAAGTAGCCACACCGATATTGATAAAACTCTGGATACCTATCAGTGCGGCAACGCCGCCACAGATGATGCGTCCCCCTGTATCTTTCGCTTTCAAGCCAACCATAATACATTCTATCACAATTAATAATATCAAAAATATAACGACACAACAACCCACAAATCCTAATTCTTCACCGATAATCGCAAAAATAAAATCTGTCTGAGGCTCAGAAACAAAATTACCGTTCTTTACAGATGTCGTATCATCATTGTCATAACCCTTGCCCGACAACTGACCGGAACCGATCGCCATGACAGAGTTCAGCTGCTGGTAAGACTCATCATCCGCGTATTCCTCCGGTTCAAGCCACGCCAGAATACGTTCCTGCTGATAATCATGCAGAAACGGCTGATTCGGCTGGACTGCGATTGCAAGGAAAATAACGACAGTCGGAACTGTGATCGCAAGTACGGTTCCGACAAACTTATAGCTCAGTCCCGCAAGGAAGATCAGGGCACAGAACAGCGCCGCAACACAGAGCGTGGTAGAAAGGTTCGGCTGTGCGTAGATCATCGCCAGAGAGGGAAAGAGCAAAGCGATTCCCTGCAGGACAACTTTCGGACTGTTGATCGCCTTTTCCCTGTCCGAAAAGAATCTCGCAAAAAACAGGATCATAAGTATCTTCGTCAGGTCGGATGGCTGCAGCTGGGTAATTCCGAGGTTCAGCCATCGTCTTGCGCCGTTTACTGTCCTTCCCAGTCCCGGGATCCAGATCGCGGCAAGAAGCGCGAGATTCAGGAAATACATCGGCCAGTAAAAATTCAGCACCCTTTTATAGTCGATCAGCGAGATCACAACCATGGCTGCTATCCCCAGAAGTACGCCAAGAAGCTGTCTGCTCATCAGATCGGCTCTGGCGCTTTTCACCATGAGGACTCCGAAGACCGACAATACGATTACCGGTATGACAAGTCCTATTTTATAATCCCTGATATTATAATGTAATTTAAATTTTTTAAAAAAAGATTTCACTTATTTTCTCCCGCGTATTTTATATGTATATCATTCCTTGTGATCTCGATGTCAAAATCATCCGAATTGATCTCCATATACTTGGAAACTGTAAGATAAAGGTCTTTTGTCAGACGCTCTGCCGCATCAGGCGCGCATTGTATTCTGTCTGAAATCAACAGGTTCTTGAGTCTTTCCTTTGCAACAGAAACAGAACGTGCACTCATCCCCGGCCCCCCTGACTCCGATGGAAGAAGCCGGAGATTCTTTCAAGAAGTCCTTCCGGCTTCATATAATCTTCCATGGGGATTTCTTCGCCGAGCAGTCTGCGGCAGATGTTCAGATAGGATCTGCCCGCCATTCCTTCCTCGCCCACGACCGGTTCTCCCTGATTCGTTGCGATAACAACCTGCTCGTCATCGGGTATGACGCCGAGAAGCTCAACGGCCAGTATCTCTGTCACATCCTCGACTGACATCATATCCCCCCGTTTTACCATATCGATCCTGAGTCTGTTGATCAGCAGTTCGTTTCTTCTGATCCCTGAAGCCTCAAGAAGTCCGATTATGCGGTCTGCGTCTCTTATGGCAGACACTTCGGGCGTAGTGACTACGATAGAACGGCCGGCTCCCGCAATTGCATTCTGGAATCCCTGTTCGATCCCCGCCGGACAGTCGAGCAGAATAAAATCAAAGTCATCACGTATATCTTCGATCAGCTTTTTCATCTGTTCCGGCGAGATGCTTGTCTTATCTTTTGTCTGCGCCGAGGGCAGCAGATAAAGTTCAGAAAAGCGCTTGTCCTTTATCAACGCCTGCTTCAGCCGGCAGTTTCCCTCGATGACGTCCACGATATTATAAACAATCCGGTTTTCCAGTCCCATGACCACATCAAGGTTTCTCAGCCCGAGATCAGTATCGATGACCATCACTTTTTTTCCGAGTTTTGACAGGCCGATACCGATATTTGCCGTTGTTGTTGTCTTCCCGACACCTCCTTTTCCTGATGTTATGACTATAACCTCTCCCATGCTGTTTTCCTCCTGTACAAGTCTGATGTAGATCTGTATTTCGGTGACACTCCCTGATTTTATAAGATATTCATAAAGAAATTTGTCGAAATCACTGTCATCAGTCAAATAATCTTCTATATATTATTCTTGAATGATTTCTCTAGACAAATTTACTTGCGCTCTTTTTTTCTTCCTTCTCCAGTTTATGGTTGATAAACAAGAGCAGCGGATATACAACAAGAGTAACCGCGATCGTATATATAGTCTCCGGAATAATAATCCTGTTCAGATAATACAGGAAATCAAAATCACTTCTGAGAAGAAAAGTCAGAAAATAAACGACAATGCCGTAAACAAAATCGCTTCCGGCGATCAGGAAAAGAGGAAGCTTGATATCTTCATCAAAATAAATCTGTTCGAACAAACCGTTCACAAACCCTTCCGCCAGATAGAGCAGCGCGTAAAACCCGATCATATCGCCATACTGGATATCGATCAACAGACCGGAAGCAAATCCGACGAACATCCCCTCCCGCGGACCTCTCATAAATCCGAAAGCCGAAGTAACGATCAGAGCGAGATTCGGCTTGATCCCCGCAATCTCCAGTGCCGGAAACACCGTACACTGCAGGAGATAAGCCGTCAGAACGATCACGGCTGTCACAATCACCCGTCTTATCTTTACTGCTCTCATGAAACACTTCTCCTTTATTCGCTCTCGTCCGTCTCGTTCTCTCCCGTAAGTTCCGCCTTCGTAGTAGTTATCACAAGCACTTCCTGAATATTTTTAAAATCAACCGCCGGAATAATATAACCCGAACGAGTCAGATTGTTTGAATCCACATTGATCTCACTGATCGATCCGATCAGGATACCCTGCAGATATTTGTCGCTGATATATGACGTTACGATCTGATCTCCCACGGAAACCTCATTATCATTGTTCTCCATCTGATCAAAGGAAATCTGCCCTGTACTCATAAGAGAGAGATCCCCGCTGACAATACAGGTATCTGACGTAGAAAGGACCATGCCGCTTACGCTTGAAGAGTCGTCAATAATAGAACGTACTCTTGCCCATGTGGGACCGACCTCCGTAACGATCCCGACAAGTCCGCTTCCCGCCAGAACATTCATGTCAACCTCGATTCCGTCTGTGCTTCCTTTATCGATCGTAAAGGTGCTGAACCAATTTCCCGAATCTTTTCCTATAACATGCGCGGCAGTCTTTTCATAGTCGGCATAATTCTGATCCAGCTCATAGAGTTCCAGCAGACGTTCATACTCGTATCGTTCTTCCTGAAGATAATTATTTTCGGTCGTAAGCGCGTCTATCTGTTCCTGCAGCTCTTCATTTTCGGCAAGCAGCTGCTCCATAGTTGAAAAATTATCTTTCAGATCTCTCAGCCAGCCGCCGACATAATTGATCCCCTGCTGTAAAGGAATGACCGTAATATTAGCCAGAACCTTAAACGGACCGGCTGCTATGTCCGAAAATGACGAAAGAACCATCATAAGGGCGCAGAATACAGAAAGCCCCAGCAGAATATATCTGTTTGTATGTGATGTCTGATTCTTTTTTTTCATTATCTCAACCACCTGTAATCTTCATCTAACATAGAATACGTAAGACGTTTATAATAACCGCGATCTGAAATGATCTTCCGGAGTCCCTTCACCACACAGAGTTCGGGATCCGGCGCAGTCAGGACCGGAAGCCCGATACTCTCTTCAAGGTATGTAGAAAGCCCTCTCAGATTAGCGAGTCCCCCGGTAAGGCAGATTCCTTTATTTTCTATTGCCCTGCGCACATCCGGCGGAGTTCTCTCGATCATAGACCGGATTGCCTTCACGCATCCCTCAAGAGGTTCTTTCATTGCCGCTCTGACCAGACTGATCGGAATACCTGTCTGGGACGGCACGCCCGTGACCAGATCCCGTCCCGCTACAGTGATCACACTGTCTGTACTCTGATCGAACACTCCGAATTCACAGCGGAGTTTTTCCGCAGTAAGCGTGCCGATCACAAACTCTCTGTTATGGCGTACCAGATCGGCAATTGATATGTCAAGATCTTCCCCGCCGGTCTTAAGGAGCCGGTTCATAACCATTCCTCCCTGCGACAGCACCGAAAGTTCCGTGGTTCCCCCTCCGAAGTTGGCGACAAAGATTCCTTTCTCACCGATAACATCCATGCCGAAACCGAGGGCGTCCGCGAGCCCTTTTTCCACGATCCTGACCGCCTTTGCTTTTGCTTCCGAATGAAATAAGAGATCATAGAATGCCTTCTTTTCCACCTCTGTCACATCTGTCGGAACAGCAACTACATATTCAGCGCCAAAGACAGAGTGCCGGTCCGGACCGAGCAGATTTCCGAGAAGATACTGCATATCGTCAAAATGAGCGATAACTCCGTTTTTCATGGGAAAAACAACCCTGATATCCACGGGAGCTTTCTCAAAGATATCATAGGCTTCATTGCCGACAGCGAAAATATATTTTTTATTCTTCGTCGCGATCGCGTCTTTTTCACGCCATATCCTGTCTTTCTTTTTATCAAAAACCTTGATCTCATAAGTACCGAGATCGAGGCCATAAACCTTTCCCGCCACAGCAAAACCACCCCTTATCAATCTGTGTTTGACGGTTAACCCCCTCTATTCTGAAAGAAACCCTTTTCTTTCAGACTGATGAATCTGTTATTACCTATAATTATGTGATCGAGAAGTTCGATCCCGATCAGCATGCCTGCTTCGTGCACCCGCTTGGTGATCCTCACATCCTCTCTGCTTGGAGTCGGATCTCCGCTCGGATGATTGTGCAGAAGTATGATCGCCGATGCGTTTTTCTGAAATGCCTCTACAAACAGCTCCCGCGGTGATACCAGAGCCATATCCACCGTTCCCGTCGAAACATTTGTCTCTCCGATCAGTCTGGACCTGGTGTTCAGGAGAAGAAGTTTTAACACCTCCCTGTTTCTGTAGCGCATGTCTTCCATATAATAGCGCGCGATTTTAGATGGAGAAGAAAAGTCCAGCCCCTCGGCAGCCGCTTCTCTCGCCATACGCTTTGACAACTCTGCCAGACAGAGGATCTGGATCGCTTTGACTTTTCCGATTCCGCGGACACGCGTCAGACGCTCCATCGTCCACTGATGTATATTATGCAGACCCGAGTTCCCAAAATCCGGATGCAAAAGATTCCTTGCCAGATCCAGAGAATTTTCCCCGCGTGTGCCGGTTCTTAAAATAACCGCGAGAAGCTCGGTATCCGTCAGATTTTCCGCGCCAAAACGCTCACACTTTTCGTAAGGCCGCTCTTCGTGATACATTTCTTTGATCGTATTGGTTTTTCTCATAAATTGATCCTTTTAGATCAGCGCGATGATACAATACAATGACTTATTTTAGCACAATTTAAAAAATGTGTATAGAGAATATGGATTAAAATTCTGTGAACTTCCTGATCACCGCTTCGGCAACTTTAATCCCGTCCATAGCCGCCGAAGTAATGCCGCCTGCATATCCGGCCCCCTCTCCGCACGGATAGACCCATGGAATATTACTGCTGAAACCGGTATCTCTGTTGATCCTGACCGGTGAGGATGTTCTGCTCTCAACGCCGGAGAGGAGTACGTCCTTGCCGGCAAAACCGCGTATCTTATGATCCATCGCTTCTATCCCCTCCTGCAGAGATGCCGAGAGTTCTTCGGGAAAGATATTCCGCACATTACCAAAGCTATAATTTCCTTTTATATTCGGTTTTATACAGCCGGGTGCTTCTGTTCTCTTGCCGGCGCAGAAATCCTCAAATCTCTGCACAGGGACGCTTCCCTGTCCCTCTTCCCATGCTCTTTTCTCCAGTTTTCTCTGAAATTCCACGCCGCCGAGCGGATGCTCTGTTCCGTAGTCATCCGGAGTCACTGTGACGATAACTGCGCTGTTGGCATTTTCTCCCGCCCGTCCGTGATAGCTCATCCCATTCACCGCCAGATGCCCCGGGTCGGACGACGCGTTGACCACATAGCCTCCCGGACACATGCAGAATGTATATACGCCTCTGCCGTTATCCAGCTTCTCTGTCAGCTTGTAGGAAGCCGCCGGAAGTTTTCCTCTGTCACTTTTCCCATACATGTTCTCATCGATCAGGCACTGCGGATGTTCAATACGCACACCTACGGCAAACGCTTTAGCTTCCATATCAAAACCGCGGTCAAACAGCATTCTGAACGTATCTCTCGCGCTATGGCCTATGGCAAGCACCGCCGCACCTGTACGGATCTTTTCACCGCCGTTTATAACAAGCGTTTTCTCCTCCGGAATAATATCCGTGACACGGCTGTGAAACCGGAATTCACCGCCTGTTTCTTCTATCCGTTTCCGCATTGCCTCTACCACGCCGGTCAGGATATCGGTGCCGATATGGGGTTTCTGTTCCCACAGGATATCCTCCGGAGCGCCGAACTCTACAAAAGTTTCAAGTACAAAACGATTCCGCCCTGCCGGATCCTTTACAAGTGTATTCAGCTTTCCGTCTGAGAAAGTGCCCGCGCCTCCTTCTCCGAACTGTATATTGGAATCAGGATCGGGAACGCCCGTTTCCCAGAACTTCTCTACATCTTTCTTTCGTTCTCTTACAGTGGCGCCTCTTTCGATGACGAGCGGACGGTAGCCTTCTGCGGCGAGAAGATATGCGCAGAATAATCCGGCAGGGCCGGCGCCGATGATCACGGGTCTGTCGGATAATCTCTCTGTTCCGTGGGCGGGAACACTGTAAAAATGTTCCGACACTTTCCGGACCCTTCCTTTCATTTTTTCAAGCACACGCCGCTCATCCTTTATCTCAAGATCAATTGAATATACATAATACAGTTCCGGTTTTCTCCTTGCGTCAAGAGATCGTTTGCGGATATAGAATTGTTTCAGCTCTTTTTTTCTGATCCGCAGCGTCTTTAACAGTTTTTGCTCCAACTGCTCCCGTGTATGCGTAACCGGAAGTTTTAACTGACTGATTTGCAGCATAGATATATTTCCCGTTTCCTCTGATCGTTTCTGTTTTTTTCTCTGATCGTTTCTGATACATTCCTGTGATTTACAGATATTCAACAGGCCGTCGGATGCTCCGCTTTGCGTTCATGCCCTGCTCTGCCTCCTCCGGCGTAGGATAGATCTCGTCTTCCGGAACCGCCAATGCTCCGCAGGAGCCGACAAACTGAACAAAATACTGTCCGTCCTTTTTTGCGCTTACCCGCGCACGTTTCACCATATCGTCCTCAATCACATAACATGTGTCTCCGATTCCGTATTTCATTAATTCCATCTCCTGTTCGTATTAAATTCATTCCCTTATAATGTATCTGCTTCTCCTGCGGCCGAACGTCCTGCCACATATCCGCTGGCCCAGGCAAATGTCAGATTATATCCCCCGCACATGCCGTCTACATCAAGGATTTCTCCCGCAAAATAAACCCCCGGCACGCGAACAGATTCCAGTGTTTTATGACTTACCTCCCCTGTATCTACACCGCCGCAGCATACCTGTGCCTTGTCATACGGATTCACCGCACGGATACTGACACGGAAATCCTTGATCAGGCCGGCGAGGCATATGATCTCAGTTTCCGTAAGTTCCCCTGCTTTTTTCTGACGTGGGATGTGGGAGAGACGGCCCCAAAGATCGCACAGTTTCTTATTAAAAAGCCCGATCAGGAACATCCCGGCGCTCTTGTCCGGCCGTGTTTTGGCCCGCGCCGTAAGAAATGCCGCTGTCTGCTCTTTTGTGAAATCCGGCATAAAATCAAGAACAGCTTCTGTCTCTTTTTTCTCGTGGAGAAGCTTTGAGGCATACCGGCTCACCTGAAACACCGGGATTCCGGATATGCCGTAATCTGTCAGCTGGATCTCTCCTGTTTCTTTCGCAATGCATTCTCCTTCTGACCATAGGGCAACTGCTCCGTTTACCCGCACGCCTGAAATACTTTTAAAAAAATTTTCTCTGCATCTGAGTGCCGTAAGTGCAGGAAGCACCGGCAGGATTCTGTGTCCCAGCTTCTTCGCCATGTCATATCCCGAGCCGTCTGAGCCCGTAGACGGAGCGGCTTTTGAACCCGCGCAGAGGATCACACGGTCAGCTTTCACCGGAACACCGTCTGTCAGGATGGTAAAGCCTTTCTTCCCCGGCCGTATTTCTCTGCATTCAACACCTGTGCGTATGTCCGCCTTAAGTCTGTCAAGCTCCATCCGGAATACATCCAGTACCGCGGAAGCCTGATCTGAATTCGGATAAATATAGCCGTTCCTGTTTTTTGAATATACCCCCAGTTGAAGGAAAAACGAGATTGCCGCCTGCGCGTTAAACTGCTGTACGATCTCCCACGGGAACAGCGGGTCATCCGAATGATAACAGACCGGTTCCTGATGAATATTGGTGAAGTTGCATCTTCCGTTCCCGGTGGAGAGAAGCTTCTTTCCTATCCTGTCCCTGTGTTCCAGCAGGATCACATGCGCCCCGCCGGAAGCTGCTGTCACGGCCGCCATCATTCCGGAAGCGCCGCCGCCGATCACTGCAATCGTCTTCATATCATTCTCCTGATCCTGTCAATGTCGAGCACGCCCTCGCTGATCATATTCTGAAGCGATTTCAGAATTCCCAGTTTTGCGTGATTCCACGTCAGCCCGCCCTGGAAATATACTGCATAAGGCGGCTTGACCGGTCCGTCCGCCGAAAGTTCGATAGAGGATCCCTGCACAAAAGCGCCGGCGGCCATGATCACATCGCTGTCATACCCGGGCATTGCCCACGGTTCCGGCATCACATGACTGTCTACAGGCGCCGCCGCCTGGATTCCCTTACAGAACGCGATCACGCCCTCCGCACTTCCGAGAGTTACCGCCTGAATGATATCGTGGCGGGATTCCCTTCCGTCCGGAACAACGGGAAATCCCAGATTCTCGTAAATATTTGCCGCGAACACAGCGCCTTTCAGCGCGCCGCACACTACGGTCGGCGCAAGGAAGAACCCCTGATAAAAAGACTGCATCACCCCGAGCGACGCTCCGACTTCTTTTCCGAGTCCCGGAGAAGTCAGACGGCAGGCGCAGTTCCCGATCAGGTCTTCTCTTCCCGCTATATACCCGCCGATAGGAGCAAGACCTCCGCCGGGATTCTTGATCAGGGAACCGACGATCATATCCGCGCCCACGTCGCTTGGCTCGATACGCTCTACGAATTCTCCGTAGCAGTTATCTACCATACAGATCACATCCGGTCTTCTCTTCTTGATAAACGCGATCAATTCACCGATCTTTTCCACAGAGTAACTCGGACGGGTCTGATATCCTTTGGAGCGCTGGATCGTTACAAGTTTTGTCCTCTCACTTAATGCCGCTTCAATGGCCGGATAGTCAAAATATCCGTCTTCCGGAAGTTCCACCTGACGGTATGTGACCCCGTATTCTGCCAGCGAACCATTGGATGGGCGGATACCGATCACTTCTTCCAGCGTATCGTATGGTTTGCCGACAGGGGAAAGGAGTTCATCTCCCGGGCGCAGGTTTGCCGACAGGGCAAGTGCCAGAGCATGAGTCCCGCATGTGATCTGAGGACGCACAAGCGCCGCCTCTGTATGGAATGCCGATGCATACACGGCTTCCAAAGTATCTCTTCCCATATCATTGTATCCATATCCGCTGACATAGTTAAAGCATCCTTCGCTGACACGGTTCTCCTGCATAGCTTTGATCACTTTCAACTGATTATACTCTGCTGTCTCGTCAAACTGCAGGAAACGTTCTTTCAGGCTCTCCTCGATCTTCTGTCCGTACGACCAGACATCGGACGAAATACCAAGCTGTTCATACATATAGCGTGATTCTGTGTTTTCCATCTGTCTCTTCCTTTATTATTATCTGTCTGTTTTATATTTTATATGATTTCTTTTTCTCTTAAACATCCCAGCATATAGTCCGCCAGTTCTTCCTCATCCTGTCCGATCACGGACTTGTCTGCCCAGATCGCGTCCTTCTCCCGCTTAAACCATGTGAGCTGACGTTTTGCGAAATGGCGGCTGTCCCGCTTGATGATACGTACTGCTTCCTCAAGAGGATACTCTCCCTCCAGGTATGCGTAAAGTTCCTTGTAGCCAAGTCCCTGCATCGCCGTGGTATCTTTACGGACTCCACGTTCTTTCAGACAGCGCACCTCATCGAGAAGCCCCTGTTCCATCATAAGGTCCACCCTCTGATCAATCCGCTCATAAAGCCGGCCGCGTTCATCCGTCAGCACAAAATAGGCATAATTATAAGGAGATTCTTTCCGGCGCTGGATCTCGTTATGTTCGGAAATCTTCCTGCCGGTCTGATGATAAAATTCAAGCGCGCGGATGATCCGCTTGATGTTGCGCGGATGGATTTCCTCCGCTGCCGCGGGATCCACTGCTTCCAGCCTTTCATAAAGTTCAGAAGCCCCCTGCCCGTCAGACGCCTTCTGCTCCAGTTCTCTCCTGTACGCCCCATCGCCGTCATTTTCCGTAAAATCTATATCGTAGAGAAGTGCCTGAATATAGAAACCGGTTCCTCCGACTACGAGCGGTATCCTGCCCTTCTCCCATATCCGTTCCGCCGCTTCCTTTGCCATTTGCCGGAAACGCACCACATTAAACTCCTCCTCAGGTTCCAGCACATCTATAAGATAATGAGGTACGCCCGCCATTTCTTCTTTCGTAATCTTAGCGGAGCCGATGTCCATATGGCGGTACACCTGCATGGAATCTGCCGATATGATCTCCGCTCCGGACTCTTTCGCCAGACGGAGCGAGAGCGCGGTCTTTCCGACTGCTGTTGGTCCCGCGAGTATGATAAGTGGTCTTCTGTTCATGGCATAATCCTCTCATTCACGGCTTGCTACACAATCCTCTTGAATTTCTTCTCCAGTTCTCTTTTCGTCATTGCAATGATCGTCGGCCTTCCATGAGGACAGTGATACGGGTTGTCCAGCGCGAGCAGTTCACCGATCAAGGCGTCCACTTCCTGCGCGGAAAGACGGTTGTTTCCTTTGACAGCGGCTTTGCATGACATAGATGCTATCTTTTCATCGATCAGTTCCGGGGTCATGGATGTTGTGATCCCATCGGCAAGATCGTCGATCATTTCCGTCAGGAGTTCCTTTTTCGCAATCCCGAACAGGTTGTCCGGCACGGCCCTTACCGCATATTCCTCTCCCCCGAAAGGTTCGATTTCAAAGCCGATGCGCGAAAAACGGTCCATATTTTCTTTCAGGAGTTCCGCCTCCTGCATAGACAGAGAAAGGATGACCGGCGGACTTAAATATTGTGAAGTAAACTCCCGTGTCTTCATTCCTTTGAGGGTACGCTCGTAAAGCACTCTCTCGTGCGCCGCGTGCTGATCTATGATATAAAGGCTGTCCCGATATTGGACAAGCCAATATGTATCGAACACCTGCCCGATCAGTCTGTAGTCCGCACGGACATCCCGCTTCAGGAAATTTTCCTCAAACAGATCAAGCTGCTGCGGTTTTGTATCATGGCTCCGCCCGTCTGCCGGCTGCGCATTATACACTGCCGCTTCCCGTACACGGTCCGCCTGCTCTTCCTGCCGGTAGATACCGCTTTTGTCAGATACCTCTGCGGAGGACGCCCGGTTATGGTATGCCGTGACACGCTCCCGCATCTTCCGGATGAAATAATCCTCGTCACGGATTTCTTCTTTGCTTTCACGGGGAACATTTCCCGATGTCCCGGGCTTCAGAAGGAACGGACTTTTTTTCGCCGTCCGCTCTTCCCCGCCTTTTTTCACATCAGACGGCACCGGATCCGGAACTTCTGTCTGCCGGATCAGTTCCGGCTCCAACAGTCTCCGGTGAACGCCCTCGAACACCGTATTATAGACGTCCTGCTGTCTTTGAAACCTCAATTCCATCTTCGTCGGATGGACATTAACATCGATCTGCCCGCCGTCTATATGGAAATGAAGTACTGCAAACGGAAACTTGTGCTGCATCGTAAAATCCCGGTACGCGTCTTCAAGCGATTTGGAGATCATAGGACTTCTTACATATCGTCCGTTTACAAAGAAATTCTCAAAGTTGCGGTTCCCCCTTGTGATCACAGGTTTTCCCAGATATCCCGTGATCCTTAATCCTCCTTTTTCATAGTCGATATCCAGGAGATTCGCCGCCACGTCGCGGCCGTAAACATTATATATTACATCTTTCAGCTTTCCGCTCCCGGAGGTGCGTAGTTTTTCCTGTCCGTTATTCAGGAAAGTAAATGCGACTTCCGGATGTGAGAGCGCCAGATGCATGAGCAGGTCCTGCACATGTCCCGCCTCCGTCACGGGAGTCTTTAAAAATTTTCTCCTTGCCGGAACATTATAAAAAAGTCTGCGCACGAGAAATGTTGTCCCATTGGGCGCACCCGTCTCTTCAATGGAAATTTCTTTCCCCCCTTCAATAACATACCGGGTACCAAGTTCTTCCTCCTCGGTCTTTGTGATCAGCTCTGTCTGTGTCACGGCGGCGATACTGGAGAGGGCCTCTCCCCTGAATCCAAGGGAACTGATACTGGCAAGATCCTCCACGCTGTTGATCTTACTTGTGGAATGGCGCAGGAACGCGCTCCTGACTTCCTCACGGGCGATTCCGCATCCGTTGTCCATGATACGGATCAATGATATACCGCCCTCTTTAATTTCTACAGTCACGGAGGTCGCCCCGGCGTCAATGGAGTTTTCCACCAGTTCCTTGACAATTGAAGCAGGGCGCTCGATCACTTCGCCGGCAGCGATCTTATCGATCGTCACCTGATCCAGTACATGTATATGGGGCATATCTGTCTCCTTTCTGTCCTACCATCTGTTTTTCAGCTTGTTCTGCAGACGGTAAATCGTGTTGAGCGCGTCGATCGGCGTCATATTGCCCACGTCCAGATTTTTAAGCTCTTCAAGGACGTCGTCATCCTTCACCGTATCAAACAGCGACATCTGCGCGATGTCCACCTCATCATATTTCTTCGTCTTCGGCTTCTTCTTTGATACTTTATCTTTCGCCGCAATCTCGCTGACCCGTGTAGTGATGTCCTCCTCGCTGAGTTCTTCCACGATCTCCTTCGCACGGCTGATCACAAGCTCCGGGACTCCGGCCAGCTTTGCCACCTGTATGCCGTAACTCTTGTCCGCTCCGCCTTTGACGATCCTGCGCAGAAAAACGATGTCATCGCCCTGTTCTTTGACGGCGATACAGTAATTGTTCACATTTTCAATCTTGCCCTCCAGCTCGGTCAGCTCATGGTAGTGTGTCGCAAACAGGGTCTTTGCCCCGAGCAGGCGGCTGTCGCTGATATACTCCACCACTGCCCATGCAATGGAAAGTCCGTCAAAAGTGCTCGTCCCCCTTCCGATCTCATCAAGGATCAGCAGGCTCTTTGACGTCGCGTTTCTCAAGATATTCGCCACTTCCGTCATCTCTACCATAAAAGTGCTTTGCCCGGAAGCAAGGTCGTCCGAAGCGCCGACTCTTGTAAATATCCGGTCTGAGATCCCTATATTTGCGCTTTTTGCAGGTACAAAGGACCCGATCTGCGCCATCAGGGCTATCAGGGCAGTCTGCCGCATATAAGTGGACTTCCCCGCCATATTCGGCCCTGTGATAATCGAGATCCTGTGTTTTTTATCATCCAGATATGTATCATTGGCAATGAACATATCATTCGGGATCATCCGCTCCACTACCGGATGTCTCCCCTCCTTAATATCGATCACGCCTTTTTCATTTATCTTCGGGCGCACATAATTGTTCCGCTCGGCCACAAGGGCGAGAGATGCGAACACATCGAGTGCCGCCACCGCCTTTGCCGTCTGCTGGATCCTCTCCACCTCGGCGGCCGCCTTTTCCCTGACTTCCGTATAAAGTTCATATTCCAGGGCATATAGCTTATCCTCCGCTCCCAGGATCATATCCTCCAGCTCTTTTAACTCGGGAGTGATATAACGCTCTGCGTTGGCAAGAGTCTGTTTGCGGGTATAGTATTCCGGCACAAGATTTTTATAGGAATTGGTAACTTCAAGATAATAGCCGAATACTTTGTTGTACTTGATCCTTAAATTCTTGATCCCGGTCTTTTCTCTCTCTTCATTTTCCAGCTTTGCAAGCCAGTCCTTTCCGTCCGACTTGGCGCGGCGCAGCTTATCAACTTCGTCATTGTAGCCGTCCCGGATAATATTCCCCTCTTTCATTGCGATGGGCGGATCCTCCCGGATCGCGTTCCTGATCAGGGTACACAGGTCCTCCAGTGTGTCCAGTTCTGCCGTGATCGACTTCAGCAGCTCGCACTGCATGTCCTGCAGAATATACCGGATCGGAGGGAGCATTTCCAGAGAAGTGCGGAAAGCCGTCAGGTCACGCGGGTTTGCCGAGCCGTATGTGATCTTCATGATCAGACGCTCCAGATCATAAACAGGTGACAGATACTCTCTTAACTCTTCTCTGGATATTGCCTGTTGCTTTAATTCCCGGACCGCGTCCAGACGCTTCTCGATCTCTTTTCTATCGATCAGGGGCTGTTCCGTATATTTCCGGAGCATTCTTGCCCCCATAGCCGTCTTTGTCTTGTCCAGCACCCAGAGAAGCGATCCTCTCTTCTGCTTCTCGCGGAGCGTCTCGCACAGTTCCAGGTTTCTCCGGGTGGAACTGTCCAGCATCATGTATTTTCCGGATGTATAGGGTATGATATGTGTCAGATTGGACAGGTCGTTTTTCTGCGTCTCCAGAAGATACTGGAGAAGCGCGCCCGCGCTGATCACTCCGCAGTCATAATCAGCCAGCCCGAGTCCCGCGAATGAGGATACCTTAAAATGATCCAGAAGCTTCTGTCCGCACACCGTATCGTCAAAGTACCATGCTTCCAGCGAATAGATCGTGATCCCAAGCCGCTCTTTAATGCCGTCCAGATCCATTCCGCTCATATAGAATGCTTCATTGCAGATGATCTCCGATGGAGCGAATCGATAAATCTCGTCCGTCAGCTTTGCGCTGTCATCGATCTCAGTCACAAAATAATCGCCTGTGGTGATATCGGCCACAGAGACTCCGTACCGGTCTGCGATATAAACGATACACATGATATAATTGTTCTTCGACTCATCCAGCGCCTGTGTGTCAAGATTTGTTCCCGGAGTCACAATGCGCACCACATCGCGCTTTACAATGCCCTTCGCTGTCCTCGGATCTTCCATCTGCTCGCAGATCGCTACTTTGTAACCTCTGGAGACCAGCTTGTTGAGATAGCTATCCACGGCATGATATGGAACGCCGCACATGGGCGCCCGTTCTTCCTGTCCGCAGTTCTTTCCGGTCAGGGTAATTTCCAGTTCCCGGGACGCGGTCAGCGCGTCGTCAAAAAACATCTCATAAAAATCCCCCAGTCTATAGAACAGAATACAGTCCGGATACTGTGATTTTGTCTCCATATACTGTCTCATCATTGGTGTTAATTCAGCCACATCCATACTCCTTTGCAACATCTGTATTCTTTTTCCGTGCGGGTAAACAGACAGATTTTCTGCTGATGTATTATATCATTTTTGAGAATTGACTTCAACTGCTGAAAAAAGAAGGAGGCGGAATCCTGTCCCGTTCTGTCCCTTTGAAGATACAGAAAGTCAAAGGACGTGAAATTCCGGTCTCTTTTCCCCGTACAGGAAGTGGAGCAGGTATCCGCTTAAAAGGATCCCCACTGCGCACAGTCCGGAAAATATGATGGTGAAAGGAAGGCATATCTGCCCCATCAGCTGAAAAGGCTGATCTGTATAATCCCACACATTCCAGCGCATAATCTTATTCACTAATATCCCCGTGATAAATTCACAGGAGGTTACAAATGCCGTACACCATATCACCTGTTTCCACAGAGGAGCGCTCCAGCCGGTCCATATCCCCTGCTGGGCAAAGAACACCAGGCATATGCCGCCCAGCAGGAACATGGACCAGTGGGAAAATCCACGGAAGATCATCTCAAAAGAATAGTAAAGCGTTCCTCCCGTAGTGCCCAGAAATAAGTATTCGCTCAGTCGTTTCAAAATAGGTATCCCTTTCCGTATCATTTATAGTATAATACATCTCTAGATAGTCTGGACTTTTTTTGTATAATTATAACCGGAAAATATAAAAGTTAATTTATAAATCCTCATATATCCGAATCAATCTGACCGGTATCGGCGGATTTCATCAAGCCGCGCCGATGTCTTCTTTTCCTCGCCCTCATGTGTCGGGTGATAATAAGTCCGGTCCTTCAGGCTGTCCGGCATGCACTGCATACGCGTCAGTTTTTTCTCCGTGTCATGCGCGTACTCGTAGCCTGTTCCGTATCCCTGTTCCTTCATAAGCCCTGTCACGGCATTCCGGATCTGCATGGGCACCGGCTCCGCCCGCAGGGTCCTGACATCTTTTTTGGCAGCCTCGCACGCAGTATACAGGGCATTTGATTTTGGCGCCATGGAGAGATAGACGACCGCATGGGTAAGGTGAACGTCGCACTCGGGCATTCCGAGAAAATGGCAGGCCTGATAAGCCGCCACTGCCACCTGAAGCGCGTTGCTGTCTGCCATTCCCACATCCTCGCTTGCAAAGCGGATCAGCCGCCGCGCGATGTACAGCGGGCTCTCTCCGCCTTCCAGCATGCGCGTCATCCAGTAGATGGCGGCATCCGGGTCACTGTTTCTCATAGATTTATGGAGAGCGGAGATCAGATTGTAATGTTCTTCTCCTGTCTTATCATACAAAAGCGATTTTCTGCTGATACACTGGGAAAGTACCTCCGTTGTCACCGCAATCCCTTTTGAACTGATCTCGCCGTTTAAGACAGCCGTTTCCAGTGTATTGAGCGCGGTTCTTGCATCTCCGTTTGCGAATGCGGCAATGGCACGCAGATTCTCCGGGGATATCTCCACATTCTGATTTCCGAACCCGGCAGGATTCTTCAGGGCATTTTCCAGAATTTTTACCAGATCATCCTCCTCCAGCGCTTTCAGCACAAAGACACGGCACCTTGAGAGAAGAGCAGCATTGATCTCGAATGACGGATTCTCCGTCGTGGCGCCGATCAGTATGATACTGCCCCGCTCTACATATGGAAGAAACGCGTCCTGCTGACCCTTGTTAAAACGATGGATCTCATCGACAAACAGGACAGTGCGCAGCCCCATTCTCCTTCTCGTCTCCGCACGGCTCATTACCTCTTTGATTTCCTTAATGCCGCTTGTAACCGCGCTGAAGTTGATAAATTCGGATTTCATCTTTCCCGCTATGATACTTGCAAGTGTGGTCTTTCCCACGCCGGGAGGTCCCCAGAAGATCATGGAGGATATCTGATCCCTCTCGATCATCTGGCGCAGGATCTTCCCTTTGCCTGTCAGATGCTGCTGACCCGCAAAATCGTCCAGAGAATCCGGGCGCAGCCGGCTCGCAAGCGGCGTCATTGTCCTGTCATTTCCAAATAAAGTCATCTGTTCCATCGTGATTCCCCCATCTGATAAAACAGACGCGCGGCCCGCTGTAAATTACAGCGCTGCCGCACGTCATATTGCCGTTTATGCCTTATTCAGCCACATCTCTGATACTGAAGCTGAATCTTCCCATTTTATCTTTTCCGAGACATACCGCCCGGACAACGTCGCCGAGTGCGAGCACATCCTCTACTTTATCCACTCTGTGTTTTGCGATCTTGGAAATATGCACAAGCCCTTCTTTGCCCGGCGCGAACTCAAGGAACGCTCCGAAATCTTTAATGCTGACAACCTTTCCTTCAAATACCTGTCCGGCCTCAAAATCCGTTACGATCGTATGGATCAGTTTTGCGGCCTTGTCCATGCCCTCTCTCTCAGTACCGCAGATAGATACGGAACCGTCATCCTCGATATCTATCTTAACACCTGTCTGCTCGATGATGGCATTGATCGTCTTTCCCCTCTGTCCGACTACATCGCCGATCTTCTGAGGATCGATCTGCATCTGGATGATCTTCGGCGCATATGGTCCCACTTCCGGTCTCGGCTCCGCGATCGCCTTGTTCATGACTTCATCTATGATATAGAGCCTTGCCTTTCTCGTTGCCGCAATCGCCTCCTCAATGATCGGTCTTGTCAGGCCGTGGATCTTAATATCCATCTGGATCGCAGTAATGCCCTTATGTGTACCGGCAACTTTGAAATCCATATCTCCGAAGAAATCTTCCAGTCCCTGAATATCAGTCAGTACAATATAATCATCATCTGTCTCACCTGTCACGAGTCCGCAGGAGATTCCGGCTACCGGAGCTTTGACCGGCACACCGGCGGTCATAAGCGACATACTGGAAGCACATACACTTGCCTGAGATGTGGAGCCGTTGGACTCGAATGTCTCGGATACCGTACGGATCGCATATGGGAAATCCGCCTCGCTCGGGAGTACCGGCAGCAGAGCTCTTTCGGCAAGCGCTCCATGTCCGATCTCGCGGCGTCCCGGTCCTCTGGACGGTTTCGTCTCACCTACAGAGTAGGACGGGAAATTGTAATGATGCATATATCTCTTGGAAGTATCAGCCTCGTCAAGACCGTCCAGCCTCTGAGCTTCTGAAAGCGGCGCCAGTGTAGTCACTGTACATATCTGTGTCTGACCTCTGGTAAACATGGCAGAGCCATGTACTCTCGGGATCAGGTCAACTTCGGCCGCAAGCGGTCTGATCTGATCGATGGCACGTCCGTCCGGACGTTTGTGATCTTTGAGGATCATCTTTCTTACCGTCTTCTTTTGATACTGATATACAGCCTCACCCAGCTTGTCCAGCCATTCTTCATTATCTGCGAAAGTCTCGGCAAGCTTATCTGTGATCACACGGATATTCTCTTCTCTAATCTGTTTGTCGTCCGTGAATACAGCCTGTTCCATTTCTTCCGGAGTAACGATCTTCTGGATTTCATCGAAAAGCTCCGCCGGAACCGCAAAGCTCTGATACTCATGTTTCGGCTTTCCGCACTCTGCCACGATCGTATCAAAAAAAGCGATAACCTTCTGGTTCAGCTCATGCGCCGCAAAGATTGCCCCGAGCATCTTATCTTCCGAAACTTCATTCGCGCCGGCCTCGATCATGATGACTTTTTCCTTTGTAGAAGCAACCGTAAGAGCAAGTTCGGAACTTTCTCTCTGTGCGGCAGTCGGGTTGAACACAAACTCACCGTCGATAAGGCCGACCTGTGTCGTGGAGATCGGTCCGTCAAACGGGATATCGGAAATGCTTGTCGCAACAGATGCCCCGAGCATTGCGGTCAGTTCCGGGCTGCAGTCCTGATCCACAGACATGACAAGATTTTCCAGTGTTACATCGTTTCTGTAATCCTTCGGAAAAAGCGGGCGCATCGGACGGTCGATGACACGGTCTGTCAGGATCGCATTCTCAGACGCCTTTCCCTCTCTCTTGTTAAATCCTCCCGGAATCTTCCCGACGGAATACATCCTCTCGTTATACTCTACGCTCAAGGGGAAAAAATCGATCCCCTCTCTCGGTTTATCGGACGCTGTTGCGGTACAAAGTACGGTCGTATCCCCGTAATGCATAAGAACCGCGCCGTTCGCCTGCTTTGCGACTCTGTCGACATCCACGCGGAGCGTTCTGCCGGCAAGTTCCATTTCATACTTTTTGTACATCTTATTCTCCTTTTTTATCAATCGATTTTTCTGCGGACAGATGTCTCCGAAACTACTGAAAAAAACACTAAAAGATATTAATGTACTTTTCAGTGGTCTCGGTTACGTTAGAACTGTCCGCAATCTTAAATATTATAGCATATTGACCCCGCCAACGCAAATATTTTCAATCTAAACCAGCGCCATGAGGAAACGCAGCGTTAAATACAAATGCCCGGATTGG
>CAZJRY010000007.1:0-34190 GCA_964548625.1 uncultured Mediterraneibacter sp.
TGCATCGGACAGAGAAAAATTTCAGAAATGGGCGGAGACACTGGAGAGGGGCATCATTGACGGATGTTCTTACTTTGGGATCTATGCCAGGATCGCCGCCCCGTTGATGGTCCCATCGCTGGTGACTGCCGGGATCTTCTCTTTTATCTGGAGATGGGATGACTTTATGTCAGCACTGTTATATATTAACGAAGCAGCGAAATATCCTGTATGCCTTGCGCTGAAATTATTTACTGACCCGGGTTCTACTTCAGATTATGGAGCAATGTTTGCGATGTCAGTGCTTTCAATCCTGCCTGTATTGGTTATTTTCATTTTCTTCCAGAAATATCTGGTGGAAGGTATCTCTACTTCGGGATTAAAAGGATAGAAGGAGGATATGAACATGGTCAGATTATTCGATATGCACATGATCAGAAAAACAGAGGAACTTTCAGGAAGACTTTGGGATTTTACCCCAATGGAAGAGGGATTCCGGGATAAAAAGTGTAAAGTGATGGTGCCGGGTTGCCTGGAAAATATTCCGGGATTCGGAAATTATCGGGGCTGGGCATCCTATGAGACAGAATTTGAATCCGAAGGAAATGTCCGTCTGGAATTCAAAGGAGTCAGCCACTTTGCAGAAGTCTATGTGGATGATGAAAAGGTTACAGAGCACTATGGTTCCTATACGCCTTTCTCTGTATGTATAAAAGCACTGAAAGCGGGAAAGCACAGACTTCGTGTTTTGGCAGACAATGCATTTCGGGAAGAATATGCACTGGATATGCCAAATGATTACATGTCATATGGCGGAATATCCAGAGGGGTGATTCTTGAAAACGTGCCGGATCTGTATATAAAATGTGTCCACGTGACACCGTTGTACCAGAAGGAGAGCAGCTGGATCGCGGATGTAGAGGTAATGTGTGTAAATCTTTCTGATACGGAATTGTCAGCTGATGTAAAAGTGGAAATCGCCGGAGCAAAACAGATCCGAAAGGAAATGTCTTTTATCCCCGGAGAGAGTTCTTTCCGGATAGAAAATATGGAAGTCCGGGATGCAGAGACATGGGCGCCGGAGAATCCTGTCCTCTACACAGTGGAGGCACAGCTCTCCAGAGAAGGAGAGGTGTTTGATGATTGGATTGACAGGACAGGTTTTCGAATTGTCGAAGCGACGGAAAAAGATATCCTTTTGAATGGAAAACCTCTGAGGATCAAAGGCTTCTGCCGACATGAAGATCATCCTCAGTATGGGTGCGCGCTTCCAGCACAGGCAATCGCGTATGATCTGCAGATGATCAGGGATTTAGGGGCAAACTCTGTGAGAACATCGCATTATCCGAATGACGAACTGTTTCTTGACATGTGTGACGAGATGGGAATCCTTGTATGGGAGGAAAACCACGCAAGAGGAATTGAAGAGGAAAAGATGAAGAATCCTCACTTTGAACCGCAGTGTGAGCAGGTGATACGGGAGATGATCACGGAGCACTACAATCATCCGTCTATTTATATCTGGGGGATACTGAATGAATGCGGCAGTGAAACTGAGTATGGGAGAACGTGTTATCAGGCACAGTACGAATTGATCCGTTCGCTTGATATCAGCAGACCGGCGACTTCCGCTTCCTGTAAATTTAATGCAGATATCTGTCAGGATCTTCCTGATGTGTGTTCCTGGAATATTTATCCGTACTGGTATGATGAAAGAAGTGCGGAACAGATGGCGAAGGACGTTCTCACCTGGGTCAGGACAGAAGGAAATGGGGACAGGAAACCGTTCCTCGTCTCGGAGATCGGAGCCGGAGGGATCTACGCTTTCCGCGATATGTCCCATGATATATGGAGCGAGGATCTGCAGGCGGAGATCCTGGGAAAACAGCTCAAAGAACTCTTTGCATATGAAGACTGTGTGGGGATGTATATCTGGCAGTTCTGCGATGTGAGGGTCAGTCGGATCGACTGGGCGTTGCGCAGACCTAAAAGCCGGAACAATAAAGGTGTTGTAGATGAATATCGGAGACCTAAGATGGCGTATCAGGTTGTGAAAGAAATATTCCGTCAGATCCCGGATTATCGAGATTGAAGGAGGGATCCCGCGTATGGAGAAGAAAATGCCCCGAGAGATGACAGGGGCGGAACTGCAGTCCATGCTGAAAAGCACAATAAATTTTAAAAGTCTTGGCGGAGTCAAATGCAGAGAACTTGATCTTTCTCCGGAAGAAAAACAGTGGTTTTTTGACTGTAAGATCGGACTTTTTGTCCATTGGGGCCTCTATTCTGTCTTGGGACACGGAGAGTGGGCAAAGTTCAATGAGCAGATCCCGGATGAAGAATACGAAGCACTGGCAGACGAACTCGGGAGAGAAGAGTTCCGTCCGGGGGAGTGGATAGAGATCGCTCAGGACTTTGGAGCCGGGTATATGGTCATGGTGACACGGCATCACGATGGGTTTGCGCTGTGGAACAGTCCGGGAAGCTACCGGCATTTTACATCCTGGGAGAGAGGTCCTCATAGAGATTATGTGAAAGAATACGTTCAGGCATGTAGAGAAGCAGGAGTGAAGGTGGGGTTGTATTACTCGCTGATGGACTGGCGTTTCCCAGGATATTTTGACCCGGAGGGACAACGCGAAAATGCAGAACTGATGAAGAAAGAAGTGTACGATCAGGTAGAGGAACTCGCCAGAGATTATGAACCGGATATCCTGTGGTATGACGGCGCATGGCTTGCGCATAAAGGAAGCGATACATCCAGCGCGTGGTTCTGGGAACCGGACAAACTGAATAAAATGGCAAGACATTACAGGCCTGGACTGCTCATCAATCCCCGCTCGGGCTGGGAAGGAGACTTTTATTGCGATGAAGGCTCTCATGAGATCACCGGAAAGATCATTCCGGTTCCCTGGGAGAAAAACATGTGCATCTGTTCCGGTTGCTCCTGGGGATGGATGGAGAATGATCCGGTATCCGATTTTGACTGGCTGATCCGGATGATGGTGAATGTAGTGTGCCGTGGAGGAAACTGGCTGGTCAATATAGGTCCTGACAAGAACGGAAAGATATCGGATGAGATCCGAAATCGAATCCATGAGGTGGGAGAGTGGCTCCGCAGGTATGGAGAAAGCATTTATAATACGATGGCAGGTCCCTATGAACCGGTCGATAATATATACGGAAGTACTTTTCATGAAAATATTGTATATTTACATATACTTGACCGGGAAAAATTCGGAGAGCTGTACCTTCCATATCTGGATAATGAAATTGAGGCGGCACATCTCTTCGGAGGAGAGGAAATCCCAGTGCACAGGACGGAGAAAGGGATAAGACTTCCGCTTCCGGCATCGGCTAAAGATCAGACAGGATCACCGGATACGATCCTGGTTCTTAAAATGAAAAAAACTGTAAAAGAGAACAGGGATCAGATTCACTTTACCGGGAAAGAATAAGCCAAAACAAAACGGTTCTGCAGGAAAGGGAAAGGACGAGAGAAAAGCCATGAAAAAGATCAGGACAGGGATCATTGGAATGGGATGCCGGTATGCGTCGCTTATATTAAGCGGCGCTGTTCCACATCTGGAACTGACAGCGGTGACAAGGATAGGGCGGAACGGAAAAGAGTGGGCAGGGAAGGAACTGCCGGAGGGGATTCCTGTCTTTCAGTCAGGGAAAGAACTTATAGAACAGGCGCAAGTGGAGGCAGTGATCATTGCAACGCCTCATTATGATCATGAAAAGGATGTAATACTCGGACTGAGGAGCGGTCTTCATGTATTATGTGAAAAACCTCTGGGAGCACATGTACTTCAGGCGGAAAGGATGATCCGTGAAGCAGAGAAACAGAAAAGTGTATATGCAGTCATGCTCCAGCAGAGGGCGGCATTTCTGTACCGGAAACTGAGGGAAATCATTCAAAGCGGAGAATATGGCCGACTTCGGAGGGTAAACTGGAGCGTTACAGACCGGTACCGGTCGGATTCTTACTACCAGTCTGCGGACTGGCGGGCGAGGTGGTCGACAGAAGGGGGAGGCGTTCTTCTTAACCAGGCGACCCATAATCTTGATATGATCCAATGGCTCTGCGGAATGCCTGAACGTGTAATGGCATTCTGCCGGGCGGGGAAATGGCATGACATAGAAGTAGAAGATGATGCAACGGTATATATGGAATTCCCCGGAGGGGCAAACGGAGTTTTTATAGTGTCTACCGGTGATCGGCCGGGAGTAAACCGTCTTGAGATTGATCTGGATCGTGCTCAGATCATCTGTGAAGACGGGAAAATATGCGTTCGGGAACCTGAGGACGGGATGAGATGCCCTTCCAAAGTGATCAAAGGGAAAGAACATGGGAATCTTTATGAGATCATGCTCAAAAATTTTGCGGCAGCGATTCAGGGCAAAGAAGAATTGATCGCTCCGGGCAGAGAGGGAGTCAACAGCTTAAGGATGATCAACGCAATGTATCTTTCATCATGGCGAAATATGGTGGTCAAACTTCCGTTGGACGGGGAAGAATATTATGCGGAATTAAAGAAACATTTTTAAAAGAATATTTTTTCACATTTTATGAGACCGTTTCAAGTTTTGTGTAAACTAAAAAAACTGATATAAGATATGTCATTGGTTTCTTTGGGCAGGATCAATTTTTTGAGGTTCTGCCATTGCTTGTATTATAATGCAGTTTCCAGACATGTCAAGCAGGACCGGCTAAGCCGGCCCTCTCAAACAGGAAGCTGCTTATAATCCGGATAGTCTTTCTTCAAAGAAAATCTCCAGCTGCGAATGGATCTGCCCCCAATCCTGTCGGTGGCCTGTCCATTTTTTTGTGATATCCATCATAGCCAAATACAGCATTTTTAAGCGAAGCATACAGGCGGAAGGAAACCATCAAAATTCTCGATCACGAATACAGTCTCCAAAGCCGGAAAATGATATCTTTTATGATCTCTCTTTCAATATTTATGCATTGGAACAGCGGGGGCTTCATTTGTGCGGGACTATAATACTCTGATCGAGCATGGAAAGGCGAAAGTGCAGGCAGAGCTGGCGACGGCGTACTATGAGAAGGCGGATGATGCTTCCCTGTGGGGACTTTTGATCAATGCCGGGATGGTGACGATACAGGAGCAGACAGATGAAGATCATTTTCTGGTCCGTGTTCCAAATCAGGAAGTATGGAAGGCATTTCGCGAGCTGACGGCATTTTATCTGAAAGTGGAAGAAGGGCACATCGGCACAATGCTGTATCATCTTGAGGACGGGGAAATGGACAGGTTCGCAGAAGATTATCGGCAGATACTGATGGAACTTCCGTCATATCACGATCTCAAAAGTGAGAACAGCTATCATATGATGATGCTCGGAATGTGTGCGTTTATGCAGAGACACTATGAAGTAAGGAGCAACCGAGAGAATGGAAACGGCAGAGGAGATATCGTGCTCCTTGGGAGAAAACCGCAGTACCCCGGCATGATCCTGGAGTTCAAATATACAAAAGACGAATCGCGGGATTTGGGAGAACTCGCATCAGAAGCGGTTTATCAGATCAAAGAGAAGAAATATGATGCCGGAATGAAAGGAACAGTTTATTATATCGGACTCGCCCACTGCGGCAAACAGGCGGAAGTCAGATGGGAGAAGACGCAGTCTTGCACATAGTTGTTTGCGATTAAAAAAGATCAAGAAAATGTGGTTGACACAGTTAAAAATACACACTATAATGTATTTAAATTTTTCAGTTATCAGAAATGCAGTGACAAGGAGGAGTACATAATCTCCGGATGCGCAGAGAGAAGATGGCCGGTGGAAATCTTCGTGAAAGGATTATGGAAGTAGCCTTCGAGCAGTGGACTGAACGTACTTGTGGCAGTGACGGCAAAGTATTGATTTTTCAATATCAGTACAGGCACAGCATTGCCGGACGTATTAGTAGGCTCCAACGTTTTCCCGCGTTACAGGGAAGCGGTATCGGATGACAGCGGCGGTCGGAAGAAACGGCTGATCAGGTGGATTCCCGTACCGGCAGAGCGCAGAGATCATTCTCTGAATTCAGGTGGTAACACGGATGAAGGATTCGCCCTGAGCATATGTTGCTCAGGGATTTTTTTGCGCGATATGCCCGGAGGGCGACCGCCGTGCTTGCACGAGCGGGCATCCGACGGGCAACGGCAATCAGAGAGGCTGTTCCTGCGTGAACATCCGTTTTGCAAAGAGGAGGTTTGAAATTGAGACAGATTACAGGCAACAAGTTACTGGTAAGAGCATTAAAAGAGGAGGGCGTGGACACGATCTTCGGATACCCGGGCGCGTGCACTATTGATATCAGTGATGAGCTGTATAAACAGGATGATATCAAAGTCATTCTTCCGCGCCATGAGCAGGCGCTTGTTCATGAGGCGGACGCCTATGCAAGGACAACGGGAAAGGTGGGGGTGTGCCTGGTGACAAGCGGACCGGGCGCGACAAATCTGGTCACAGGACTTGCAACGGCAAACTATGACAGTGTTCCTCTCGTCTGTTTTACAGGACAGGTGGCAAAACACCTGATCGGAAATGACGCGTTTCAGGAAGTAGATATCGTAGGCATCACGCGCAGTATCACAAAATACGGCGTGACGGTCAGAAACCGTGAGGATCTCGGGCGTATCATCAAAGAGGCGTTTTATATCGCGCGGACAGGACGTCCGGGACCGGTGCTCATCGACCTTCCGAAAGACGTGATGTGTGAATTTGGCAGCGCGGATTATCCCGATACGGTAAATATCCGCGGCTACAAGCCGAACACGAGCGTGCATATGGGACAGTTGAAACGCGCCCTTAAAATGCTCAAAAAAGCGAAGAAGCCCCTTTTCCTCGCAGGCGGAGGCGTAAATATTGCCCGGGCGAACAAAATATTTACGGAAGTTGTAAATAAGACGAATGTGCCGGTGGTAACGACGATCATGGGAAGAGGCGCGGTGCCGACCGCTCATCCGCTGTATATCGGGAATCTCGGAATGCATGGTCAGTATGCGGCGAATATGGCGGTCAATGAGTGTGATCTCCTCTTCTCCATCGGAACGAGATTTAATGACCGTATAACAGGAAAGCTTCATGCGTTTGCGCCGAATGCGCAGATCGTCCACATTGACATTGACACGGCGTCCATCTCCAGAAATATCCATGTCCATGTGCCGATCGTCGCGGATGCGTTTGAGGCGGTATCCAAGATGAACGAATATGTGGAGAAATGCGAGACAGAGGAATGGCTGGGACAGATCAGGGCATGGAAAGAAGAACATCCTCTGCTAATGAAAGACCGGGGACATATGAGCCCGATGGATATCATTCAGGAGATGAACCGGCAGTTTGATGACGCTATTATTACAACGGATGTGGGACAGCATCAGATGTTCGTCACCCAGTATGTAGAGATCAACGAGAAGAAACAGCTTGTCACATCAGGAGGACTGGGAACCATGGGATATGGATTTCCGGCGGCGATCGGAGCGAAACTGGGGAATCCGGATAAGACTGTCATCGCTGTTTCGGGGGACGGCGGCATGCAGATGAATATCCAGGAGTTTGCTACGGCAGTACTGGAAGAGCTTCCTCTGATCCTCTGTGTGTTCAATAACGAATATCTCGGTATGGTGCGTCAGTGGCAGAAGCTCTTCTACGGCAAGCGCTATGGTATGACAAACCTCCGCGCGGGCGCTCTGTACCGCAGGACGAACGGGGAGGAGATGCCGGAGTACACGCCGGACTTCGTAAAACTTGCAGAGAGCTACGGCGCGAAAGGGATCCGCGTCATGAAGAAAGAAGATATCGCTGCCGCGTTTGAAGAGGCGAAGAAAAATACAAAGACACCGACATTGATCGAATTTATCATTGATCCGGAAGAAATGGTCTACCCGATGGTACAGCCGGGCGGGACGCTGGAAGAGATGATCATGGATTGTTAGAGGAAGGAGCGCATGAGAATGGATAACACAATGAAAAAAAGATGGATTTCCCTTTATGTCGAGAACCAGGTGGGCGTGCTCTCCAAAATTTCCGGACTTTTCTCCGCAAAATCCTACAATCTTGACAGTCTTACCGTTGGGACGACAGAAGACCCTACGGTATCAAGGATGACGATCGCGACAGTCAGCGACGACGAGACGTTTGAGCAGATCAAAAAGCAGCTCAACCGTATGATCGAAGTGATCAAGGTAATTGATTTTACAGATATTTTTGTCAGGATGAAGGAAATCCTGTATGTGAAAGTGTTTAAATGCTCCGCTGCGGACAAAGTGGAAGTATTCCAGATCGCGGAGACATTCAAGGCGAAAGTGATCGATTACGGAAGAGACAGCATACTTGTGGAATTTGTACAGACAGCGACCAAGAATGACGCAGTGGTCAAACTTATGAAAGAAGAGTTCAGGAGTATTGAAGTCGTCAGAGGCGGAAGCGTAGGGATCGAGTCCATCAGTATGATGGAGCGGTAGCTCATCCGCCGCTCTGCCCCGTTGGATCTGTCTTTATGGGATGAAGATGCACAGCCGCTCCCGCTGCCGATGATAAATTCAAAGGCAGCGCGGCGCGGCATTCGGGGGCGGCCGGGAAGCTGCTTTACATCAGAGACCGGAACATCTCCAGGATAATGTCATAACTCAGCGGAGTATAGGTATTCTGCATGAGGCGCCCCTGTTTTGTGCAGACATTTTCCGCGAATGAGGGAAGATCTTCTTCTGTTACACCGTATTCGGAGAGAGACTTTTTCGTAATGATCCGGTTGAACAGTTTTTCCAGTTCCGCATATATATCTTCCGGCATACAGTCCAGTATATTCCCGAGAAAATCACTCAGTTCCGCGATCTTCCCGTCCGGCTTCAGTTCCTGATATTTGCGGAAAACAGTTGTAAAGAATACGTAATTAGATTCGCCGTGAGGTACATGGTATGTACCGCTTAACGGATAACTCATGGCGTGAACCGGTCCGGTGCCCGCGTTTCCGAAGGCAATCCCGGCATAGCACGCGGCTGCGAGAAAATCCTTTGCCAGAGAAGGAAAGACCGCCCGCCCTTCCCCTGCGATCTTCAGGTATCCTCTGAGGATCATTTCCATGGCTTTTTCCGAGTACATCTCAGAAAATATGGTGGCTCTGGGAGATACGTAAGACTCTATGGCATGGATAAACGCATCGATAGAGCTGGTGGCAAATACAGAGAAGGGCAGTTTCCCGATCAGCTCGGGGATCAGCACGGCGTGATCCGCGTAGAGCGCGTCCGCTGCCAGTCCGAACTTTGTATGCCTGTCCGTAAATTCAAGGATGGAGACATTCGTAACTTCACTTCCGGTCCCGCATGTTGTGGGAATGAGGATCAGGCTGCGTATCTTCTCGGCGGGAATCTTCCGGTCGAACAGATCTCCGACCGGGCGGTTCCTGCGGAGTGTGAGAAGCTTGGCCGTATCAAGGATCGTGCCGCCTCCGATGGCGATGACCCGATTGTAACGCTCAAGGTCTATATCATCCAGCATGGTCTCAAAAAAGCGGTCCGAAGGCTCTCCGACCCCGTAGTCCGTATGAAAGATAACTCTTGCCGGAGAAAAGGCGCCGTCAAAATAATTCTGATAGACATGTCTGCTGGTGAATATAAGATCTCTTTCCGTAATCGGAAAAATATCTGTCAGTTCCGTTGCGTTATTAAGTAAATGAATCTCTGGTCTGATCTGAAATGTATTCATGAAAAATCACTGCCTTTCCTGTTTTACATTATTTTAATACCTGTCCCCGCGACAGAGTCAAGGGAAATTTGTTGTTTTACGAGCTTGACTCTGTTGCGAAAATAAGGTTTATCATTAACCGTGTAATATTCAGAGGTCAGGCATCGGATATGAAGAGAGAATGCCATAACCGGAAATCAATTCATACCCGGCCGGAAGAAGGAGGAATTCAGAGATATGAGTATAAAAGAAATACGTAAAGTTGTTATTGCGGGAGGGGGACTGATGGGCGCGGGAATCAGCCGGATGTTCCCGCAGTATGGATACGATACTATCTGGCAAGCAACACTTCGGCTATTTCCATCGATGATCTGAGCGCTTTTATTTCTCATCCGGAGAGATTCTGCGGGACTCATTTCAATGGATAAGAAACCAGTACGTCTGAAAAAAGATGTGAAAGGATTTCTTTCGAACAGGCTACAGTTTGCCCTGTTGAGGGAAGCAACGTATCTTGTGGAAAGCGGTGTCACCGACCCGGCGGATATTGACCGTACGATCCGCTATGGAAACGGACTCAGATATACATGTTCAGGACCATTCAAGATCGTGGACCTGGGAGGCGTTGAAGTTTTTCGGGATGTGGCCAGATACCTGTATCCGGATCTGTCTGATGAGAAAAAGGAGAACAGGCTTCTGGAGGAACTGGTTCGGGAAGGCAGTCTTGGCATTGCCACGGGAAAAGGATTCTATACCTATGGTGAGAGTGATCTGGAAAATGAGGAGAAGAAAAGAGACAGGATGATCCTGAAAGTGCTGGAAGATGAAGGGTAAATGAGAATAACCCGGATTGTTCCATTTGAGGTATCCTATGAACTGTGTTATACTACGTTTGAATGATATATTTCTTTATATTGACAGGAAGGATTACAGATATGCAGATTGCAGACGAATACAACACAGTCAGGGAAATAATAGATGAAGTCAGACAAGCATTCCCGGATAACAGCAGGATTCCGGAAATGTTTAAAAAGTGTATTTCCAATACACTGCAGACTACCATAAAAAAACTTGATGATGGGTCGATGTTTGTGATAACAGGGGATATTCCTGCCATGTGGCTTCGGGACTCTTCCTGCCAGCTTCGCCCTTTTATAAGCATGGCTTCCAGGGAACCGAAGATACGGGAGATAATCACAGGACTGATCAGAAAACAGATGAGTCTGATCCTGATCGATGCTTACGCGAATGCATTCAACGAAGGAGCCAATGGTAGAGGATTCCAGCAGGATAGGACAGAGATGAAACCTGAGATATGGGAGAGAAAATTTGAGATTGATTCACTTTGCTTTCCGATACAGTTGTCCTACCTGTTTTGGAAAAATACAGGATATACAGATTTTTTTGACGATGTATGGCTTGCCGCAGTAAAACGGATTATGGAAGTGTTCCGTATCGAGCAGGATCATGAGATTCGTTCGGATTATCGTTTTGAACGTATGGACTGTAGATATACAGACACTCTTTCCAGAGATGGAAAGGGTGCTCTTGTTCGTGGTAATATCGGACTGATCTGGTCCGGATTCCGCCCAAGTGACGATGCCTGCACTTATGGTTATCTGATTCCTTCCAATATGCTTGCTTCTGTAATTTTGGGAAATATAGCGGAGATTGCAAGGGGAATTTATCATGACAAGTCACTTGCTGTTGAGGCGCGGGATTTCTCGACTCAGGTCAGAAACGCGGTGGAGGATTACGGGATTATAAAAGGTCTGGATCGGGATGTGTATGCTTATGAGGTGGACGGATTCGGTCAGTATAATATTATGGATGACGCTAATCTGCCCAGCCTTTTGTCGATTCCATATATCGGCTACTGCTCAAAGGGCAGTCATCGGTATCAGAATACCAGGAAGCTTATACTTAGTGATGTCAATCCCTATTATTATAGTGGCAGATATATGGAGGGGATCGGCAGTCCTCATACTCCCTGCCGTTATGTGTGGCATATCGCGATAGCCATGCGTGGACTGACAGCAGACAATCAGGAAGAAAAAGAGCGGATGTTGGCTATGTTAGAAAAAACAGATGCGGGAACAGGATACATGCATGAAGGTGTCAACGTGGACAACCCGGGGATTTACACCAGACCATGGTTTTCATGGGCCAATTCTGTGTTTTGTGAGTTCGTCCTGGACTACTGTGGGTACCGTTTGATCAAGGAATAGTAAAGGTACTTATATGTTCTTCTTTTTTACTGTTGCTCACCCTCAGCAGTATCCTTTATAATGTCTTAGTTTCTTCCAATATCGTACACGCTGCGTACATGAAGTCCGATCGGTTCTCCTCTTAAGAGTTTGACTCTTCTTTCACCGCCGTTCATATCAAAGTAGTTATCTTCCAGAATTAAGTCTTCTTTTTCATTGAGGATTTCCACACTTTTGGCATATCCGGAAGCTTTTATCACCAGTTCATCCCCTTCCGCTTCTACCTGAAGCTGAGGATCCACATAGTGGAAGTATTTGGGATAGGAGAAGATCACGGTCCCGGAAGAAAGTACTTCTCCTTTTTCTTCCACCTGATAGCTCACATACTCATCAAAGAGATCTGCATCTGGAAGGAGCACCTTATCCAGCCAGCAAGCAGAAAGAGGAGCTGCGGTGATCTCCTGGGATTCCTCCCGGATCACAGAGGCATCAGCCTTTCTTAACGCCCATCTTACGGTGAGATGTTTTTCTTCCATAGTTTCGTTGGTTACGTTTAAACGGATAGATTTTTCAAATTCAAAGTGCTGCCGGTTCATATCTGCAGAGGCGGTCATCCAGTTCTGTTCCTCGCAGGAGATCATTACCGGAGCAAAGAACCGCTTTGCATAATAATGAAGAGCTTTCCAGCGTCCGCAGTAATCGATAGAGGACCAGGAAGTTACCGGCCAGCAGTCATTTAACTGCCAGTAAACGGCTCCCATACATCTTCCCCGGTTTCTCCGGAAATGTTCCACGCCGTAGCGGATACCATCAGCCTGAAGGAGCTGAGAGGCATATACCAGGGAGGAAAAATCATAGGGATACTTATATGTCTGCTGGAGATAATTCATGATCTTTCCGTTAGCAGCATTGTTTCTCTGATGTTTCTCCATGACATAGGAGAAAATATTCCAGTCCTGAGGATCATCACTGATCCCTTCTTCCACGGTTTTTACAGAGGGAAAGGCCTGGAAGCCGAATTCGGAAAGATAACGGAAACCATATTTCCGGTATTCGGAGAAAGGTTTATTTCCATGCCATACCTGCCAGAAATGTACATCTCCCCGGTTTGGATCCTGAGGCTCGTCAAAGGATCCTCCTGAAGACGGACTGGAGGGCCAGTAGAAGGTCACAGGGTCGTATTTCTGAAGGACTTTGGGAATGATCCGCTCATACATGAACAGATAATCCCGGACTTCTGAAGGCTTGGAAACCCATTCTCCATCTTTGACAAAAGATTCCATTTCGTTATTTCCGCACCACAGGCCAAGGCTGGCGTGATGGCGGAGACGCTTGATATTATCGATAAATTCATGAGTGATATTGTCTTCAAATTCGGCTGTCAGCTCATAGACAGAGCAGGCGAACATAAAGTCTTCCCAGACTACCAGACCCATTTCATCACAGAGATCATAGAACTCATCGTCCGGATAGTAGCCTCCGCCCCATACACGGATACTGTTAAAGTTAGCCAGTTTAGCGTCTTCCAGGAGACGACGGCGTTTCTGGGAGCTGATCCTGCCAAGAAGGTGTTCCTCAGGAATATAGTCCCCTCCCATGGCGAAGTACTTCACGCCGTTTACCATATGAGCAAAGGATTCTCCCCACTGGTCTTTTTCCACGGACATGGTCATGGTGCGCAGACCGATCCTGCGGTTCCATCTGTCAAGGACTTCACCTTTATAGAGAAGCTCCACAGTAACCTGATATAAAGGCTGATCTCCCAGACCATTGGGCCACCAGGGTCGGGGATTGGAAATTTCTGCAGACTCCGGGCTGTTTTCCAAAGTAAAGGAATCACCCTCAGGATCCGTTATGTGGACCTGATAAGAATAAGAAGAGGCTTCTTCTCCGGCGGAAAGTTCCTGAAGAGTCTGTTCTTTCTGCCAGTCTTTTGCGCTGTAAAAGGAAGGTGCGAAGTGAAGAGTTACCTTGCCTTTCTGGTGTTCCTGAGTGATATATACGGAGTCAATACGGGCTTTTCGGATACCGAGAAGAGTCACGTCCCGGAAGATTCCGGCGTCAGGCAGATGGGCGCCCCAGTCCCAGCCGTACATATAATGGGCTTTGCGGATATGGCTGAATCCCTCCCAGGCATCCTCGGTTCCTCTGGTGGGGCATTTGGCAAAAGCATCTGCAGCAGCTTTCAGGGGAGAGTGGAGCACTGCCTCCAGCTTGTTCCCTTCTGATTTCAAGATACCGTTTACAGAAAATTCCCAGGTTCGGTGCATATTAAAGGTATGTCCAAGTAAAGTGCCGTTTAAATAAATATCAGCCATGGTATCAATGCCGTCAAAGCGGAGCAGCACCTGATCCTGGTCAAAAAGGGCAGGATCAGCGTCAAACTCCCGGCTGTAAATGAAGTTGTGGTCGATCTCATCACGGACAAGATCTTCATTTCCTTTCCAGTAAGGCTCCGGTATTTTTCCGTTGGCGGCCAGCACGGTGTAGACGCTGGTGGGAACGGAAGTCGTGAAGGACTCCTGGGAGTCTGCTCTTCTCAGGGTCCAGCCTGTATTCAGATTTTGCTTGATCATTTGTCGTACCTCCTGTATGATTTTAAATTTTTATCCCATGATCACTTTAACTTTTACCTGATCTTTTTCAGAGGAGAAGGGAATCAGATTGCCTTCTGCTGCAGTTCCGTCTACTGTCATGGAAGACACGCCTTTTTCCACATGCCCGGGATTGGAAACCTGGATATGATAGGTCACTCCCCGGTATTTCCTGGTCACTGTGAAATCTCCGAAATCTGCCGGCATGCAGGGATCTACTTTCAGCCCCTGAAGAGTAGGCTGTATACCAAGGATATACTGGGAAATGTTGACAAAGGTCCAGGCCGCAGTACCGGTAAGCCAGCTGTTTTTCGCCTCGCCGAAATGGGGGGCGTCTTTTCCCGCTACCATCTGAGAGTATACATAAGGCTCTGTCCGGTGGATCTCGCTGATATCCTCCAGAAAGGCCGGGCAGATCTTCCGGTATACTTCAAAGGCTCTTTCCCCTCTGCCAAGGATAGCTTCCGAGATGGATACCCAGGGATTGTTATGGCAGAAAATACCGGCGTTTTCTTTATATCCCGGCGGGTAAGAGGAAATCTCTCCCAGGTTCAGATAGTAATGAGTGTATGGCGGCTGAAGGATCGTAATGCCGTACTTGGTATCCAGGATCTCTTTCACAGAATCCAGAGCCTGGGCTGCAAGTCCTTCCTTTATGCCCACGCCGGAAAGTGGGAGAAAGCCCTGAGGTTCGATATAGATCTTCCCTTCCTCGCACTCATGAGAGCCCACTTTTCCAGAATGGGCGTCATAGGCCCGGATAAACCATTTTCCATCCCAGCCGTCCTTCAGGATTGCCTGATAGACTTTCTCCACTTCTTCAAGAGCATAGGCTGCCTCTTCTTCTTTATTTGTCAGTTTACATAAGTCTGCATACTCTCTTCCGTATTTTACAAACATACCGGCGATAAATACAGACTCAGCCACAGGTCCTTCGCTGGGACCAAAGGTCTGGAAAGATTCTCCCGGATGTTCAGAATAACAGTTCAGGTTCAGGCAGTCGTTCCAGTCCGCCCGGCCAATGAGAGGAAGTCCGTGGGGACCCTTATGGGTGGCGATAAAGTCAAAGGAACGTTTCAGATGTTCCATCAGAGGAACTGCTGTAGACATATCGTTGTCAAAAGGTACCTGCTCTTCCAGAATGGAAACATCTCCGGTCTCCCGGATATAGGCGTTGACTGCGGCAATGAGCCACAGAGGATCATCGTTGAACCCGCTGCCGATGTCGGAATTTCCTTTTTTTGTCAGAGGCTGGTACTGGTGATAGGCGCTTCCGTCAGGAAACTGGGTGGAGGCAATATCCAGGATACGTTCTCTTGCCCGTTCCGGGATCAGATGAAGAAAACCAAGAAGATCCTGACAGGAATCCCTAAATCCCATACCTCTGCCGATGCCGGATTCGTAATAAGAAGCAGAACGGGACATATTAAAGGTCACCATACATTGATACTGGTTCCAGATATTTACCATACGGTTCACTTTATCGTTGGAAGAAGATACCTGGAAGCTGGACAGCAGTTCTTTCCAGTACTGGCAAAGTTCCCCAAAGGCCTGGTCCACAGTCTTTTCATCAGAGTATTTTTCCAGTAGTTTTCTGGCTTTGGTCTTATTTATCACATTGGGAGCCTCCCATTTCTCTTCCTGGGGATTTTCTGCATAGCCAAGAACAAAAATAAAGGTTTTGCTTTCTCCAGGCTCCAGGCTCAGGTCCAGCTGATGGGCGGCGATAGGGTACCAGCCGCTGGCCAAAGAATCGGTCAATTCCCCTGCAAGCACAGCTTTAGGCGCATCCGGTCCCTGGTAAACGCCCAGAAAAGCGTCCCGGCAGGTATCAAAATGGGTCACAGGAGCATTAACACTGCAGAACGCGTAGTGGTTCCGGCGTTCTCTGTATTCGGTCTTGTGATAGATAGCGGAGCCTTCGATCTCCACTTCGCCGGTGCTTAAGTTCCGCTGGAAATTTCTGGAGTCATCATCGGCATTCCAGAGACACCACTCTACATAAGAAAAAAGCTGGAAATTTTTCTTGTGTTCGGAAAGGTTAGTAAGGGTAACTTTCTGGATCTGGCAGGGGTCTTCCTTGGGAACAAAACACAGCACTTGAGCCTGAAGTTCATCTTTTTCACCGGTGAAGCGGCTGTAGCCAAGGCCGTGGCGGCATTCGTAAAAATCCAGAGGGGCTTTTACCGGCTGCCATCCGGGATTCCAGACAGAATCCCCTTCCTTAATATAAAAATAGTGACCGTTGTTGTCGTAGGGAACGTTGTTGTACCGGTAACGGGTAATGCGAAGAAGCTTCGCATCTTTATAAAAACAGTAACCGCCGCAGGTATTAGAGATCAGACGGAAAAAACCATTGGTCCCCAGATAATTGATCCACGGTAGTGGCGTATCCGGGCGCTCAATGACATATTCCATAGATGTGTCATCAAAAAAACCGTATTTCATAGTGAAAATCCTCCTGATTATTACTTAAATGCCGAAAACGATTTAGAAATATAGGCAGAAATAATCAGTCACTATATATAGAGAAAATAATCAGTTTTTGAATAGTAAGACGATTATAACAAAAAGAATTACGGATTACAAGAAGAATTAAGGGAAAATAGATAAATTCAGGAAACAATTCTGGAAGGATTTTACGAAAACATTTCGTAAAGCAAAAAGGGGAACAAATGTGAACGGCGGACATTTTGGAATTAAATAGTGCAATATGTACAAAAAACTATGAGGAATATTATGAATAAATTATAAAAAATCGGATATTCACGAAATTTTATTGCGAAAAGAAAGAAAAAAATCTAAAGTTTAACTTGGAAAAACGATTTAGTAAATGCAGAAATTCAGCAAAATGTCAGCGTATAGTAAGGAGGAATGATGATAAAGTCAGATTATGGGAGAAAGCGTAACATTAAAAGATATCGCAAGGATATGCAATGTTTCTGTATCGACAGTCAGCAAGGCGCTGAATGACAGAACTGATGTCGGCAACGAAAAGAAGGAAGAAATCCGGAAGGTTGCCAAGGAAATGAATTATGTTCCTAATTATATGGCTTCCGTACTGAAAAGCAGGTACACCAGAAATATTGGTGTGGTTCTTTCTGAAGAAACCGGACAGGGGTTGATGCACGAACATTTTGCCAGGATTCTGAGCAGCTTCAAGGACACAGTGGAAGAACGTGGATATGTGATCACATTTCTGAATTCCAGCAATTCACCAAACCGATTTTCTTATATGAGACAATGTCAGTATATGAAATATGACGGCGTATTTGTCGTTTGCGCAGACTACCAACAGGAGGAGGTCAGAGAACTTTTGGCCTCTAATCTTCCATTGGTTGTCGTAGACCATGTGGTAAGGAAACATGTAAATATTGCTTCAAATCAATATGGTGACATGCGCAGGCTGTTGCAGCTTGTCTACGATAAAGGACATCGAAAAATTGCTTATATTCACGGGAAAAACAGCGAGGTCACACGAGACAGATTACTTGCGTACAGAAATTTTATGGATGAACATCACCTCAAAATACCGAAAGAATATATGCATACTTGTCCTTACAGAGATGCGGAGAAAGCCGGCTCTCTGACAAAAGCCGTACTGGCGTTGGATAACCGGCCTACCTGCATATTGTACTCAGATGATCTGACAGCTATAGGAGGGCTTACTGTAATGCAGGGGATGGGGATAAGGGTACCGGAGGATATATCTATTGCAGGATATGACGGGATCAATATTGCGGGAATCGTAAGACCAAGGATTACTACAATCCGGCAGGATACGGTTTCTATGGGAATCCAGGCAGGAAATAAACTGATCAGTCGAATTGAATTTCCGGAAATCATTCTGGAGGAGGAAAAGATTCTTATAGACGGTATGGTAGAACCGGGGGAAAGTGTTGGTATTATCAGAAGATAAACATGTGTTTTCTTATCTTCGAAACTTATCTGAAATGTTGAGCTGCTGGTTTGAATAACAGTAGAATCTGTTGAACGCAAAAGGTTTTTCTAAAATTTATTAAAGGAGGAGTTATTATTATGAAATGTAACAAGGTACTCAGTATTTTACTGGCAACAGCAATGATAGGAAGTATGCTGGCGGGATGCGGCGATTCTTCCGACAGCGATACTTCCGAGAATGATACAGGCGCTCTGATGGATGATTCTGCTTTGGCAGAGGGCAATGATAATGAACTGGAGTATACAGGGGAGATTTCCTTAATGCATTACTCTACATCTGAGGAATCCGAGGGGAATGGCGGTTCAGATGGCTTTCGGGCTGCTATCCAGTCTTGGCTGAACGGACATCCGGATATTACACTGAATCAGAGTGTGCTTTCAAATGATGATTATAAGACCCAGATTGCAACACAGGCTGCAGCAGACGACCTGCCGGATGTTTTTCTTCTCCAGGGTATGAATACACAGGCATGGGCAGAGCAGGGACTGATACTTGATCTGACAGAAATTATACAGGAATCTCCATACTATGATTCTTATAATCAGGAATTCTTTACACCGTTTACTACAGATGGCAAGACTTACGGGTTCCCGGTGTTGACTACCGGTACCTGCTCGGTTGTTATATATGACAAGCAGGCATGGGCAGATGCTGGTTATGATGAATTTCCGGATAACTGGGAAGATGTTCTGGCAGCCGATGAATATTTTAAAGAAAACGGATATTCTGAGACGATTGCTTTTGGGAACAGCGGGCAGTGGCAGATCAATTCCTGCTTCCTTTCAGTAATCGGCGACCGTTTTACTGGCAGCGACTGGTTCCAGTCTCTGGTGGATAAGGACGGGGCCGCGTTTACCGATCAGGAATTTGTGGATGCACTGACTTTTACACAGGATATTTTCCAGTCCGGCATCTTTAACGAGGACTTCAATGCTATCAGTAATGAAGATGCCAGAGAGTACTTTATCTCCGGAGACGCTCCTGCATATATCTGCGGAAACTGGGATGTGAGCTATATTCAGGCTACACTGGCAGAAGAAGATTCAGAACTTTATGATAACATAGGGTTTGCAGTTCTTCCTCAGCCGGAAGGCGCAACAGGCTCTACCGGCACTCAGGATATTGGGCTGGGTTATGCAGTTGCAATCAATGCAGATCTGGCAGACGACCCGGAAAAACTGGCCGCGGCCATTGATTTTGCTGAATATGTAACCGGCCCCGCATTTGCAACTTATGTCGGCGAGAACTATGCACTGCAGGGGTTGACACAGGTAGACGTAGATTTGAGCGATTTTGATCAGTTTACCCAGGATTTCTATAATTATTCTTATGTAGATACAGAGGCCTGCGAGATTTACGACTCTTATATTAACAGCGCTGTTTGGGATGTACTGAATACGCAGACACAGAGTATGTTAAACGGTGATACAACTCCGGAAGACGTGGCAGAAGCCACCCAGGAGGCATACGAGTCCAACTATTGATCTTCAAAACCGGAGATTTTGAAACCGCAGGATTCAGACTCCGGATGCTTGCAAAAAGAAAAGGGGCGGCAGTTCAAATCGCCAGCCCCTTTTATTGAAAAGAGGAAAAACTAATGTTATCGAAAAAACCTAAAACCCGTGTGATTATCGGGTATTTGTGTATTCCAATACTGGTATATATATTTGCTGTTTTTGTTCCACTTGTAACTTCTTTGTTTTACAGCTTTTTTGAGTGGAAAGGCGGTCCCAATAAGACCTTTATCGGAATTGAAAATTATATCACTCTTCTTAAAGACACTACTTTCTGGGAGGCTTTTGGACATAATATTTATCTGGTAATCCTCTGTGTAATCGGTCAGGTTGGTATCGCTTTTATATTTGTTATGATTATCAGCACCAGATTTGTAAAGCTGAAAGGAGTTCACAGAACCTTCGGATTCTTTCCAAGTACGATATCTGCTGTTGCGGTGGGGTTTATCTGGACCATGATCTATGATAACCGGAGAGGCCTCTTAAACTGGTTTTTGGAAGTTATCGGGCAGGGTGATAAAACCCAGGTATGGCTGAACAATTCTGATCTTGTCATGACTCTGGTAGCTATTCCGTTGATCTGGCAGTATATTGGATACTATATGGTAATTCTGCTGTCTGCTACGTCAACTATTGATAAGGAGATTCTGGAATCTGCTGAACTGGACGGAGCATCTGCTTTTCAGAGAGCCATCTATGTGGTTATGCCTATGATCAAAAACACCATTGTAGTATGTATCGTCCTTTGTGTATCCGGTAATATGAAAGCTTTTGATAATATCTACGTGATGACATCCGGTGGGCCCGGAACCTCTTCCATGGTTATGGCAATGTATGGATATTCTGTTTCTTTCCAGCAGCAGAATATGGGATATGGCAGTGCGATCTCTGTAGGTATCTTTGTGCTTGGTCTGCTGGTTATCGGTTTGATGCAGCTTCTGCAGAAGGTCGCAACCAGAGAAAAGGAGTGATAGCGGAAATGAGTAAAGATAAAAATTATGGTATGACAACTGGAAAACGCATAGGGAACGGAGTGACATCAGCGGTTCTCAATGCGATCATGCTTTTATTTTCCCTGTCCTGTATCTTTCCTTTGATATGGATGCTTTATTCTTCTCTGAAAGTAAAAAGAGAATTTAACGCAGATATTATCGGACTGCCGGAAAATCCATCCTTAGAGAACTTTGTGAAGATTCTTACAAATTCGGATTATCATATCGGTGACTCGATTTTAAACAGTGTGCGTACAACGGTGATCTCTGTAGCCTTGATCGTATTCTTTGGATTTATCGTGGGATATTTTCTGGCCAGGATCCGTTTTAAAGGAAGTAAGATTATCTGGATCATGCTGCTGATGGGAATGCTGATCCCGGTACATTCTCTTCTGGTCCCGATTTATGTGGTATTTAATCGTACAGGTTTATCTAACCAGTGGTTTACTCTGATCATTCCTTATGTTGCCTTTGGTATGCCTATCGCGGTATTTCTGTGCCAGAGTTTTATCAGAGAGGTACCCACAGCTCTTGAAGAGGCGGCTTCCATTGACGGCTGTTCTTTTTCGGGAACGTTGTTTAAAGTGATTATGCCTATCTGTAAGCCGGTTATGATCACAGTTGCTATCCTTCAGACATTCAGCTGCTGGAACGAGTTCTCTTTTGCCCTGGTATTGATTAAAGATACAGCTCTTCAGACAGTACCTCTGGCTATGACTCAGTTTACCGGACAGTTTTCTTCAGACTATCCGAAGATTATGGCAGCGATGCTGATCACTATGGCTCCTATTGTAGTGCTGTACTTTGCATTCAGTAAACAGATCATCAAAGGTATGGTTGCAGGTGCGGTAAAAGGCTGATATTTAAAAAGGATTAAAAAAGACATTTTGCGGAGGACGGTTATGGAAAAGCAGATTCGTATAGATGAAAACGGATTACATATTGTTTTTGAGATACAGGAGGACGGCTCCTTTAAGCTGCTGCATTTTTCTTCCCTTCCTTTTGAGAAAGATAAGATCGTGAATATTACAAAAGAGGCGGGCTTCAACTTTGTAGAGCTGAATCTGGCTGGTTTTGACCGTCCTCATGAGCGCCATGGAAATAAATTTATTGTTACAGCTCCCGGGTATCGTATGAAGTATATGTCTCACAGCGACATCAGAAATGAAACAGGCCGGATCCTGAGCATACTTACTCAGGATCCGGTCACTGAGATTCAGGTCAATTCCACATGGCAGTTTTACGACGGACTTCCTGTGGTGCGCATGTATCACAGGATAGAAAATCGTGGCTCTCAGCCTCAGACGATAGATTATGTGTCTACATTTAACTATACTGGTATTGAGAAAGAAGGACTTAAGCCTGAGGATGAAAAACTCCGACTCAAAATTCCTCATAACGGTTGGCAGAGAGAACTGAACTGGAAAGAATATTCTCTTAGAGATCTGGGTATGGATTTGGTTCAGAATAAAGAAATACAGAGATCTTCCAACCATTTTCATGTAAGCAATACAGGGAACTGGTCATCGAAAGAGTATCTTCCCATGGCTTATCTTGAAAATCAGGAAACAGGTTCATCCCTCTACTGGCAGATTGAGCACAACGGTTCCTGGCATTGGGAGATCGGGGATCAGAATGGGCATCTCTACCTTGCTTTGGGAGGACCAAACGAATTATACTCCCATTGGTTTAAAACGCTGAAGCCGGGTGAGAGCTTTACCACAGTGCCTGCCGCAGTGGGAGTTTCAGCAAAAGGATTCGACGATTCCATGGCCGTTCTGACAAGGTATCGGAGACTTATAAGAAGAAAAAACAGGGATAATGAAACCTGCCGGATCATTTTTAATGATTACATGAACTGCCTTTTCGCTGACCCGACTACGGAGAAGGAACTGCCCTTGATCGATGAGGCGTCCAGAGCTGGATGCGAGTATTTTTGCATCGATGCGGGATGGTACGCAAAGGGATTTTGGTGGGATGCCGTAGGTGAATGGATCGAGAGCCGGGAACGGTTCCCAAACGGGCTGCGTGAGGTGACAGATTATATCCGTTCTAAGGGGATGATTCCCGGCATCTGGCTGGAATTGGAAGTCATGGGAATTAACTGTGAGCTGGTTAAAAAGCTGCCGGACGACTGGTTCTTTACCAGACACGGAAAACGTGTTTATGACAGAAGCCGGTATCAGTTGGATTACCGGAATCCGGAAGTACGCAAGTATGCCGCCTCTGTGATCGACCGGCTGATACGTGATTACGGTATCGGTTATATTAAGATGGATTATAATATTGAGCCTGGAATTGGCACAGAACATCAGGCGGAAAATCCGGGAGAAGGGATGCTGGAGCATGAGAGAGCCTATTTAAAGTGGCTGGACGGTATTTTTGAAAAATATCCGGAACTGGTCATCGAGAACTGTTCCAGCGGCGGGATGCGGATGGATTATGCCATGCTTTCCAGGTACAGTATCCAGTCTACCTCAGATGAGGAAGATTACCGGTACTATGCGACCATTGCGGCCAATGCTCCTTCCGGTCTGACACCGGAACAGGCTGCGGTATGGTCTTATCCCCTTCCGGAAGGTGACCGGGAGGAAGTGGTTTTCAATATGGTCAACGCCATGCTTCTTCGGGTTCACCAGAGCGGACATCTGAACGTTCTCTCCCAGGAGCGGAAAAACTTGGTCAAGGAAGGGTTGGATTATTATAAAAAGATTCGTCATCACATAAAGGAATCCGTTCCTTTCTGGCCTCTGGGTTTGTCCCGGTTTGAAGATGAGTGGGTGTCGCTGGGGCTGAGAGCGGAAAATAAAATATATCTGGCGGTATGGAGAAGAAGCGGCAGTCATAAACAGATGTCATTTCCCCTGCCCCTTTCCGAGGAGGAAAAAGAAAAGATCCAGATTCGTCTGGCATATCCCTCTTACAGTACCAGTTCTTTTTCATGGAATCCGGCAACAGGTGTTTTAACTGCAGAACTGGAAAACGAGAACATGGCAAGGCTTTTTGAGATTACCTTATAAATGATATAAAGCAGGAACAGCGCAGGCCGGAGCCGCCGGGCATGGAAAGGCTTTGGTCTGTATTTTTTTCATCATAAAACAGGATGTCTCAGGGGAAGAGTTTTTATTTTCAGTCCGGATACGAGGAAATGAAATCTATAAGATTCATTATAAAATTGCACAGAGCTGAGGAGGTATGCAAAATGACAGAAGAAAATTTGCAGGAACTTTTAAAAGATATGTCCTTGAAAGAGAAGATTGGCCAGATGATGCAGGTGGATGTAAGCTGTTTTAAAAAGGAAGGACCGATCACAGGAAGTGAGCTAGACCAGGAAATTTCCGGAGAAGACCTGACACTTTCTGGAAGTATTCTGGGAGCCATAGGAGCAGAAGAAATTTCCAGCCTCCAGAAAAGATGTATGGAGAAACAGCCCCATCATATCCCTGTGGTGTTTATGGCAGATATCATCAATGGCTATAAGACAATCTTTCCTATTCCATTGGCTTTAGGTTGTACCTTTTCCCAAGAAGATGCAAGGTGCGCGGGGGACATTATGGCAAGGGAATCTGCCACTGATGGGCTTCATGTGACTTTTGCGCCTATGGTAGATCTTGTAAGAGACGCCAGATGGGGAAGAGTCATGGAATCCACAGGGGAAGATCCCTATCTGAATTCCCGGATGGCAGAGGCCATGGTCCGGGGAATCCAGGGAGAAGGAGAACACTATGAAGATCATTTAGGGGCATGTACCAAACACTTTGCCGCCTATGGAGCACCTACGGCAGGAAAAGAATATAACAATGTAGAACTGTCGGAACGCACTCTGAGAGAGGATTATCTTCCTGCCTATCGTGCGGCCATAGACGCAGGATCAGCAATGATGATGACTTCTTTCAATACCCTGGACCGGATTCCCGCAACAGGAAATCAGTGGCTTATGAGAAATATCCTTCGGGAAGAAATGGGATTTGAGGGCGTGCTGGTTTCAGACTATAACGCCATCGGGGAACTGATGACCCATGGTGTAGCGGAGGATAAAAAAGAAGCCGCAAGACAGGCCCTGGAAGCCGGAACAGATCTGGATATGATGAGCGGCTGTTATATGAGCAGCTTAGAGGAAATGGTAAAAGAAGGAACGATACGGGAGGAACTGATCGATGAGGCGGTCCTGCGTATCCTGAAGCTGAAGAATAAGCTGGGTCTTTTCGAAAATCCTTACCGGGGACTGGAGGGTCAGACGGAGACCGGAGAGATCTTTACAGAGGAAAACCGGGCAAAGGCCAGAAAGGCCGCCGGGGACAGTATGGTACTCCTGGAGAACCGGGAAGGATTCCTGCCTCTGAAGAAACAGGAGAAGACGGCCTTTATCGGTCCATATGCAGAGGACAAACATATCCTGGGGGCGTGGTCCTTCTTCGGAGATATAGAACAGGCGGTAACCTGTCGTCAGGGAATTGAGGAAAAAGGCGCCAGAGCAGTTTTTGAAAAAGGCTGCGGTATCGTAAATCCGGGACAGACCCTCTATGGATTCCGGTATAACATGACAGGCACAGAGAGCCGGGAAGAGACGGAGGCTCTTATAGAAAAGGCGGCAAAGACTGCGGCAGAATGTGACAAGGTGGTGCTGATGATAGGGGAGGCGCCTATCCAGACAGGGGAAGGATCCAGCAGAGGGGATATTACTATTCCGGAAGTTCAGAAAAAACTTCTGGATGCAGTGACAAAGGCCAATAAAAATACAGGGGCGGTGGTTTTTGCGGGAAGACCTCTGGATCTTCGGGAAGTAAAGGAAAAGACAAAGGCTATTCTTTATGCATGGATGCCGGGAACGGAAGGCGGACATGCTGTGGCAGATATTCTCTACGGAGATGTGAATCCTCAGGGCAGGCTTTCCATGTCTCTCCCCTGGAGTGTGGGACAGGTGCCGGTATTCTACGGAGAACTTTCCACAGGACGTCACATTGAAGACGGGGAATGTATGGAAAACCGCTTTCTTTCCAGATACAGCGATATGCCCAACCAGCCTCTTTATCCCTTTGGCTACGGACTTGGTTATACGGAATTTTCCTACTCAGAAGTGAGATTGGACAAGGAAGAAATCCGTATGGGAGAACCTTTGCAGGTTTCTGTAACCGTAAAAAATACCGGCAGCCGCCGGGGAACAGAGACTGTTCAGCTTTATGTGACGGACAAAGCAGGCAGTGTGGCCAGACCCATGCGGCAGCTTAAGAGATTTACCAAGTTGACACTAGAGCCTGGAGAGAGCAAAGATGCGGTCTTCACCCTGACATCAGAAGACCTGAGGTTTTATACCAGATCTATGGAATACAGGGCAGAGCCGGGAGACTTTATTGCCTGGGCAGGAACCGATTCCAGAACGAAAAACGGAAAACAATTTAAACTGAGATAATATAAGGAGAAGCAGATCATGAAATTTACAGATGGCTATTGGTGTATGAAGAAAGAAATGAGCCCCCTTTTCGCGGTGGAATATGCAGATTCCAGAGTCCAGGGCAGCAATCTGACGATTTATGCTCCGGGAAAACATATCTCTAACAGAGGAGACTGCCTCAATCTGGGAATGCTGACCATCCGTCTTTCCAGTCCTATGGAAGATGTGATCAAGGTGTCTATCACACATTTTGAGGGAACAGCCTATCACGGCCCTTTTGCACAGGTGAAAGAGACTGATCCAGCAGTGACCATTGACGAGACAGAGGATTTTATCGTTTATCAGACAGGAAAGACAAAAGCGATCATTGATAAAAGGCCAAACTCCTGGGGAATCCGTTTTATGAGCGGAGACAGAGAACTGACCAGCACCGGATTTCGGAATATGGCCAATATTAAGAATAACGCAACTGGAAAGACCTATACCGTAGAAGCTCTGGCTATTGACGTAGATGAATATATCTACGGACTGGGTGAACGTTTCACTCCTTTTGTAAAAAACGGACAGACTGTAGAAATGTGGAATGAAGACGGCGGGACCGCCAGCGAGATCACATACAAAAATATCCCCTTCTATATTACAAACAAAGGCTATGGTGTACTTCTGGATAATGAGGGAGATGCTTCTTATGAGATTGCCAGCGAAAAGGTAGAAAGAATCCAATTTTCTGTAGAAGGAGAGCGTCTGGATTACTATTTTATCAATGGAGATACCCCGAAAGGAACTATTCAGAAATATACGGAACTTACCGGAAAGCCGGCCCTGCCTCCTGCATGGTCCTTCGGTCTGTGGCTCACCACATCTTTTACTACTGACTATGATGAGGAGACTACCGGCAGCTTTATCCAGGGAATGGCAGATAGGGATATCCCACTTCATGTTTTTCATTTTGACTGTTACTGGATGGAGGCCTATGAGTGGTGTAATTTCACATGGGATCCTAAGACCTTCCCGGATCCTAAAGGGATGCTCCGGAGATACCATGACCGGGGTCTGAAAATCTGTGTGTGGATTAATCCTTATATCGGTCAGAAATCGCCGCTGTTCCAGGAAGGACTGAAAGGAGGATACCTTCTGAAAAAGGCTAACGGAGATGTATGGCAGACAGATATGTGGCAGGCAGGTATGGGACTGGTGGATTTTACCAATCCGGAAGCTGTAAAATGGTATCAGGATAAGCTGAAAACTTTGTTGGATATGGGCGTGGATTGTTTTAAGACAGACTTCGGGGAAAGAATTCCTGTGAAAGATATTGCCTACTTTGATGGATCGGATCTTGTGAAGATGCACAACTATTATACTTTTTTATATAACAAGGCTGTGTTTGAACTTCTGGAAAGAGAACGAGGAAAAGGGGAGGCCGTACTTTTCGCCAGATCTGCCACAGTAGGAGGCCAGATGTTCCCGGCCCACTGGGGAGGAGACTGCTCAGCCACCTATCCTTCCATGGCGGAAACCTTAAGAAGCGGGCTGTCTCTGGCCTGTGGAGGCTTCGGATTCTGGAGTCATGATATCAGTGGTTTTGAGAATACGGCTCCTGCTGATATCTATAAGAGGTGGTGTCAGTTCGGTCTTTTAAGTTCTCACAGCCGTCTCCACGGATCTACTTCCTACAGAGTCCCATGGTTTTTTGATGAGGAAGCCTGTGACGTACTGCGGAAATTTGTAAAACTGAAATGCAGCCTGATGCCGTACCTTTACAGCCAGGCAGTGATTTCTCATGAAGAGGGAATCCCAATGATGCGACCCATGTTTGTAGAATTTCCTGAGGACAGAACCTGTGAGACTCTGGATAAGCAGTACATGATGGGGGAGTCTCTTCTGGTGGCGCCGGTATTCAAAGAATCCGGGGAAGTCGAATATTATGTGCCCCAGGGAACCTGGTATAATATTCTCACAGAAGAGACGGTGGAAGGCGGACAATGGCATAAAGATACTTTTGATTACTTTTCTATGCCTCTTTTGGCGAGACCAAACAGTATCCTGGCAGTGGGAAACCATGAAGAGAGACCGGACTATGACTTTGCGGACGGTGTAACCTTAAATCTTGTATGCTTCGAGGAAGAAGCAAAGGCAGAGACATTCATTACAGATGTTAAAGGGACGCCAGTGCTGCGAGTAAGTGCTAGAAGAGAGGGAAAACGGATCATGGTACGTACCGAGGGGAAGCATCAGAATCTCACCTGTAAAGTGCTGGGTTCAGAAGCGTTTGAAATAGTTATGGAATAAGTTTTTCAATATCCGGTATGACAGGCTGCATGTCAGAAGACAAAGAAATAGATGTAATATACTGGCTGACAGTGTAAAATAAATGTGGCGAATATATGATAAAATTAAAGAGAGGATGATAAGATTGAAACGATCAAAAATAAACGCGGTAATTAAAGACATGGAAAAACTGATTAAAGAGCATGGTTTCGAAATCCCGCCGTTCTGTAACTGGACCCCGGAGAACTGGAAGACGAAGAATCATGAGTATGATGAAATCAGGGACAATATGCTGGGCTGGGACATTACTGATTACGGTCTTGGCAGATTTGATGAAGTGGGATTTGCCCTGATTACTATTAGAAATGGAAATGTAAAAGATAATAGATACAAAAAACCGTATGCTGAAAAACTGCTCATGGTCAATGAGGGACAGATGGCGCCCATGCATTTCCATTGGAATAAGATGGAAGATATCATCAACAGAGGCGGTGGAAATGTCCTGATCACGGTATATAATTCCACAGAAGAGGGGGGATTCGCCGATACGGATGTGACCGTACATAGTGACGGAAGGACCTATACGGTGCCTGCCGGAACACGTGTGAGACTGACGCCGGGAGAAAGTATTACGATCCAGCCTTATCTCTATCATGATTTCCATGTGGAGGAGGGAACAGGAGCTGTGTTGCTTGGAGAAGTATCAATGTGCAATGACGACGAGAATGACAATCGGTTCTATGAGCCAATTGGAAGATTCCCGACTATCGAGGAGGACGAGCCTGCATATCGGCTGCTCTGCAATGAGTATCCGGCTGCGGAGCAGTAATACAGAAAATCCGGCAAAGGGATTAAGTCCTTTGTGCATAGGGTCATTTCGGCGCGATATATTATTTGCAATTCGCCCCAAAATGAGTTAGACTGTCTATAGCGGTGCGCCGGAGGGGTGGAACACATTTTTGCACACCGTAGATCTGCAGGCGGAAATCTATGTGAGAAAGAAAAGGGTGTACAGATTTTATGGAGCAAAAGCATGAATCAGACTTAACGGCGAAAGAAAAGAGAGAGCTGGAATTTCAGAAGCTGAAATCGATGAACCTCAGGGAGAAGGTCGAATATCTGTGGACTTATTACAAGATATGGCTGGTTGTTCTCGTGGCGTTTATCATGGTCGTGAGTATTATCGTAACGATGGTACGGAACGGGATGAAGGATGAGCTTCTCTCCATTGCGATCATGGATTCGGACATGAATGTGCAGGAGCAGATTGATCAGATGACGGACGAATTGACTGCGGATATCGGAACCGGAGATCCGTACGAGACGATTACCGTTGATACATCGGCAGGATCCGGGGACGATTACGCGGATGTGATAAAACGGATGGTGCTGACTGCTTCAGGTACGGTTGATCTCTTTATCTGTGATCAGGAGATCTATGAGGAATATGACGGGCAGGGCGCGTTCCGGGACTGGAGTGAAATCCTGGGTGATGATTACGCGCAGTATGAGCCGTATATGACGGACGGTGTTCTTGACCTGTCGAAGAGTGAGAGGTGGCAGGAGTACGGAATTACATCGTATGAACCGGTATATGCCGGAATCCTGGCTTCTTCGGAGAAAGATGAAAATCTGAGGGCGTTCGCGGAGTTTTTCTTTGGCTGACGGAACAGTGGTTTTCATAGCGCCGGCTGCATGAAGCGGCTTGCGGCGTATGTCCGTGCTGCCAAAAACCGAGCGCACTCTTGATTTTTGACGTCCACAGTATTATAATGTTCACGGTAGAGTAATGACAGGCTTTTCCAAGCAGAGGAGGAAATACAATGGAGAAGAAAAATCTTGACTGGGAAAATATAGGGTTCGGCTATATACAGACAGACAAGCGGTATGTGGCAAACTATAAAGACGGCGGATGGGATGACGGTGCGCTGATCGACGACGCGAACATCGTGATGAATGAATGCGCGGGTGTACTCCAGTATTCACAGTCTGTTTTTGAGGGACTGAAGGCGTATACAACGGAAGACGGACATATTGTCACATTCCGTCCGGATATGAATGCTTCCCGCATGGCAGATTCCGCAAGTCGTCTTGAGATGCCGCCGTTTCCGGAGGATCGTTTTGTAGAAGCCGTAGAGCAGGTGGTCAGAGCAAATGCGGCATACGTTCCGCCGTACGGCTCAGGAGCCACTCTGTATATCAGACCGTATATGTTCGGTATTAATCCGGTTATCGGCGTGCAGCCTGCTGATGAATATCAGTTCAGGATTTTTACAACTCCGGTAGGTCCGTACTTCAAAGGCGGCGCGAAACCGCTCACGATCTGTGTATCAGACTTTGACCGCGCGGCGCCGCACGGAACGGGACACATCAAAGCAGGACTTAACTACGCGATGAGCCTTCACGCGATCGTGACGGCCCATGCAAACGGATTTGACGAGAATATGTATCTGGATTCCGCCACAAGAACAAAAGTAGAGGAGACAGGCGGGGCAAACTTTATCTTTGTCACAAAGGACAATAAAGTCGTTACGCCTCATTCCGGCACGATTCTTCCTTCCATCACAAGAAGATCCATCATGTATGTGGCCGAGCACTATCTCGGACTGGAAGTGGAGGAGAGAGACGTATACTTTGATGAAGTAAAAGATTTCGAGGAGTGCGGTCTGTGCGGTACAGCCGCAGTGATCTCTCCGGTAGGCAAAGTTGTCAATCAGGGAGAAGAGATCTGCTTCCCGAGCGGAATGGAGAAGATGGGGCCGGTTACGCAGAAACTGTACGATACACTGACAGGCATCCAGATGGGACATATCGAGGCTCCGGAAGGATGGATCAAAGTCATCGTCTAGTTCTCGTACGACTATAAAGAAAAACAGAATTATTCGGCAGAGAAAAACCGATATGACCCGGGGCGGGATGCCGCCGGGAAGGATTATCGGAAAGCCCTGTCAAGATATTCAACAGCTTCTTTTACGTTTTCGCTGTCTGTCCGGAGCAGCTTATATTCATTGCGTTCCGGCAGACCGAAGCTGGCGCCGGGCATACGGAATGTCATGGCGCTTTCTGCCTCGACCTTACCTGACATATGGTATGAGGAAATCCCGGTATACGGGACAAGTTTTTCGATCACATTACGTCCGATACCGCCGGCGGCGAGGATTTCAATCCTGCCCCGGCTTTTTTCACGGAGTTTTTTCAGCATATCGCGGCCTTCCCATGCGGTGGGTTTCTGACCGCTGGTGAGGATCGTATCATACCCGAGACTGATTATCTGTTCCATTGCCTGTATCGGATCAAGGCACACGTCAAATGCCCGGTGAAGTGCGATCTCCATTGATCCGGCTGTCTCTTTAAAACGTGCCAGCTGCTCTGTATTCAGTGTCCCGTCGGGATTCAGGATGCCCACAACGACGCCGTCGGCGCCCTCCTCGCGGAACATTTCGATTTCTTCATTTAATTCATCGCATTCATAGCTGTCAAAACAGTAATCGCCATAGCGGGGGCGGAGAAGTACTCTGACTTTCAGGTTTGTGTATGTCCTGATCTGACGGAACAGCGGCAGGGACGGAGATACGCCGCCGATCACAAGATCGCTGCAGAGTTCTATACGGCCGGCTCCGCCTTTTTCGGCGGCGAGTGCTGATTCTACGCAGTCCACACAAGTTTCAAGTATGTAATTTCCCATTTGATGACACCTCTTTCTTTCCGGGTATTGTGTCCGGCAGACTTATCCTGACACAACATTAGAGATTAAACAGTTCTGTTGCGATATTGAAGTAGATCAATATAGAAAAGATATCCACCAGCGTTGTGATGAGCGGCGAGGCCATGATCGCCGGATCAAGGTGTATTTTGCTTGCAAGCAGCGGCAATATACATCCGATCAGTTTTGCCATGATGACGGTGCCGACCAGCGACAGCGCGATGACAAATGCGAGTTCTATATTCCGATACTGGATCATGATGCGGATACCGTTGGACACGGCGAGCACGGTTCCCACGATCAGGGAGATGCGGAATTCCTTGAAGATCACGCGGAAAATATCCTTAAAACGGATCTGTGACAGCGCGATCCCGCGGATGATCAGCGTAGAACTCTGGGAACCGCAGTTTCCTCCGGTATCCATCAGCATCGGGATAAACGATACAAGGAGCGGGATCGCGGCAAACGCATTTTCATAATTTGTAATGATCGTACCTGTGATGATCGACGTAAACATCAGGATCAGGAGCCACGGAATACGGTTCTTCGCGTGGACAAATACAGACGTCTCGAAGTAAGTCTTTTCACTGGGATTGATGGCAGCCATCTTTGTGATGTCCTCCGTCGCTTCCTCTACCATGACATCCATGGCGTCATCGAATGTGACGATCCCGACCATCAGACCTTCCGTATCAAGGACAGGGATGGCAAGAAAATCATATTTTGTGAAAAGCTTTGCCACTTCTTCTTTGTCTGTATGGGTTATCACAGAGATGATCTCTGTCTCCATCAAATCTTCAATGAGAACATCGTCGTCTGTCGTCATCAGGTCTTTAGCGCTGACGATCCCGATCAGTCTGCGCCGCTCGGTCACATAGCAGGTGTAGATCGTCTCTTTGTGTATTCCGGTTTCTTTGATATGCGCCATCGCCCGGGAGACTGTCATGTTTTTCCGGATATCCACGTACTCGGTCGTCATAATACTCCCGGCACTGTCCTCCGGGTAGTTCAGGAGCTGATTGATAAGCGCCCTGTCCGAAGTGCTGACCGCGTCAAGGATCCGGTTGACCAGATTGGCGGGCAGTTCTTCGAGCATATCTACCGTATCGTCCATGTACAGGTCATCCAGAAGTTCTTTCAATTCTTTTTCGGAAAACATTTCCACCAGATAAGTCTGCATGGAACTGTCCATATTGGCAAATACTTCTGCCGCTTTCTCTTTCGGGATCAGGCGGAAAGCCAGAGCCAGCTCTTTGTCATCAAGTTCCGAGAGCAGCGAGGCTATGTCCACTTCGTTCATTACATCCAGAATACTCCTCACAGCTTTGTACTGACGCTGCCGGAGGAGTTTTACGAAAATATCTTTGTTCATGATAAGTACCTCTCTTTATGTGATTTTTTGTCATTAAGCTGTATATATGGCAACTGGCGCCGGAGTCCATAACCTCACCTCCTTTGGCTGTAAGTGTGAACGAAAATTACAAACAAAAACTCCGTCATTGCCTGAACGGCGACGGAGTTCATAATACATTCACGAGAAACAAACATGATCAGCGTGCATCGTTCAAGCTTTAGTATCACAGGGCATATCAATTGCGTTAGGCTGCACCTTCACGACACAGCCTGCTGACCATCTTATCGTGTCTCCACGATCTCGCGGCAGCAATCTCCGGGAATATCCTTATCCCTGTGGTAACCTCACCTACCGAATGATGTATTCTGTTTTTTATACGTATACATTGTAGTTCACAGATCTGTCTGTGTCAAGGAATAATTGCCCTGTGTTTCCGCAAAACTAAATCTGAAACAAGTGAAAAACAGAGCAGGACCTGTTATAATAAACATATACAGTCTGACGGTACTGTAAAAAAGAGGCAAGAAGAG
>CAZJRY010000008.1:0-33306 GCA_964548625.1 uncultured Mediterraneibacter sp.
GAAGGACCGATCCTTTCCTTCGGTGATACAAACATGAGAACACGTTTCACCTGCGGGGCAAGAGAATTTGTGAACCGCTGGAGCGAGTGCGGTCCGACACATCACTTTGCGGCTGCAACGGGAAGACATATCGATACGATCCTTAAAGTTGCGGAGATTTTCAATGTCCCGGTTGACATTGTGACGAGATAATTGTTTTGCCGGAGAACGGAAAAGAGACTGACCAGACAGGCGCCCGGAAGACTTCAGCCTTTCGGACGCCTGTCTGACTGTTTTTAAAAGAACGGATTCATAATATCAATGGCCTGTTCCTCATTTTTCTCCGAGGAATCTGAGAAACGCTTTCGCTGAGCGGTTAAGGATCAAATGATCGGGAACTCCGGAAAGCTTTGCCGCTTCCCGCGCATATGTAAAATCCCCTACATGTTCTTTTCCGTGGCTGTCGCTGGAAAACAGGACCGGATAATTGAAATGCACGGATAGGTTCAGGATTATGAGATCCGTAAATTTTGTATCCCCCCTGTATCCCTCAGGACTTAAAGAACTGTTGTTGATTTCCAGCAGTACGTGATATTTCATCGCGGCGGCGAAAAGTCTGAACGGATCGATCGGAAAATTTGTGTCGTCGCAGTGCCCGACGACAGTTACATATGGATTCTTTATGGCGTTTATATATGTTTCCGTATTTTCTTCAACGGTTCCTGTTCTGATTATCGGATGATGCATGCTGACGATTGTGTAGTCCAGCCCTTTTAATATATCATCTCCCAAATCGAGATCCCCTTTACGGTTTATGATATTAGCTTCTGCTCCATAGAGCATCCTGATCCCGAGACGCTCTTTCTGCGCATATCGGAGATTCCTGAAATAAGATGTCCGGCCGCCGCCGAGAGTTGCCGGCCCGTGATCGGATATGCCGAGCATTTTCAGGTTATGCGCCTTTGCCGCTTTGGCCATGTCTGTGATCGTTGCGTTGGAACCGTGGCCGCTGGCAATGGTGTGAGTATGAATGTCAAACTCATATCGTTCGGCAGGTTCTTTGCTGTATGTCTCGTATGTATGCCGCTGATATGTCATAGAACACTGTCTCGCTTTCTTAAAGATCCATTGATTTCAGTATGAAACATTTTTAGTGCTATGTCAATGTGAAATCACAAAAAAACAAATAAAAACAACAGATCCGGTGTTGGTTTGTGTGGAAAACCGCTGATAACATATGAGAACAGTGTTGATTTGCGTTGACTTATAGTACCGTATGAAGTATAATTAACATAATTACAGGGTTTAACAGTTCCGGGTAAAGAAATTACCATTGTTCATTAGTACTTGCGGGCAGGAGCGAATGCGGCAAGACCACGCTGACGCAGGCTCTGAAAGGTGAAACAATACACTATCACAAGACCCGGTATGTGAATAATTTCGATGTGATCATCGATACTCCCGGTGAATATGCGCAGACGAAGCATTTGGGATATGCGCTGGCGCTCTATACATATGAAGCAGATGTGGTGGGAATGCTCTTATCGGCAACCGAACCATATTCGTTATATCCGCCGTGCAGTACGTCAATGTGCAATCGGGAAGTGATCGGCATCGTCACCAAGATCCACGATGAACGCGCGGATGTTGCGAGGGCGGAAAGGTGGCTTCGGCTTGCGGGATGCAGGAAAATCCTCTATGTAGATTCCAAATGTTATGAGGGAATTCCCGAGATACTGGAGTATTTGAAAGAAGATGGAGATGTGCTCCCGTGGGAAGATGATGAAAACCAATAAAAACCAACATTGAAACATATTGACGGCTGTGGGATTGTGTGGTAATATTCAAAAAGAAACAACACGAAACAAAAGTTTTGTGGAATCCAAGGAGGAGAAGAGATGCAAAACGAATACGAAATCAAAAAAGAGATGTGTGAGATCGGAAAGCGGGTTTACAATCGCGGAATGGTTGCTGCAAACGACGGTAACTTTTCCGTAAAGCTCAATGATCATGAGTTTTTATGTACGCCGACAGGCGTCAGTAAAGGGTTCATGACACCGGAATACATCTGCAAGGTTGATGAGAATGGTAATGTCCTTCAGGCGAACAAAGGATTCAGGCCGTCATCGGAGATCAAGATGCATATGCGTGTATATCAGAAGAGACCGGATGTGAAATCAGTTGTACATGCTCACCCGCTGTACGCTACAACATTTGCGATCGCAGGTATCCCGCTGACACAGCCGATCATGCCTGAGGCGGTTATCGCGCTCGGATGCGTACCGATCGCTCCGTACGGAACACCTTCTACTATGGAGATCCCGGATGCGGTTGAACCTTATCTTCAGCATTTTGATGCAGTTCTCCTTGAGAACCACGGCGCACTTACATTTTCCGAAAGCCTTCTCGCTGCGTATATGAAAATGGAATCCGTAGAATTCTATGCACAGCTGTTATGGCAGACAATGCAGGTCGGCGGACCGCAGGAGTTCAGCAAAGAGCAGGTTGAGAGATTGTACGAGATCAGAAGACAGATGGGACTTCCGGGCAAACATCCGGCTAATCTCTGCCCGAACGCGCAGACAGGCAAACCGAGCTGCCATTCATGCAGCGGTTCCTGCGGAAGCGCATCAGCTTCTTCTGCATCTGGGGACGCAGACGCCGATCTGGTCGCTTCTATTACAAAGAAAGTTATGGAACAGCTCGGTATGTAGGAGCTCAGCCTATGAATGAACAAGATATCACTAATGCGGTAAGATCCGTGTTGGATCAGATAAAAGGGACAATACCCGCTGCAGAGGAACCGCATGTCTGTAAATGCAAGAAGCGTCAGATGACACTGACTCTTGCAAATGCCCTGATCGAGAAAGTGAAAGCAAAAGCTTCAGAGATGGGGGTAGACGTTGTCGTTGCTGTCTCGGACAAGGCCGGAAGGCCGGTGGCTATCCAGTGTATGGACGGCGCATACATAGCCAGTTTCGACATTGCATTAAATAAGGCTTATACATCCGCAAGTCTGAAAATGTCCACTGCGCAGCTGGCAGAGCTGAGCCAGCCCGGGCAGGATCTCTATGGGATCCAGTTTACGAATAATGGCAAGATCGTAATCTTCGGAGGCGGCGAGGTCATGGAATATGACGGACATATCATCGGAGCCCTCGGAGTGAGCGGCGGTTCGGCGGCAGAGGACACAGCTATCGCGGCTTACGGGAAGGAAGTCTTTAAGGAGGTATTAGAGTGTCTGTAAATGAACAGATGGTTCAGGACATCGTGCAGGAAGTCATGGCGAAGATGCAGATCGCTTCTGACGTGTCCGGTGACAGAGGAGTGTTTCCGGATATGAATGAGGCGATCGAAGCTGCTAAGAAGTCTCAGAAGATCGTAGCCAGAATGTCACTGGATCACAGAGAAAAAGTTATCTCCAATATCCGCAAAAAGATCAAGGAGAACGCAGAAATCCTGGCACGCATGGGCGTACAGGAGACCGGCATGGGAAATGTCGGACATAAAATATTAAAACATCAGCTTGTTGCTGAGAAAACACCGGGAACGGAAGACATTACAACGACGGCATGGTCCGGCGACAGAGGTCTTACGCTGATAGAGATGGGACCTTTCGGAGTGATCGGCGCGATCACCCCGTGTACGAACCCAAGTGAAACTGTTCTCTGCAACACGATCGGAATGTTCGCGGCGGGAAATACAGTTGTATTTAATCCGCATCCGGCGGCGGTCAAGACGTCCATCTATGCGGTAAATCTCCTGAATGAGGCATCCGTAGAAGCGGGCGGTCCGGACAACATTGCCTGCACGGTAGAACGTCCGACGCTTGAGACAAGCAATATTATGATGAAGCATCCGGCGATCCAGCTTATCGCCGCGACGGGAGGCCCCGGCGTTGTTACTGCAGTCCTTTCTTCCGGAAGAAGAGGAATCGGGGCAGGAGCGGGAAACCCGCCGGCAGTTGTTGATGAGACGGCAGACCTGAGAAAAGCAGCTGAAGATATCGTAAACGGATGTACATTTGACAACAATCTTCCATGTATTGCTGAAAAAGAGATCGTTGCAGTTGATTCGGTCGCAGATGAACTGATGAACTATATGATCACAGAGCAGGGCTGCTATCCGGCTTCCGAAGAGGAGCAGGACGCACTTACTGCGGTTGTTCTTAAAGACGGAAAACTGAACAGAAAATGTGTGGGACGCGATGCGAAGACACTGCTCGGTATGATCGGCGTTACAGTTCCGGACAATATCAGATGTATCACATTTGAGGGACCGAAGGAGCATCCGCTGATCACGACAGAGCTTATGATGCCGATCCTCGGCGTGGTAAGGGCGAAAGATTTTGACGATGCCGTTGAACAGGCTGTATGGCTTGAACACGGCAACCGCCATTCCGCGCATATCCACTCAAAGAACGTTGATAATATTACGAAATACGCGAAAGCGATCGACACGGCGATCCTCGTGAAGAATGGCCCGTCTTACGCGGCGCTGGGATTCGGCGGCGAGGGTTTCTGTACATTTACGATCGCCAGCAGGACGGGCGAGGGCCTGACAAGCGCAAGCACGTTTACAAAGAGAAGACGCTGCGTAATGACAGACAGCCTGTGCATACGTTAAGCCGTGCGCTTACGACGTGCAATATGTACGCAGGCTTGCCTGCAGGTACATATTTCACGGCGGAAGCATATGGCGCACGCCATCAGCGAGATGAAGTGAAACGGAATCGAGCTGGCACGGCGAAAGTCGCCGAAATGCAGAAAAAGCATACGGCGCACGCCATCAGCGAGATGAAGTGAAACGAAATCGAGCTGTGCATGGCGCAAAAAGAAACAGAAATAGGAGGTAAATTAACATGGAAATGAATTCCGCTAATGTGGAAGCTGTCGTAAAACAGGTGCTCGAGAGTATGCTTGAGAAAAAAATCCCTTCACAGACGCCGGCAGCAAGCCGGTCTATCCCGAAGACGGCCCATGTTGCTATGCTGACGTCACTTGAACACTACGACATCAGGGAATTTCCTATTCCGGAAGTGGGAGACGGAGATATCCTTGTAAAAGTAGAAGGATGCGGTATCTGTGGTACGGATGCGCATGAATTTAAGAAAGATCCGTTCGGACTGATCCCGGTAGCGCTTGGACATGAGGGAACCGGCGAGATCGTAAAGATGGGTAAAAACGTTAAGGCAGACAGCGCAGGAAAACCGCTGAAGGTCGGCGACAAAGTCGTTACATGCATGATCTTTAAAGATGATCCGGACATTGAGATGTTCGACCTGAACAAGAAGAATATCGGCGGTGCCGACGTATATGGATTACTTCCGGATGACGACATCCATCTGAACGGATGGTTCTCGGATTATATCCTGATCCGTGAAGGCTCTTCCGTATTCAATGTGAGCGATCTTGATCTTGACTCCAGAATCCTCATCGAGCCATGCGCGGTTCTTGTACATGCAGTTGAGAGAGCAAAGACAACCGGAATCTTAAGATTCAACAGCAGAGTTGTTGTACAGGGATGCGGACCGATCGGCCTGATCTGTATCGCGGTACTCCGTACAATGGGTATCGAGAATATCGTTGCAGTAGACGGAAATCCGCAGAGGCTTGAGTTCGCTGAGAAAATGGGCGCAGACAAGTCCGTAAACTTTATGGAATACAAAGGAATCGACGCGCTTTCAGGAGCGGTAAAAGACACGTTCGACGGCCACCTTGCAGACTTCGCATTCCAGTGTACCGGATCGCCGGCGGCACATTCGAATATTTACAAATTTATCCGTAACGGCGGCGGGCTCTGTGAACTCGGATTCTTTATCAACGGCGGCGATGCTACGATCAATCCCCACTTTGACCTCTGCTCAAAAGAGATCACTCTGGTCGGCTCATGGGTATATACACTGAGAGATTACGCGACGACATTTGATTTCCTGAAGAGAGCGCAGGCGATCGGACTTCCGATGAAGGAACTGATCACTCACAGATTCCCGTTGGAGGAGATTAACGAGGCTCATCAGACAAATCTCGCGCAGAAGGGGCTTAAGATTGCTATCATTAATAAATAAGGTGGATCATTATGGGAGAAGCAGTAGGCATGTTGGAGGTATTCGGGCTGGCAACGGCATTTGCGGCGGCTGACGCCGGATGCAAAGCCGGCGATGTATGGCTCGAAAAATTTGACAAGAATAAACCGGCAAATGCAGATGAATTACCTGTACCACTGATTGTTATGGTCAAATTCCGCGGAAGCGTATCCGATGTCACGGCGGCGCTTGAAGCGGCAAAGGCGAGAGCGGAGGAACTCACAGGCATTGTGGCTGATTATAAGATCGCGAGACCGACAGAGGATACGGAGAAAATGCTCAAGCTTACCGGATTAGATAAAGGTGAACCACATATCATCAATAAAAAAGACATTGAAGAAATTTAGGAGGAAATGAACAATGGCACAGCTTGCATTAGGAATGATTGAGACAAGAGGACTTACAGCAGCAATCGAGGCTGCGGATGCAATGACAAAAGCGGCAGAGGTTACTCTGGTGGGAACAGAGAAGATCGGAAGCGGACTCGTGACAGTAATGGTACGCGGCGATGTCGGAGCGGTTCAGGCGGCGGTTGAGTCCGGCGCGGACGCGGCAGGAAGACTCGGAGAACTGGTTGCAACACACGTGATCCCGAGACCGCACAATGATGTGGAGAAGATTCTTCCTACTGTATAGTCACACTGCTTGCGGGCGGTCCTTACATAAGAGCAAAGGAGTAGTCTCATGGGAAATGCGTATGGATTTTTTGAGATCCCAAGTGTTACAGCGGCAGTAGCTGCTGTAGATATCATGTGTAAAACCGCAAATGTGCAGTTTGTTACATGGGAGAAAAAACTGGGCGGACGACTGGTCACAGTTATTATCCGCGGTGACGTATCCGCCGTAAAACAGGCTGTCGAAGCTGCTGAAGCGGGCGGAATCAAAAAGCCTGTGTGCGCTGTTGTGATCCCGAGCCCCCATGAAGAGGTACTCAAGATCATCAACGGGAGTGCGAACAGAGTAGATCAGGAGGCAGTTTAAGATGGCAGAGGAAAAGAAAACAACAACAGCCAAAGCGCCGGCGAAAACTGTACGAAGAGTGAGAAAGACGGCGCAGAAGGCAGAAACGGTACAAGAACAACCAACAATTCAAAAGGAGGAACGAAGAATGTCACAGGAAGCATTAGGAATGGTGGAAACAAGAGGTCTGGTAGCATCGATCGAGGCAGCAGATACAATGTTAAAAGCTGCTAACGTAGTTCTGGTAGGAACAGAGAAGATCGGAAGCGGACTCGTAACAGTAATGGTACGTGGAGACGTAGGAGCCGTTAAATCAGCTGTTGAGTCCGGAGCAGAGGCAGCAGGAAGACTCGGCGAATTAGTAGCTACACATGTAATCCCGAGACCGCACAATGATGTGGAAAAAATCCTTCCGGTTCTTAAATAATAATAGGTTATTATTGACAGGTCAATAATCCTGTATTGTTGATGAATCATCCGGGGAACCTGCCATGTACAGTGCATGGTGCCGGTTCCCTGTGAGTACAAGGAGAATTGAGATATGGATAACAGTAATGTGGCATTAATTACAAAGCTGGTCCTGGAAGCAGTAGAGAAGCAGAAATCTCCCGATGATGCGGGGTATCTTGTCCCCATCGGCGTATCCGCAAGACATATCCATCTTACGCAGGAACATGTTGAAGTATTGTTCGGCAGCGGCTATCAGCTCACAAAAAGAAAAGAGCTCATGGGCGGGCAGTTTGCATCGAATGAGAAAGTAACGATCGTAGGGCTCAAACTCCGTGCGATCGAGAATGTAAGAGTACTTGGTCCGGTCAGAAAACAGACTCAGGTAGAAATTTCTGCGACAGATGCGATCAAACTCGGTGTAAAAGCTCCGATCCGGGAGTCCGGAAACATTGCGGGAAGCGCGCCGATCGCCGTAGTGGGACCGAAAGGCGCGCTTTATCTTGACGAGGGATGCATTATTGCTATGCGTCATATACATATGTCGCCGAGAGATGCTATGGCAGCCGGAGTTCATGACGGTGATATCGTGTCAGTGAAAGCGGACAATGAAAGAGGAACGATATTTAATCATGTGAAGATCCGTGTTGACGACAGCTTTACTCTCGAAATGCACATTGATACCGATGAGGCGAATGCGGCGAAGATTGTGACGGGAGACACTGTGAGGATTATATCATGTTGATAGGAAAAGTTGTCGGAAGTGTAGTTTCGACACGAAAATGTGAAAATCTGGTCGGAAACAAATTCATGATTGTAGACATACTGGAACATATGCATTCCGGTGCTGCCCAACTTATTGCGATCGACAAGATCGGAGCTGGGATTGGTGAATATGTGCTTGTAGCACAGGGCAGCGCGGCGCGGATAGGGAGCGGTATGCCCGATTCGCCGGTTGATGCGGCAATCGTAGGAATTATTGATGACGGATCAGGACTGGAGTAGTGAAATTATGGATATGAAGGAATTAAGCAGCATATTGCAGCTAAACGGTATCGTCGGCGCAGGCGGCGCAGGATTTCCGACATATGCAAAACTGGATGAGCGTGCTGAGACAATCATACTTAATTGCGCAGAGTGCGAACCGCTCCTGAGACTGCACAGGCAGCTCCTTGAAAAGCACGCTGCCGAGATTACAGATATGTTCCATACGATCGCCGAGACTGTTGGGGCAAAAGAAGCGGTCATCGGTATCAAAAAGGCATATAAAAAGACGATCGAAGCGGTAAATGCCGAGATCGGGAAATATCCGGAAATGAGGCTCGGATTGCTGGACGAGGTTTATCCTGCCGGCGATGAGGTAGTTCTTATCTACGAGGTGACAGGAAAAGTCGTACGCCCCGGCGGACTTCCGATCGAGAGCGGTGTTGCGGTATTTAATGTAGAGACTGTCTACAATGCATACAGAGCTCTGCACGATAATACACCTGTTGAAGATAAGCTGGTATCTGTCGTTGCTGAGGTGGAGAATCCGGTCACTGTCCGCGTGCCGATCGGAACGCCGCTGGACGAGGTTGTTGCGCAGGCAGGACATACGACAACGCCGAATCCGGTATATTTTGTGGGCGGACCTATGATGGGAAATATCGGAACAGGCGTCCAGCCGGTGACAAAGACAACGAATGCGATTCTCGTATTGCCGGAAGATCATTACATCGTTCAGAAGAAATTAAAGAAAAATTCAATCGATATGAAGCGTGCGGCAGCATGCTGCTGTCAGTGTACGATGTGTACGGATCTGTGTCCGAGACATCTGCTCGGACATCCGATCAGACCTCATGAATTCATGCTTGCAGCTACCTGCAAGGATATACAGGAGCCGAACATTTTCGTGAATACAATGTTCTGCTCTTCCTGCGGTGTCTGTGAATTGTACTCCTGTTTTCAGGGGCTTTCTCCGAGAAGCCTGATGGCCGAATATAAAGCCGGCCTAAGGGCAAATGGTATAAAGGCTCCGCAGGCGGAAGCAAAACCTGTAGGAGCGGAAAGAGAGTACAGAAAAGTTCCGATGGAGCGCCTTATGGCAAGAATTGATCTTACGAAATATAACAGGGAGGCGCCATTGGATGAATCAGAGATTGCGGTCAAGAAAGTGAAGATCATGATGAGCCAGCATATAGGAGCGCCTGCTTCTCCAATCGTAAAGCAGGGTGATAAGGTGACAAAAGGACAGATGATCGCTGAACCGGGTAAAGGATTGAGTGTGGGTATCCATGCATCAGTTACAGGTACAGTGAGAGAGGTAAACAGCAAATATGTCGTCATAGAAACGCAGGAAGGACGTGCAGGCAATGAGTAGAGCAATCGGAATGGTAGAATATAAGACTGTTTCAGCAGGCATTACCGCAGCAGATGCAATGGTAAAGACCTCTGAAGTCAGTATAATCGAAGCTCAGACAGTATGTCCGGGCAAGTATATTGCGATCATTACAGGCGACTTAAGCGCCGTAAAAGCAGCGGTGGACACCGCCAGAGAGCTGCATGGTTTCCACCTGATCGACAGTTTTGTGCTCGGAAACCCGCATGAGTCTATTTTCCCGGCAATCTATGGAGCGGCTGAGATCGAGGATATATCAGCGCTCGGTATTTTTGAGACATATGACGCCGCGTCAATAATTGTAGCGGCCGATGAGGCGGCGAAGACAGCCATTGTTCATCTGATCGAGCTGCGTATCGCAAGAGGCATGTGCGGAAAATCCTATATGTTGTTGACAGGCGAGGTTGCAGCTGTAGAGGCAGCGATCGAACGGGCAAAAGAGGCGGTAAAAGACAGAGGAATGTTCCTTGATTCCTCGGTTATCGCTCATCCGGACGCACGGATTCGCGATGCAATCTTATAAAACTATGAACAGTCAGGCTCTCCCCTGCTTGAAACTGTAGCATGTGATGTATTTTCACATAAGTGCAGAGCGGTCGGAGAGTCTGTTTTACTATAATCAGGAGGCGGGTGAGATGCTAGCAATAGAAAGACGTAACGAGATTTTGGAAAAGCTGCAGACAGACAGACGGGTTGTTGTGAGCGAACTAAGCCAGATATACAATGTCTCAGAGGAGACGATCCGAAGAGATCTTGAGAAACTGGTAAATGACGGCTATGCTATAAAAAGTTACGGCGGCGCTGTTATCAATGAAAATGTTAATATTGAACTTCCATTTAATATCAGAAAGAATCGGAATATTTTAGGCAAACAGCGTATAGCGGAACTGGTCGCCGGTCTGACAAACGACGGAGAAAGCATAATGCTGGACGCCAGCACCACAGCGGTATACATTGCGAAAGCCCTGCAGGATAAAGGAAAGAAGAATCTGACGATCATTACCAATTCTATCGAGATCATCATCGAACTGTTTGATGCGCAGGACTGGAAACTCCTCTCAACAGGCGGGGAATCACGCGAGGGATCATTCGCGCTGGTCGGCCCGCAGACTGACAGGATGCTCGGCAGTTATCATGTGGATAAAGCGATCATCTCCTGTAAGGGCATTGACGTATCGGCGGGATTTACGGATTCAGATGATCTGCATGCCAATAACAAGAGGACAATGCTCAGGTCGGCAAAGGACAGAATTCTTGCGATAGACAGCAGTAAATTTGACCGGACGGCATTTACGCAGATAGGAACTCTGGATGATATTACAGGCGTTATAACTGATGAGAAGCCGGAGGAAAAATGGCTCCGGATATTTAAAGATTCGGGAATACAGTGTATCTATCCGCAATAAAATACTTCGGATGACACATAGAAACCTGACAGAGAGGACAGCTATGAAGAGCTTTGATATTAAAACAAAAATTTATTTTGGGGATCAGGCGCTTGACCGTCTTGCAGAGCTCCCTTATCAGAAAATTCTGGTGGTGACTGATCCTGCGGCAAAAGTAAAATATCCGCTTGTGTCTTATTCTATGATGCCGGATGAAGCAATCCTGGACGCTGAGCTTGTTAAGAGTGTACCGCCGTCAGTAACGGCGGATACCGGGATGGATGTGTTCACCCATGCGCTGGAGGCGTGTGTCAGCGTAAACCGCAGTGATTTTTCGAATGCGCTCGCGGAAAAAGCGATTGAGATCTGCGGAGTATTTTTGCTCAGGGCGTTTCTGGACGGAAGTGATATGCATGCGAGACAGAAAATGCATTCCGCGTCAAGCCTTGCGGGACTCGCGTTTAATACAGCGTCGCTTGGACTGAACCATGGAATGGCGCATCAGCTGGGCGCGGCGTTTCATATCCCGCACGGGCGTGCAAATGCAATACTTCTTCCGCATATCATAGAGTTTAACAGTGATATTAATAAGCACAGCAAAAGCAGGGAAACATACCTTCCGGCAGTGAAAAGGTATGCGACAGTGGCGCAGATACTGGGGCTGAGCAGTTACAATAAGATCATGACAGTGAGATCTCTTGTAAACTGGGTGCAGTTCATGTTAAAAGAGATGGATATTCCATTGTCAATATCACAGATCGGCACGATTTCCGAAGAGGAATATTTCGGAGCGGCCGACCGTATGGCGGATGCCGCGCTGGCAGACGCCTGCACGGCAACAAACCCGAGAGTGCCGACCAGAGACGACGTGGTAAGAATCTATAAAAATCTCTGGTAGATAAAGTAATCATTTCTATTAATGGCATTGGACATGTTAAAAACAGGAGATTTTAATATGGCTTTGCAGAGAGTCTTGACTTCGTACAACTTATGAAGTAATATGGATGTATGAGAAAAACCGAAACGTTTCGGTTATGATAAGGAGGAAATAATATGTCGTTAGTTACTTCAGAAAAAATGCTTTCAGATGCCCGTAAAGGAGGTTATGCAGTAGGTGCGTTCAACATCGAAAATATGGAGATGGTCAAAGCGGTGCTCGCAGCGGCGGAGGAACTAAAAGCGCCCGTCATGCTCCAGACTACTCCCGGCACGATCAAATACGGGACAGTTGAGACATATGCGGCGATCGTGAAGGCGGAAGCGGAAAAAGTTTCCGTTCCGGTCTGCCTGCACTTGGATCATGGCAATAGTTTTGAACTTGCAGTACAGGCTATGAAAGCAGGTTACACTTCTGTGATGATTGATGGTTCGCACGAAGATTTTGAAAACAATATTGCGATTACAAAGAAAGTTGTCGATGTCGCGAAAGCACTCGGCATCCCGGTTGAGGCTGAACTCGGAAAAGTAGGCGGAAAGGAAGATGACCTTGAGGCCGACGCCGACACGAATACAGATCCGGCGGAGGCAAAAGAATTTGCTGAGCGTACAGGTATATCTTCGCTTGCGGTCGCGATTGGTACTGCGCATGGATTTTATGTAGGCACACCGGTTCTTGACAAGCCGAGAGTAAGCGCGATCAGAAAAGTTGTATCCGTGCCGCTGGTGCTTCACGGAGCTTCCGGACTGAGTGAAGAGGACGTTAGAGAGTGTGTGGAGCGCGGTATGTGCAAAGTTAATTTTGCAACAGAGCTGAGGGCCGCATATACGGATGCCATCAGGAAGCTGCTTGAGGAAAAACCGGACACCTATGATCCGAAAAAGCTGGGAAATGTCGGAATGGAAGCAGTAAAAGAGCAGGTCAAGGTCCGTATGAAAATGTGTGGATGCGATGGAAGAGCAGAGTAATACAAAATCTGTCAGACATATATGGCATGACAGGGATTATCACGGGAAAAGGCGGTATGCATAGTGGGAGCAACAGTGAAAGATATCGCAAAGTGTACCGGCTTGGGACTCGCCACAATTTCGTCCTATCTTAATGGCGGTAATGTGAGGGAGACGAACCGTATTAAGATAGAAGAGGCGATCAAGGAACTTCATTTTGAAGTAAATGAAGTCGCAAGGGGACTGAAGACAAACCGGACGAAGACGATAGGGATCGTGATTCCAGAGCTTAACAACATTTTCTTCGCAGAGATCATCACAGGAGCAGAAGATATTCTGAGAAGTCATGGATATGCGACAATGATCTGCGACTGCCGGTCTGATACAGAGAGGGAAAGAGAAGCAGTTGAATTTCTGTATCGCAGACGTGTGGACGGTTTGATCGTTATGCCGGCCGGAGCGGAAGACTCCGGCTTCCAGAGGTTCCTGAAGGCCGGAAAGCCTGTCATAATGATCGACCGTAAGATGCGGGATGTGGCATGCGACAGGATCCTGATAGACAATGAAGGTGCGGCAGAGGAGGCCGTGAGGAGACTGATAGTTGCCGGGCACACAAAGATTGGAATGATCGCAGGTCCGAAAGATATTTATACTGCAAGAGAAAGACAGCGCGGATACGAGAAAGCAATCCGAGACGGCAAAGCTGCAGCTAACGAGGATTTAGTTGTCCGGGGAAATTATACGATCGCCGGGGGAGCGGCTGCAATGCGCCGTCTGTGGGAGAATAATCAGGATATGACCGCTGTGTTTATTTCAAATTATGAGATGACCGTTGGGGCCATGATGGAGATTAATGATCTTGGAATCCGGGTTCCGGACGAGCTGTCAGTGATCGGGTTTGACAATGTTGATTTTGCGAAGGCTTCTGTACCCCGACTCAGTATCGTTACACAGCCGACGGCCGAAATTGCGAAGAAAGCAGCGGAGATTCTGCTTTTGAAGCTGGAAGGAAAAGACAGGTTTGCGGATACAGAAAGGCAGGATACAGACGGAGAGCCCGCGACGAAGACCGTGATCTTAAAGACGGGATTTGTGGAAGGTCGTTCGATAAGAGTGTTGAACAAGAAAGTCTGAGACAGTTAAAGGAGAGTATTATGGGCGAATATTTGCTGGGGATTGATATCGGAACAAGCGCCTGCAAGATTGCTGTATTTACAAGAAGCGGTCAGGTGGCAGCATCCGGAAACGGAGATTACTCTGTGTATTATCATCATCCGGGATGGGCAGAGCAGAATCCGAATGAATGGTGGGACGCTGTATGCAGAACGATACCGGCTGTATTGAAAAGCGGAGGGATCGATCCGTCTGAGATCAGAGGTATAGGAATCGATGGACAGAGCTGGTCCGCAATCGCAATCGACAGAGGGGGGAATGTTCTTACCAACACACCAATCTGGATGGATACAAGAGCGGTGGATATCTGTGATGAATATAATAGACGGATCGGAAAAAAGAAAATATTTGAACTGTGCGGAAATCCGCTTCAGCCATCATATACAACTCCGAAGATCATCTGGTATCAGAGAAATCTTCCGGAAGTTTATAAAAAAATATATAAGATCCTGCAGTCAAACAGTTTTATCGTATACAGGCTGACAGGGGTAACAAGTCAGGAGCTTTCCCAGGGATATGGGCTGCACTGCTTTGATATGAGAAAAGGATGCTGGAATGAAGAAATGTGCGATTTATTCGGGATTTCACCGGATATACTGCCGGAAATTCATGCGTGTCATGATATTGTCGGGACAGTAACAAAAGAAGCGGCGGCACAATGCGGTCTGGCAGAAGGGACACCGGTGGCGGCAGGAGGGCTGGATGCGGCGTGCGGTACACTAGGAGCCGGCGTTATCCACAGCGGAGAGACCCAGGAGCAGGGCGGACAGGCAGGCGGAATGAGCATATGTACCGATACGTATCGGGCAGATGAACGGCTTATTCTGGGGTACCATGTAATTCCCGGACACTGGCTGCTGCAGGGCGGCACGACCGGAGGCGGCGGTGTGATGCGCTGGCTGGAAAAAGAATTCGGCGCTTACGAGAGAATAGAAGGAAAGCGGCAGGGAAAGAGTTCTCTTGACCTGTTCAATAAAGAAGCGGCGGCAGTGAAACCGGGCAGCGACGGTCTGATCTTCCTGCCTTATATGTCAGGGGAAAGAACGCCGATCTGGAATCCGGATGCCAAAGGCGTATATTATGGGATTGATTTCAGTAAGACGAAAGGACACTTTATCCGGGCGGCCATGGAAGGAACTGCCTATGCCCTGAGACATAATCTGAGTGTGGCGGAAGAAGCCGGCGCAAATGTGACAGTGATGCGTGCGATGGGAGGATCGGCAAATTCTGTTCTCTGGACACAGATCAAATCCGATATCACCGGAAAGCCTATCATAGTTCCATCGTCCGATACGGCTACCACTCTGGGAGCTGCAATACTGGCAGGAGTAGGAATCGGTATGTATGCGGACTTTGAGGAAGCAGTCAGACTGACAGTGAAGGATCGGAGAAAACATGAGCCGGACCGGGAAAAAGGCGTAATATACGATGTGAATTATGACACATATATAGAACTTTATCAGCAGCTAAAAGGTATCATGAAAAAAAGAGGAGGAAAATAAGCATGAAAGCAGCCGTTGTATGTGCAAATGAGGACGTGAAGTATATGGATTATGATGAACCGACGCCGGGACCGGGAGAAGTTAAGGTAAAAGTAAAGGCTTCCGGTATCTGCGGTTCGGATATCCCGCGTGTACTTAACCATGGAGTACACTTTTACCCGATTGTTCTCGGACATGAGTTTGCAGGTGACGTAGTGGAAGTCGGAAAAGGAGTGACAAAGATAAGGGTCGGAGATCATGTATCAGGCGCTCCGCTCAAACCGTGCATGAAATGCGAAGACTGCCAGAACGGAAATTTTTCCCTGTGCAAGCATTACAGTTTCATCGGTTCAAGAGAGCAGGGGAGCAATGCGGACTATGTGATCGTACCGGAACAGAATGCGATTGTCTATGACCCGTCCATACCTTACGAACAGGCGGCTATGTTCGAGCCTGCCACGGTAGCTCTCCACGGCCTCTATCAGAATGATTATCAGGGGGGGCAATATGTGGCGATCTTAGGCGGAGGAACAGTCGGTATGTTTACAATGCAGTGGGCGAAAATCTATGGTTCTAAAAAGGCAGTTGTTTTTGACATCAGTGAGGCGAGACTGGATCTTGCAAAACGCCTTGGTGCAGATGAAGTAGTCAATACGACAGAGGAAGGCTTTATGGACAGAGCTCTCGACATAACCGGAGGAAAAGGATATGGTTATGTATTCGAGACAGCCGGGCAGGTGCAGACGATGTATAAAGCGTTTGAACTGGCGGCGAATAAAGCACATGTATGTTTTATCGGAACGCCCCATGAAAATCTGGAATTTACGCCTGCTCTCTGGGAAAAAATGAACAGAAAAGAATTCAAACTGACCGGTTCGTGGATGTCATACAGCGCGCCGTTCCCGGGCAAAGAATGGGAGCTTACGGCACATTATTTTGCGACCGGACAACTGAAATTCGATGAAGATTTCATCTACAGAAAAATGCCCATGAGTCAGGCTCAGGAGGCGTTCCAGATGTTTAAGACACCCGGACTTGTCAAAGGGAAACTGATGCTGGTCAATGAGGATTAGGAGGCTTTGGATATGATATTGACAGTCACGCTGAATGCTGCTATCGATAAACGGTACGTGGTGGACGGATTTCAGGTCGGAGAGGTGAACCGTGTCAGAGAATGTGCATATACGCCGGGCGGGAAGGGGCTTAATGTCTCAAAACCAGCGGCTATTGCCGGCGCGGATGTGACGGCGACCGGATTTGCGGGAGGACATGCGGGCAATTATATCGTAGATTCGTTAAAGCCTTTCGGAATCAGGAGTGAGTTTTATCATATGAAAGATGAGAGTCGTTCCTGCATTAATATCTGGGATGAGGCAAACCATGTGCAGACAGAGTTCCTTGAGCCCGGATTTACTGTTTCAGAACAAGATTTTCAAAAATTTGTGATGAAGTTCTCAGAGCTTATGGAGTCGGCGGATGTTGTCACCATGTCGGGGAGTGTGCCAAAGGGACTGGACGGGACTGCGTACCAACGGCTTGTGAAGATTTGCAAGGATGCCGGAAAACCGGTCGTCCTGGATACAAGCGGAAAACTTCTTGAGATGGGGATTCAGGCATGTCCGACTATGATCAAGCCGAATATAGACGAAATCAGGTCGCTTACGGGAAAGCCCTGCGGCCGTATGGAAGATATGATAGGAGCGGCAAAGGAAATCCATGAGAAAGGTGTGGATATCGTCGCAGTATCCCTTGGAGAAAACGGCTCCCTTACAGTTTGTGACGAGGGAGTCTTCCGGGCGGAAGTTCCGAAGATCAACGCAGTCAACACAGTAGGATGTGGTGATTCCATGATCGCCGGCTTTGCATTGGGGATCAGCGAAGGACTCTCTGTAAAAGAAACGCTGCGAAGGGCAAGCGCCATTTCGGCAGCAGCCGCTCTGCGAGAGGAAACAGGATACTTTATAAAGGAAGATATGGAATATATTCTGCCTCAGGTAAAGATCACCGAACTGTGATCTTGAGCATTATGATATATTACGAGAACAAGCTGTTACTTTAAGGAGGTAAAGATGGGAGAATTTATCGATCCGGCTATCGTGCCGAAAATGAAAATTTACACTGGTGAAGAAATTCCGGGAATCGGGATGGGGACATTTGGTTCTGACCGTGTCAGCCCGGAAGAGGTATCAAACGCAGTGGCAGGAGCGATTCGCTGCGGATACAGAATGTTCGACTGTGCTGCATGCTATGGAAACGAAGCTCAGATCGGAAAGGTGTTCAAGGCAGCATTTGACGAAGGTGTGGTGGAGAGAAAAGACCTGTACATCATGACAAAAGTATGGAATGACATGCACAGGAGAGTGGAAGAGTCCTGCAGGAAGAGTATTGCGGATCTGCAGTGTGAGTATATCGATATGTTTTTCATCCACTGGCCGTTTCCGAACTATCATGCACCGGGATGTGATGTTGACTCCAGAAACCCTAATTCGAAACCGTTCAGTGTGGAAGAATTCATGGATACATACAGACAGTGCGAGAGTCTGGTGGAGAAAGGGATGACTCGCCATATCGGTATTTCCAATATGACGATCCCAAAATTGGAGGCTGTACTTCCGTTAATGAAAATCAAGCCGGCAGCATGCGAGATAGAACTTCATCCATGTATGCAGCAGAAAGAACTTTTCGATTACCTTGCGGCACATGATATCCAGGTGGTAGGCTATATGCCGCTCGGCTCGCCGCAGAGACCGGAGAGAGATATCATGCCCGAAGATGTGGCAGATATGGAGCTGCCGGAAATGAAAGAAATCGCTGCGGCTCACAACTGCCACCCGGCGCTGATCTGCCTGAAATGGTCACACCAGTCAGGGGCAATTCCGATCCCGTTTTCTGTGCATAATAAGAATTATGTGAGTAATCTGAAGTCTCTGACGGAAGATCCGCTGACGGACGATGAGATGGCGAAGATTGCCAAACTGGAGAGAAACAATCGCCTTGTGAAAGGGCATGTATTTCTCTGGCCGGGAGCAAAGGACTGGCACGATCTCTGGGATGAGGACGGGAAGATTGTGACAAAAAAGAAAGTCAACGACATCTGAATCAGAGTTTAAGGAGTAAGCGGGAATGGATAATATGGACAGTATTTGGGGATTTATCGGGATTGTCGTACTTGCCTGCGGGATTTATGCAATTTATGCGTTCATCCAAATGAAGAGGACCGGCGAGATTAACGCATCGCTGCTTTTGGGAAAAGACTATATTTATAAAAAGTGTAAAGATAAAGAAGCGTTTACGAAAAAAGCCGGACCGGCTCTTCTTATATTTGGCATTGCTGCTTTGTTATATGGAGTGATTGATGTGATTCACTGTTACGTATATTCCATGACGGTGGCGGATATAGTGGGAATGATTGTCTTTTTTATAGTTTTAGTTGTTTTTGCTGTATATACGACAAAGCTGAAAAGAGAGTATTTTTAATTGAAGTAACCACACAAATAAACCTACAAATACCAAAAAGAAGGAGCGGCAGAATGGTTGATTATACAGAAGGCGCCGGTATTCAGTATCACATACATACGAAGCCGGAGAATGTGGGAAAATATGTAATACTTCCGGGAGATCCGAAAAGATGCGGCAGGATCGCGGCCTTTCTGGACGACGCCGAAATGGTGGCGGACAACCGGGAATATGTGACATGGACAGGCATGCTGGAAGGTGAACCGGTCAGCGTGACGTCTACCGGTATCGGCGGGCCGTCCGCGGCCATTGCAATGGAAGAGTTATACCGATGCGGAGCCCGTACCTTTATTCGTGTGGGCACATGCGGCGGGATGCAAATAAATGTGAAAGGAGGAGATCTGGTGATTGCCAGCGGCGCCATCCGGATGGAGGGGACCAGCAGAGAGTATGTACCGGTCGAATTCCCGGCAGTGGCGGACATCGACGTCGTCAACGCGCTTCGGGACGCGGCGGGAAAGCTGGGCTATACCAGTCATACAGGTGTGGTTCAGTGCAAGGATTCTTTCTACGGACAGCACGAGCCGGAAAAAAAACCGGCAGGTTATGAACTCCTGAATAAATGGGACGCATGGGTTAAATGCGGAGCCTTGGCATCCGAGATGGAGTCGGCGGCGATGTTCATTGTGGGAAGCTGCCTCAGGGTCAGAACAGGAACGGTCCTTCTGACTATTGCCAATCAGGAGAGAGAGAAGGCAGGTCTGGAAAATACGCAGGAACATGATACAGAAGGCGCGATCCGTACGGCAATAGAAGCGGTAAGAATCCTGATGAAACAGGACCGGGAGGGAGAACAGTGATAAAAGAGGATTTATATCGGACTTTGGCGAAAAAAGCTCTGGAAATGCGGAAAATGGCCTATACGCCGTATTCGCATTTTCAGGTAGGAGCAGCGCTGCTGTGCGAGGACGGCTCTGTATATAACGGCTGCAATATTGAGAATGCCGCTCTTACGCCGGGAAACTGCGCGGAGCGTACCGCGATTTTTAAAGCGGTCAGTGAAGGAAAGAGAAAATTCCGCGCTATTGCCGTTGCCGGAGGAAAGGAGAACAGCAGCGAATTGGAATACTGCCCTCCCTGCGGCGTATGCCGTCAGGTTATGAGGGAATTCTGTGAGAATTCTTTTGAGATCATTCTGGTCCGGTCAGAGACAGATTACCGGATTACAAGTCTGGGTGAATTACTGCCGGAAAGTTTTGGCCCGGATATAACAGGAACGGACTGGGATGCCATATTGCGGACGAATATCTGACGCTGATCGTGGCAAAAGAATGATCTCCCGGTTATATCCTGTTTCCGTTTTTCCGCGTCAGGTTCTCGTAATGTTTATACAGGATCCCGAATCTGTGGATATATCCTTTCTGCCACGGTTTGGATTTCCCGCAGAAATGAAGGATCGCGGTGTGTGCCATAACCCAGTCCATATCATGTTCTCCCATGCTCCTCAGGAGATAGTTATTGTAATTTCGCGCGTCATAATTCCAGATAGAATCATCGATCTCCAGTGTGCGGAAACCGTACAGGGCGTTTAAAATATCCTGATCCGGCAGCAACAGTTCTCTCGAATGTTCTCTGGTGTAACGGAAAATATCTTCAATATTGATCTCCTGCCGCCCGAGACCGAGGTCGATCAGCAGTACGCCTGAATTGAAATAAGGGTGGTCGGTTCCAAGACGGATCTGATTGATATTATTTGCCAGTTCCGTTTTCCCGGTATGGGCTGCCGCCGCGAAAAGATTTCCCTGCATCTCTGCCTCCCAGAGCGGCCGGAGAGGGTTGATGACAAGGGTGTCGGGGTCCAGATAGAGGATACGGCGCAGTTCCTGAGGGAGCAGGGCGGGAGCCAGCAGACGGTAATACATTTCCCGGGGATACTGCCGGCTGACCGGGGCGTCCGCGAAAATCGGATCACTGACCATGACCGGATGGAATCCGTATCCGGACAGACGGCATTGCTCCGCGACAGACTGCAGTTCCTCATCCGGTATAGCGCTGTGCATCAGCCAGATATCAAACCGTTCATCCGGCTGGCTGGCGCGGATGGAAGTGAGGAGCACCTGAAGGCGCGGGAGATAAGTTTTATCTAAGGTGACGAGAATACGGACAGGTTCATCCCGGAGGAATGTCATATCCTGCCCGGCGTCAGAGTTCTGTTCCATGTCAGGTATATCTCCTTTAGTCATTATCATTTACTCCGGTCAGAGGCCGGGGTTCCGCATGCCCGCCGCCTCGACCAGGAGGGAAGCTCCTATGATGATCAGATATACGGCAAGGATATAGTTGAGCGCGACTGCCGACAGAAACGGTAAAAGCAGAAATATGACTGCCAGAATAATGTTGAGGATGCCGCTGAAAGTCTGACTGCCCGTATGAGGAATCCGAAAGTATCTGAGCCGGGAAGAGAGCGAAAGTTTTTGTACTCCGCTAAAGAGCAGCAGAAAGGCAAGCATAAAAGTGAATACCTGTACTGTCAGTGTAACCGGCATGATAAAAAGCATAATGCCGATCAGCACATTCAGGATTCCGGTCAGGAGCAGCATATAATCTCTGAAATAGTATGTCATAGAAGCAAATGTAACAAAATGATATATGCCGATCACGATCATGGAGATCGCGGCAAGATACTGTATGACGGAAAATATACCGACCGGAAACAGGGCGGTCAGTATTCCTGCCGCGAGAAGGACAATGCCCATGACAGTATACGCGGCGCGCATTTTTTTTCTTCTTTTATTCCATTTATCCATAAATTCCTGTACATAATCAAAGTCTGAATCAAACCATCTCACAGGTCAAATCTCCTTCCTCTTCTATTCCTTATATTCCATTCATATTCATCCCTGCATCTCTAATATAGCCGAAGACAGAGAAATACGCCATTTATATTTTTCTGAAATTGTCTTTACAAAATCTTCGATCTGTCAGATTTTCTCACAAAATTTCCGAACTGTCAATACATATTTTTAAAATTGAGAGTCGCAAATATCCTGCGTATTTGCTATAAAGACAATAATAGTCTGTCCCGAAGGGCTGAACTGTTGTTAAAGATCAGTTGTGAAAAGTGAGGAGGTATTTGTGAATGCAGGAAATTAAAAGACCGAAAAAGCCTTTGATTTATTATTATGCGATCGTTCTTATCATTCTTCTGCTGTTCAATCTTATTCTTCTGCCGTGGTTATTAGAACAGCAGGTGCAGGAGGTCGGATATGACATTTTTATGGAAATGACGGAAGAGGGAGATGTCGGAACAGTGGAGATCGATGAACAGGATAATGAAATCCTGTTTACAAATAAAGAAGGGGATCAGATCTATAAGACCGGTATGGTAGAAGATCCCGGACTGACGGAGAGACTGTATGATGCCGGCGCCACATTCTCAGGTGAGATTGTTGAACAGATGTCGCCGATTCTCTCTTTTATCCTGACATGGATCCTTCCGATCGCGGTCTTTATAGGGATCGGGCAGTATATGTCGCGGAAACTGATGAGCCGCGCGAGCGGCGGACCCGATTCCATGATCTTCGGAATGGGAAAGAGCAATGCCAAGGTATATGTGAAATCTTCGGATGGCATCCGCTTTTCCGATGTGGCCGGAGAGGATGAGGCAAAGGAAAATCTCTCGGAGATTGTGGATTATCTCCATAATCCTGCCAAATACAGGGAAATCGGGGCTTCCATGCCGAAGGGTATTCTGCTTGCAGGACCTCCGGGAACCGGCAAGACAATGCTGGCGAAAGCAGTGGCGGGCGAGTCCAATGTCCCCTTCTTCTCTATGTCGGGTTCCGAATTCGTGGAGATGTTTGTCGGTATGGGCGCGTCGAAAGTACGGGATCTGTTTAAACAGGCAAAAGAAAAAGCGCCGTGTATCGTATTTATCGATGAGATCGACGCCATCGGTCAGAAACGTGACGGCCGTGTGGGAGGCAACGATGAACGGGAGCAGACACTGAACCAGCTTCTTACGGAGATGGACGGGTTTGAGTCGAATAACGGCGTTATTATCCTTGCCGCGACGAACAGGCCGGAATCCCTCGACCCGGCGCTTACAAGACCGGGAAGATTCGACAGGAGAGTGCCGGTGGAGCTTCCGGATCTGAAGGGCCGTGAGGAAATCCTGAAAGTCCACGCGAAGAAAATAAAAGCGGATGAGTCTGTGGACTTTAACAAGATCGCCCGTATGGCGTCCGGCGCTTCCGGAGCAGAGCTTGCCAATATTGTCAATGAGGCTGCGCTCCGCGCGGTGAGGGAAAACAGAAGCTGTGTTACAGAATCGGATCCGGAAGAAAGTATCGAGGTCGTCATCGCGGGATACCAGAAGAAAAACGCCATACTTACGGATCAGGAGAAGAAAGTGGTGGCTTACCACGAGATCGGGCACGCTCTTGTGGCGGCAAAACAGAGCAACTCCGCTCCCGTCCAGAAGATTACGATCGTCCCGCGTACTTCAGGTGCTCTGGGCTACACGATGCAGGTGGAGGAAGGCAATCATTATCTGATGAGCCAGGAGGAACTGGAGAACAAGATCGCTACACTGACCGGCGGAAGAACTGGTATTTCACTCATCCTCGACCGGCGCTTCCAACGATATCGAACAGGCGACAAAACTGGCCCGGTCCATGATCACCCGATACGGTATGAGCAAAGATTTTGATATGGTGGCAATGGAGACAGTGACCAACCGGTATCTGGGCGGTGATACCTCCCTGAGCTGTTCGGCGGAAACACAGGCGGAGATTGACCGTCAGGTAGTGGAACTGGTGAAAAAGCAGCATGAGAAAGCGGCAAAGATCCTTGCGGACAACAGGGAAAAACTGGATGAACTGGCAGGTTATCTCTATGAGAAAGAGACGATCACCGGCGAGGAATTTATGGAGATCCTCAATGCCGTAAGACAATAAATCCCTGATTTACAGCAGACGCACCGGACAGGAGGCCAAGTCTCCTTCCGGTGATAAATTATGAAAACAGAAAATACATTTTTTACAGAAGACAAACAGAAGGGAGAGTTACAAATTGGGAAAGTCGATCAAGGAAATTATGCAGGACTTTACAGTGAATCAGGCTCTCAACTATCTTGAAGGCAGTCCGGAGGAAAATATCCCGAAACTGATGGCGTTCGTGGACCGGTTTATGCCGAAAGACTGGTATGTGAGCCAGAGAAACGCGATCAGGAAGTCCATAGAAGAGAAGAATAACTGGTATCAGCTCATTTTAAGGCTTTACGAGCTGGATCCGGGAGTGCGCAGAGCATTTTTCCAGAATTTCATTACAAACGCCAGCCTGAAAGGAAGCGCGACTCAGAATGAGCTGACGGAGAAATATAACTGCAATATCCCGTGGGCGATCCTGCTGGATCCTACGACAGCCTGTAACCTGAACTGTACGGGATGCTGGGCGGCAGAATACGGACATCAGTATAATCTGAGCATGCAGGATATTGACTCTATCGTTCGTCAGGGAAAAGAACTGGGCACGTATATGTATATCTATACCGGCGGTGAGCCGACGGTGCGCAGGAAAGATATCTTTAAGATTTGCGAGATGCATCCGGACTGCGAGTTCCTCGCGTTTACAAACGGAACGCTGATCGATGAAGAATTCTGTCAGGAAATGCTCAGAGTTAAGAATTTCGTGCCGGCCATCAGCCTGGAGGGCTTCGAGAAAGCAAATGACGGACGCCGCGGCGACGGTGTATACCATAAGGTACGCCATGCGATGGAACTGATGAAAGAGAATAAGCTGCCGTTCGGCATCTCGGTATGCTATACGAGCCGGAACTTTGAGGATGTCAGCAGCGAAGAGTTCTACGATATGATGATCGGGAGCGGCGCGCTGTTCGTGTGGTACTTCCACTATATGCCGGTAGGACACGGCGCTGTGACGGATCTTCTTCCGACGCCGGAGCAGAGAGAAGAGATGTACCACCGCATCCGTCATTTCCGTCAGACGAAGCCGATCTTCGGAATGGACTTCCAGAACGACGGAGAGTACGTCGGCGGATGTATTGCAGGGGGGAGAAGATACCTGCACATCAATGCGAAGGGCGATGTGGAGCCGTGTGTATTTATCCACTACTCTAATGTAAATATCCATGACTGCTCGCTTCTGGACGCGCTGAGAAGCCCGATCTTCCAGGCATATCATGACAACCGGCCGTTCAACGACAATCACCTGCGGCCGTGTCCGACGCTTGAGAATCCGGACAGATTAAGACAGCTCGTAAAAGAGACAGGGGCTGTGAATACGGATTATCAGGATCCGGAGAGCGTGGATGAACTCTGCGACAGATGCGCGCCTTACGCAAAGAACTGGAAACCGACGGCAGATAGGCTTTGGAGCGGGAGTCATCCGGAAAAATAGATTTGAAATATCCTCAGATATATGAAAAGGACAGGGCGGCAAACGTTCTGTCTTTTTTGTCAACAAAGGAATCCATATACAGTCAAAGGCACGTCACGGATATTTTGTCGGCCCCGATTCCGGAACACACATCCGTTCGCTGCTGGATGAGGATAAACCGCTGCCCGAGATCCCGGTCTCAGCAGAAGAACGCCTCCAGTTCGTTAACATTAAAAGAAATCGAAAAAATGTATTCCTCTTTTGATATCAGGATCATACGCCGCCCCAACTATGGGATAAAAGCCGAGGGAACAGGGGTTGACATCCGGCGTTTTCTTTGCGATGTGTTTGTGAGACAGGAATTCCTCTGGGAAGCCGGAAGGGCTCATCAGCGTCAGACTTTGCTGTCCGTCGGACAGATTGTCGGACAGCACATAAAAACATTTGAAAAAACGTTCTCGGAAACTGCTTTTCGTGCGTTTATCGGCTATATTTATATTGCCATACACAGAATGAGAGAGGGATTCTTCCTTTCCATTGATGTAAACAAAAAAGATTATATAGAAAAAAGATTATTATTTTATCGAATCCCTGACTGCTGATCTGGCCGGAGAATCTGCTCCAATCCGTATTAACAAGGGAAGAAATGTCAGCAACCGATATAGGATGCGGCGCGGCGCTTCCCCATCCCGACCGTCTGGTATGCAGTATCGGCGGGAACGGATGCACGCGCAGATTCTGCGGAAGCCTTTTCTTCGCAAAGTCGGAGAAACTGAAAGCATTGAAAAAAGTCGTTGTCATACCGAATATTTTTAACATCAACGAACCGATTATTTTCGGCGTACCGCTGATGCTCAATCCCTATTATTTTATTCCCATGGCAATTACTCCGCTTGTAAACGGCCTGGCGGCATGGGGGCTCTTCAGTATAATTCAGATGAACCTGAATCCGACCTTTGTCCTGGCATTTCCATGGGTCACTCCCGGTATCATCGTGGATTTCTTTGTGGGAGGCATTGCCTTTTCTATCATCTGGATACTCTGTGTGCTGCTGGATTTTATAATCTATCTGCCATTTACCGTGATGGATGACAAAGCCCAGATCCGGAAAGAACAGGAACTTATTAATTCGCAGTCTGCGTCGGCCGCTCCTTCGCAGACCGCTGTTTAAGGAAAGGAAAACAGATGAGCAATTTCCCAGAAGGTTTTTTATGGGGCGCGGCTTCCGGCGCCTTCCAGTCGGAAGGAGCATATGACGAGGACGGTAAAGGACTGACGGCCGCTGACCTCAGATGTATGGAAAGCAGCCGGAAACTAAAGACAGCCGGCACAAGGACCGCTTCGGATTTTTATCATAAATACAAAGAAGATATCGCACTCATGAAAGAATGCGGCTTAAAATGTTTCCGGTTTTCCATTTCATGGGCGCGTATCTATACCGACGGTACAGGAACTGTAAATCAGAAGGGGCTGGAGTTCTATGACAATGTGATCAATGAACTGAAACGCAGCGGTATTGAACCGATCGTAACGCTGTATCATTTTGACCTGCCTCAGTGGATGAGCGAACAGTACAACGTTTTTTTTCACGAAAGGCAATTCGCGATTTTCTGGTTTATGCCCGGACGTGTTTCGAACACTTTGGAGACAGGGTCAAATACTGGCTGACCATCAATGAGGAAGATGTACTTGCCAATATCCCGCGCTTTTCCGGACTGAAGAGTGAAAAAGAGTCATGGCAGGCATATCACCATATGAACATCGCGAATGCTCAGGCAATGAAACTGTATCATTCTCTGGGACAGGGAGGCAGGATCGGGCCATGTATCTCTTATTGTACCGTCTATCCTGCCACGCTGCGGCCGGAGGATCAGCTTCTGGCATATGAAATCGAGGATATTTACAGTTTCTCTATTGTAGATGTTCTTCTCAGAGGAGAATACCCGCCATATCTTATCAAACGGCTCGAACAAAAAGAAATTCTCTTCCATACGGAGGCGGGAGACGGAGAGCTGATGAAGGGAGCAGATCCGGATTTCATCGGCGTAAACTGGTATACAACGGAAGTCGTCGGACAGTATATTGACAAAACGCCTTCTTTCGGCGACTACGAAGGTCCAGAGCTTCCGCGGCGGCGCAGGAGCGAAAAAGGATTTGTACAATACTATCAGAATCCTTTCACCAAATATTCAAATCCCGAATGGAATACTGACGGCGTCGGATTTCATCTGGCGCTCCGCAAGATGTATGAAAGATTCCATCTTCCGATCCTCATCACGGAAAACGGGCTCTCATGTGAAAATGAAAAACTGGAAGACGGGCAGGTTCATGATGAAAACAGGATAGACTATCTCAATGAGATGGTCGCGGCAATGTCCCGGGCGCTCTCTGACGGCGTTGACATTATCGGATATAATCCGTGGTCATTTACGGATCTTATCTCAAGCAGTCAGGGAATGGAAAAACGATATGGTCTGGTCTATGTAAACCGGACAGATGAAGATATAAAAGATATGAAACGCTATCCGAAAGATTCTTATTACTGGTATAAAAACTGTATCAGCAGAAACGGGGGATGATTAAAAAAAATCCGGAAAAAATATGGGATTTACTTGTGACAACAAAAAGATAATAATAAAATATAAAATAGAAGTTATCAAAACGGAGCAGGATAAGGCAGAAGGGATGAGCGAAAGCATATGAGGGCAGCAATCATAGACGATGATATAAAGGACAGAGAGCTCCTTTATAATTTCATTCAGCGTTACCACAGGGAGACCGGTATGGATATCCGGGCGGATCTCTTTTCGGGGAGTCTGGAGTTTCTGGAAAAGTTCCATGCGGATTATGATATTATCTTTCTTGATATCGAGATGCCGGGGATGGACGGGATGGAAACGGCACATGAGATCCGCAGGACAGATCAGGCGGCAGGAATCATATTTATTACAAACATGGCTCAGTACGCTATCCGGGGATATGAGGTCAGTGCCATTGATTTTATGGTGAAGCCAGTGAATTACTATAATTTCGCGGATAAGCTGAAGCGTGCCATAGATTTCTCTTCCAGGCGGGAAAGAAGAGATCTGGTGCTCCGAAGGGATGAGGAGATTGTCCGTGTTCCTGTGTCGGAACTGTTTTATGTGGAGAAGGACGGGAATAATCTGGTATATCACACCGGAAACGGTGAATTCCGGGAGCGGGGCTCCATGCAGGCGGTGAAGGAAAAACTGGATGGAGCGGCTTTCTCGGAGTGTATGTCAGGCTGTCTGGTAAATCTGGCTCATGTGGAAAAACTGGAGAAGGATACGGTGCTGGTAGCGGGGTTCTGGCTTCCCGTGTCCAGACGCAGGAAAAAGGATTTTATCAGGAATTTTATGGACTATGTGGGAGGTGTGGCATAATGGATCAGACACCGTTGATTGCAGTGTTTCGTTTTTCTATTCAACTGTTTATGTCGGAGGCAGTGTTTTTGACCATGAGTCCGCGCAGAGAGAGATTCGCGCTGCGGCTGGGACTGTCACTGATCGGATATGGGATTTTCGGAGTAGGGTGCTATAAGTTGATGTCGATGTTCCGACCGGATGCGGTTATCCCATATATTCTGTTCTGGATCTGTCTGTTTGCCCTGTCTCTTTGCGTGATCATCCTTTGTTTTGATCTTACATTTGCGGAACTCCTTTTTACCGGAGTGGGAGGATATGCTACAGAGCATATCGCATTTGCAGCGGCGAAAGTGGTGCAGTATGCAACAGGCATGTATGAGGAGGCTGTCGGGATTGTGTGGGAAAACTTTCTGTTTCGGTTCCTGCCCTATGTTATGACCGCGGCGATGATGTATTTTTTGGTGATCCGCAGGAATCAGAAGAGAGGAGATGTGGGGCAGAAGGATACCCGGATGCTGATCCTTGCCCTTGTGATCCTGTTTACGGCGGTGGTGCTGAGCGGTCTTACGGATTCCACTGTGATCGCGCCGGAACGCTCTGTCCTGAGAAATGTGATCTGCCCGCTGTACAGTCTGGTCTGTGCCGTTCTGGTGATCCTGATCGAGTTCTACTTCTCCAGAGAGAACCGGCTGACACGTGAGAGGGAAGTTATGGAGCAGATGCTGCAGATGTCCTACGCGCAGCAGAAGACGTCGAAGGAAGCGATCGACATCATCAATATCAAGTGCCATGATCTGAAGCACCAGATGGGGATGCTGGCAAGGATCGACGACGCGGATGAGCGGCATCAGTATATTAATGAGATGAAGCGGGCCGTATCTATCTATGACGCCACCTATCATACCGGATGTGAATCTTTGGATTATATCATGAGAGAGAAGACACTGCTCTGTGACGAATATGGCATTACCCTGAGCTGTATGGCGGAAGGAGAGGCAATCCGCATGATGAGCGCGCCGGATATTTATTCTCTGTTCGGAAATATCCTGGACAATGCCATAGAAAGCGCCCGAAGAGAAGAAGTGCAGGGAAAAAGGCTGATCAGCTTCCGTCTGAACCGTAAAGGCAGGATGATCCATATTCACGAGGAGAATACATGTACGGATATCCCTCAGTTCACGGACGGACTTCCAATCACTACAAAAGAGGACAGAAACAGTCACGGGTACGGAGTGAGGAGCATACAGTATGTGGTGGATAAATACAGAGGAGAGATGCTTATGCGTGTCAGGGAGAGCAGATTCATTCTTGACATTCTCTTTCCCGAAGAGTAAACAGAACCGAATTTAACAGAAAAACAGCCGATTCTCACACCGGAGGGAAGAGGCTGCTTTTTTCATGCTATACTTCCATCATCACAGGTGGATATGCATATCATGAACACTGATGAGGAAAGGGAGGAAATAACATGAACATTACAGTTGCATGGGAAGACGTGGTAAGTGTCGTTCAGCAGATTGCAGGATATCTGCTCGTGATCGGCATAGCCCTGGCGGCGATGATCGTGGTGATGATCGCGGTAAAAAAGATACCGAAACCAAAGAAAGGAATGATCCGGATCCAGTCGGTTCTGGCGTTTCTTCTTGTAACAGTGACAGTAGTCAATCTGATCCTTTTCGGGCCGATGTCCAATACGATCACGGCAGCTATGTCGGAGATGGGAACATTGAGCGATGAGACGGTCGCCTCATCCAGAGACATTGTAGAGGAAGTTACATCCGAGGGAATCGTCTTGACGAAAAATGATGACGGAGTTCTTCCGCTGGAGCCGGGTAATCTGAATGTATTCGGATGGGCGTCGACCAATCCGGTATACGGAGGAACCGGTTCCGGGACCATTGATGTGTCAACGGCGGTCAGCCTGCTGGACGGTCTGGAAAACGCAGGCTTCAATCTGAATACAGAACTGTCTGATATGTATACGGAATATCGTTCGGATCGTCCCGTGATCTCTATTAACGACGGTCAGGAGTGGACTCTTCCGGAGCCGCCTGTTGACCAGTATAGTGATGAGATGCTGGCAAATGCCAGAGAGTTTTCTGATACGGCTCTGATCGTGCTGGCAAGACCGGGCGGAGAAGGCGCGGATCTGCCCCATGATATGGGGGCTGTGCTGGACGGGACATGGAGTCAGGGAACAAAGTATACCAATGGCTTCTACGAGAACAATTCGGATGAATATCCGGACTTTACAGACGGGCAGACCTATCTGGAACTGAGCCAGACAGAGCGGAACCTGGTGGAGATGGTCTGCAGTCAGTTTGATAATGTGATCGTTGTTTACAATGGCGCAAACACAATGGAGATGGGATGGACTGAAGAATATGAACAGATCAACGGAGTCATCCTCTGCGCCGGACCGGGAGCTACAGGATTCAACGCACTTGGAAAAGTACTTACCGGCGAGGTCAATCCTTCCGGAAAGACAGCGGACACATGGGTATATGATCTGACAGCGACCCCATATTACAACAACATCGGAAGCTTCCTCTATGATAATGTGGAGGATGTGACATCTGCCGCAAAGGATGCGTGGGATGCGGCTGACGGAGTGGCGTCTTTTGTAAACTATACAGAAGGCATCTATGTGGGATACCGTTTCTATGAGACGGCCGACGAGGAGGGGCTGATTAACTATGAGGAGGCGGTGCAGTATCCTTTTGGATATGGGCTGAGTTATACGACATTTACCCAGACAATGGGAGACCTGAATGTGTCTGACGGTCAGATCGCTGTAGATGTTACAGTGACGAACACCGGCGATACGGCAGGAAAAGATGTAGTAGAACTGTATTATACGCCGCCTTATGAGAACGGCGGGATCGAGAAGGCAAGCGTCAACCTGATCGCGTTTGACAAGACGGATATGCTGGAACCGGGAGAATCGCAGACTCTGACACTGACATTTTCTGAGGAGGATATGGCGTCCTATGATACTTATGGAACAGAATCTTATGTGCTTGAGGCAGGTTCTTATGAGATCAGCCTGAGAACAGACAGCCACACAGTAGTAGATGAGAGAACCTATGAGGTGGAGGCAGACATTGTATACGATGAGTCCAATATGCGCTCCGATGATGTGGAAGCAACGGAAAACCGTCTGGATTTTGCAGAAGGGGATCTGACATATCTGTCAAGAGCGGACGGATTTGCCAATTATGAAGAAGCGACAGCCGGGCCGGAAAACTATTCTCTGGACGGTGAGCTCCTGGCCAACGGAACCTATGATCCGGAAGACTACAATAATGAAGAAGACGAAATGCCTGTGACCGGCGCGGACAATGGTCTGACACTTTATGACCTGAGAGGCGCGGATTATGACGATGAGAGATGGGATGACCTGTTGGATCAGCTGACCGTGGATGAGATGGTAGAGCTGATCGGCTGGGGAGGATTCCAGACTGTAGCGGTAGACTCTGTTGAGAAACTGGCTACATTGGATACGGACGGCCCGGCGGGAGTCAACTCCTTTATGACGAGCAGTTACGGAACCGGATACTGTGCGGAAATTCTGGTCGCGCAGAGCTGGAATACAGATCTGGCCTATGAGCTGGCGCAGGGAATCTGTGAGGAACTCCAGGACTTCGGATTTAACGGATGGTACGGACCGTCCATGAACTTGCACAGGAGCGCTTTCGGCGGAAGGAACTTCGAGTATTACTCTGAGGACAGCATCCTGAGCGCGGAGATGGCAGAGGCTGAGATGCAGGCAGCCCTTGACAGCGATATATATCCTTACCTGAAACATTTCGCGTTCAACGAGCAGGAGACCAACCGTAATGCGATGTGCTGCACATGGCTGAACGAACAGTCCGCAAGAGAACTTTATCTGAAGCCTTTTGAGGAGTGCGTGAAAAATGCGGACGGGCGTTCTCTGGCGATTATGTCCTCTTATGTGTTCGTGGGAACACAGTGGGCGGGCGGATGCTCTGCTCTGTTAAATGACATTCTCCGCGGTGAGTGGGGATTCCAGGGCATGGTTCTGACAGACTACTTCGGAAATTACGGCTATATGGATGCGGATCGGGCAGTCCGGGGCGGAAGTGACATCATGTTGGCGACCATCGGAAGCGAGGCGATCATGACAGATACGGAAAGTGCTACATCGGTCAAGGCAATGCGGAACGCATGCAAGAATGTATTCTATACGGTTGTAAACAGTGGCGTATACGCGGATTATACAGGAACTGAGACGCCGGGCTGGATGATGCTGACATACGGGATTGACGGCGTG
>CAZJRY010000009.1:0-33223 GCA_964548625.1 uncultured Mediterraneibacter sp.
TCGTCTATTTCCTTCAGATTGGAGTAATCATAGTAAGGGACTATCTATTTCGGTTCAAAATTCTTTTATTCAAATTTCCGATCGTACAGCAGTGCTGCAATCAGCACTACAAAGCAGGAACCTGCATTGTGTACCAGTGCGCCGGTAACAGGGTTGAGCATTTCCAGCAGGGAAAGCACAATCGCCACAAAGTTGATACACATAGACAATGTGATACTGAATTTAATGGTCTTTACCGTAGCGTTGGACAATCGTTTCAGATAAGGGATCTTAGAAATATCATCGCTCATCAGTGCAATGTCGGCGGCTTCCACCGCAATGTCGCTGCCCATGCTTCCCATAGCAACACCAACATCAGCGGTTTTCAGAGCAGGGGCGTCATTCACGCCATCACCAATCATGCAGACTTTCCGGCCAGCTTCCCGCAGGGCTTCCACATTTTGCACCTTTTCCTCTGGCAGCAATTCGGCCCGCACTTCGGAAATTCCTACTTGTTTTGCAAAATAATCGGCGGTTTTCTTGTTGTCGCCGGTGAGCAGGACGGTACTTGTTTGCATGGCATTCAAGCGAGAAACCATGTCTTTTGCTTCAGGTCGCAACACATCGGACAAGGCAATTACCCCAATACAGGTATCTTTTTCCGCCACAAGAATAGAGGCTTTTCCTTCGGTACGGAGTTTTTCCAATGTACTGTGAACCGTCCCGTCAATGGAGACGCCGTGTTCCATGAGATACTTCTCATTGCCGCAGAGCAGGCTCCTGCCGGAGACTTTTGCGGAAATTCCTTTACCGGCAGCAATCTTGAAATCTTCGGATTCCGTTAAGGGAAAGTTCTGACTTTTTGTTTTTTCTACGATTGCTTTGCCCAGAGGGTGCTCGCTTTTCGCTTCGGCAGACGCTGTTAATGTGATCAGTTCCTTTTCCGTGAGTGAGGGATCAAAGGGAATGACATCACTGACTTCCAACCGGCCATAGGTAAGGGTGCCAGTCTTATCAAAAGCGATCGTATCCACCTTCCCCATCTTTTCCAGCGATTCACCAGATTTGATAATGACACCATGCTTTGTGGCCTGCCCGATAGCTGCCATAATAGCTGTAGGAGTTGCAAGCACCAGAGCGCAGGGGCAAAATACTACCAGTACAGTAACTCCGGTCACGATGTTCCCGGTGAACACATAGGCCAGAATAGCAATCAGCAGGGCAGCCGGCACCAGCCAGCTTGCCACCCGGTCGGCGATACGCTGCATGGGAGCTTGCTTATTCTCTGCGTCTTTCACCATGCGGATCAGTTTTTGCAGGGAGCTGTCCTCGCCCACTTTGGTTGCCGATATATCAACCGCTCCAAAGCGGTTGATCGTGCCGCAGAACACCTCGTCCCCGACGGTTTTGTCTGCGGGCAGAGATTCGCCGGTCAAAATGGACTGGTCTACCGATGTTTCTCCCGTTAGGATTTTTCCATCCACCGGAATGGTTTCGCCGGCAAGGATACGCAGCACATCCCCTTGGCGGATTTCTTCTGCGGGAATCATTTCTTCCTTTCCGTCCCTGATGCGGCGTCCCTTGGTTGGGGCAAGACTGATTAACTTTTTCAAACCTTTCTTAGCCCGGTTCGTAGTAGCGTCCTCCAGCAGCGCACCCAAAGCCATGATAAAGGCAACTTCACCCGCCGCGAACATTTCTCCGATGGCGAGCGCAGCAAACATGGCGATACAGATGAGCAGTGCTGAAGAAATTTTTGCGATACCCCGATTATAAATGATTCGCCAGATAGCTAAATACAGCAGAGGAATACCGCAGATGATGATCGTCACCCACGCAGGGTCAAAGGGCAAAAAGCTCAAATGAACTTCCGTACCTCCAAATTCCTCCATCAAATGAGGAACCGGATCAATCAACAGGCAAACCCCTGCCACTATGGTCATAGGCAAACCGGCCAGGAAGTCGTTGACTTTCTTCAATGTCTCTGCCATGAAATATCCTCCTCTCGGGAAATGCACTTGACAAACGAAACTCATTTCCGTACAATAAATTTGCTAACGAATATTTTGTTCTCTTTCATTGTATGAAATGAGAAGGCTAATATCAATGGTTAATTTATAAGAACTGTTCTTTACCGAACATAATTGCAAAATTGTACGGGAAGGAGAATACAAATGGACAGACGCCAGCAAAAGACACGTGCCGCTATATTTCAGGCTTTTAGTTCACTTTTGGCAGAACAAAATTACAGTCACATTACAGTACAGGAAATTATAGACCGGGCAAATGTAGGGCGCACCACCTTCTATGCCCATTTTGAAACAAAAGATGAACTGTTGAAAACGCTATGTGAAAATCTGTTTGAACATATCATTTCCAGCGCAAGGGACTGCACACATACTCATGGCCTTTATTCCGACGGCAGTGCGCCGGAGTCTATCTTTTGTCATCTGCTTCAACACTTGCAGGAGAATGACAATAATGTTCTCGGCTTACTCTCCTGCGAAAGCAGCGAAATCTTTCTTCGCTATTTCAAGGATAGCCTGAATGAATTGATTCAATCCCAATTTGCGATCCAGAACCGGAACGCCAATAAAGATTTGCCGGATGACTTTTTAATAAACCATATATCCGGCAGTTTTGTAGAAATGGTGCTGTGGTGGATTAAAGGACACATGAAGCAGACGCCAACAGAATTAGACCGCTATTTTCGAGCGGTCATCGAACCAATTCTTTGAATTAATTTTGTTGATTTAAACCATATATCACTTCCTGATCTGTCCGTTCCCGAAGATAATATATTTCGTAGTTGTCAGCGCTTCGAGTCCCATTGGTCCCCTTGCGTGGAGCTTCTGAGTGCTGATGCCGATCTCGGCGCCGAATCCGAATTCAAATCCGTCGGTGAATCTGGTGGATGCGTTCACATACACTGCCGCCGCATCGATCTCGTCCTGAAATTTCAGAGCATTGTTGTAGTCTTTCGTGACAATGGACTCCGAATGTCCCGTATTATATCTGTTGATATGTGTGATCGCCTCATCTATGGAATCCACTATCTTCACGGATATAATGGCGTCCAGATATTCGGTGCCCCAGTCTTCTGCTGCTGCCTGAAGGATCTCTCCGCAGACTTCCCGCGCCCGTTCATCTCCGCGGATCTCCACGTCATGGTTCTTCAGCTTCTGTACGATATGCGGCAGCGCCGCCTCTGCGATCTTGCTGTGGATTACCAGAGATTCACAGGCATTGCAGACACCGAGTCTCTGTGTCTTTGCATTTTCTATAATATCGGCAGCCATCCGTATATCCGCGCTCTCATCCACATAGACATGACAGTTTCCCGTTCCTGTCTCTATCACAGGAACTGTGCTGTTCTGTACCACATTGGCGATCAGCCCGGCGCCGCCTCTGGGGATCAGAACGTCGATGCCGCCATGCATTTTCATCATATCGTTCACAACATCACGACTTGTATCCTCTACAAGTACGACCAGATCCTGACAGAGTCTTTCTTTGCGCAGTCCTGTCTTGATCGCGCGGACAATCGCCTGATTGGAATGGATCGCGTCGCTGCCTCCGCGCAAAATGACTGCATTTCCTGTCTTAAAGCACAGTCCGAAAGCATCTGCCGTCACATTCGGGCGGGACTCATAGATGATCCCCACAACGCCGAGCGGGACTCTTTTCTTTCCGATACGAAGACCGTTTGGTCTCGTCTTCATATATAAAACTTCTCCGATCGGATCGTCGAGTCCGGCAATCTGCCTCAATCCCTCCGCCATATCAGCGATCCTCTTTTCCGAGAGAGCCAGCCTGTCGATCAGAGACTGCTTGATACCTTTCTCTCTGGCTGCTTCAAGATCCTTCTCATTTTCTGTAAGGATCGAGTCCTGCTGCATTTCCAGTTCGTCCGCTACCGAAAGAAGCCCTCTGTTTTTCTCTGCCGTTCCCAGCTTCGCCGCTCCTGTAGATGCATGTTTCGCACGCCGTGTAAGCATCTCCATGTATGTTTCTTCCATTGTGCCCTCCTTTCATTTCATTCGCACTGCGGTCTTTGTAATTGTACATGGCTGTACCTGCCGTTCCCTATTGTATCATCAAAATCCGGTTTCCGCCACCTGAAATACAGGTATACGGAAAGTTTCCCCTAAGACAAAAACAGACGCTGTCCGGATCAGTGAAACACCTGATTCCGGACAGCGCCTGTTTCTCTCTTATTGTATTCTCCATCATCTTACATTCCGCCCCGGATACGTCCTTTATCTCCGGGCCTACACTTTGATCCTTTCTGCGACTTCATGTCCCAGAACCAGCCTGATCTCCCGTACGCCGATGATCACGCTGTCACGGCACTGCTGGATCACCCGGATCGTGCTGCCTTCTTTCACATGGCGGCTATGCAGGAATTCGAGTACATCCGGCAGTCCGAACATCCACTTAACTGTATAAGATTCTCCCGGTCTTGCATTTGATAACGCCTGCATGATATCCCTCCTTTTCTTAATTTTAGGGAACCAATGCCGGGTTAGTCAATCGCAATCTTTGTTGCACAGAGGCTACATCTGTAAGATATGCCGCACCCCGGACCGAGAGGATTCCCGCAATACCGTTATCCTGTCCGGTCTGAGGCAAGATAATGCGCCTGTAAATGATAAATTTTATGCAATATGTTCTGCCGCATACATTCCTGCTGCCACACCTGCCAGACAGAAAGCGACACTCAGAACGATATACAGAACCGACGCTTTGATATGTCCCTGTTCCAGCAGATTGTATGCCTCCAGCGAAAAAGTGGAAAATGTCGTAAATCCTCCGCAAACCCCTGTCTTAAGGAACAGTACGGCATTCTGCGGGAGCCCTTTTCTTACCGCAGCTCCGGCAACGATACCGATGACCAGCGCTCCAAGTACATTTGTAAGCAGCGTAAGCACGGGAAAACTGCTTTTAAAAGGAATCAGGCTGACGGCATATCTGAGCATTGCGCCAAGAGCCCCGCCGATCCCGACGCACACGAATCCGGCCATTATGCTACCTCACATAAACAATATAATCGTCTTTTCTCGGCTTTGGCTGGGGCACGGTTTCGTCCGCGGGATAGCCCAGGATACAGTGTCCGACACCGATATATTCCCCTTCGATCCCCCATTTCTTCAGGAGCGCCTTTCCCTCTTCCGAATCAAACACTTCTCTTGCGCGATGGATCCAGCATGAACCCACGCCTGCGGCATACGCTGCGTTCATCAGATTGCCAAGCACAAGGGAGCCGTCCTCCACGCAAGTATTGCGGTTTCTGTCCGCAAGGACGACAAGCACGGTCGGCGCCCCGTAGAACGGGTCTGAATCGCTTCCCAGATATTTCGCGTTCAGTTCTGACAGATAATCTCTTGTCTCCTTATCCTGTACCACCACGATCTTCGGCGACTGCATTCCCATCCCGGTAGGGGCATATATTCCCGCCTCAAGGATCTTCTGCAGTTCCTCCTCTTTGATCTGCTCCGGCTTGTATGCACGGATACTTCTTCTCTCTTTTAAGTCTTTCAATGTTGATTCCATGATCATTTCCTCCTTCGTCTTAAAATCACCGCCTCATACAGAGAGGCCATCATTTTTTCAGCATCTTGGCTAATCCTCTTATCTGCCGTCCGGAATCTTCATCTGTTCCAGACTGGCAAAGAACATCTCGTAGAGATCATCTTCTCCTTCCAGCTTCGGAGAATTCTCTCCGCCGCCGTTGGTGCTTCGCTTCATTGTCGCGTAAAACTCATCGCCTGCCTGAATAACGTCCATCGGATAGATCTCATATCCCAGCTCCCGGCAGACGCAGCAGAAAGCGCCCAGAGAATCTTCCTCTTCCTTTGTCTTTAAAAACCTGTTTTTCAGTTCCTCATCATGCAGAGCCTTGTTCTGCAGTTCGTCCAGCATTTCTACCGTATTCATCTCTGATCACCCTCTCGCATTCTTGTAGATCCGGTACATATCTTCTTTGTCAAGTTTCCTGATACAGCCGATGGTGCGTCTGCCGGAATGACTGCATTTCTCTGCCAGTTCCCGCATCTGCTCCTCATTGAGCTCTATCCCCATATCCCGAATGCTCACCGGCATGTCCAGCGCACGGTAAAAGTCTTCCATTGCTTCTATTCCTTTTACCGCTGTCAGCGTGTCATCTGCTTCCGGCTCTACACCCATGACATTTACCGCGAACTTTACAAAACGCCCCGGAGCCGCATCCATCACATAACGCGCCCAGCTTCCCCAGACCGCTGCAAGTCCGGCGCCATGAGCCACGTCGAACATCCCGCCAAGTTCATGCTCCAACTGATGGCTTGCCCAGTCTCCGCCGTCTGTGCCGCATCCGGTCAGCCCGTTGTGGGAAAGACTTCCCGCCCACATTACCTCAGCTCTTGCATTGTAATTATCCGGTTCCGTCATCAGGATCTTTGCGTTCTTCATCACAGTCCTGATCAGATGCTCACTGATACCGTCCGTCAACTCCATGTTGTCGCAATGATTGAAATAGCGTTCCATTGTGTGCATCATAATATCCACGCACCCACTGGCGGTCTGATATTTCGGCAGTGTCATGGTCAGCTCCGGATCCATGACGGCAAATCTTGCCCGCCCGTAATTACTGCTGTACCCCCGCTTGAGCCATCCGTTCTCATTTGTTATAACCGAAGAATCGCTCATCTCGGATCCTGCCGCCGCGATCGTCAGGATCACGCCGATTGGGAGACATCCCTCTGCTGTTCTTTTCCTGTCATAGAAATCCCATACGTCGCCGCCATTTGCCACGCCGTATCCGATTGCTTTGGCGGAATCGATCACACTGCCGCCTCCTACAGCAAGGATAAAATCCGCATTTTCCTTTTTACAGAGCTTGATTCCCTCATACACAAGAGACAGTCGGGGATTCGGCACGACTCCTCCCAGAGACACATAAGGAATCCCCGCATCGTCAAGCGACCGGTATATGCGCTCCAACAATCCGCTTCTCACCACACTGCCGCTCCCATAGTGGACAAGCACTTTCCGGCACCCCTGTTCTGCCGCTAACTGTCCGGCCTGATCTTCGGTTCCTCTTCCGAACACGACTTTTGTCGGTGTATAATACTGGAAATTCTCCATGCTTCCATCTCCTCGTCTTTCTGTAATATTTTTTAAATGCTTTGCGGCCGCACTCACCTGCCGGCTGATCTATGCAATTTCAATCTGGCACATTTTCATTGCCTCCGCAGCCTGTTCATGGCTCTGTGGCGTCACACCCGCACAGCACGAAATATCAACTTCGATCGGCACTTCCGGCAGATATGCTTTTAAAAGCAGCGCATTGGAAATTACGCAGATATCTGTACACAACCCCACCAGCGTGATTTTTTCCACAGGCTCCGCTATATCATTCAGCCGTTTTATATGCTCGCCCAGTTCCACACTTCCGAATGCAGGCTTATCAATGATCCTGACCTCCGGCTTTTCTCCGAGAGCTTCCGCTACATTTTCGTTGATCTGCCAGCCCGGCGTGTCTTTCACACAGTGAACGACCGGAAGATGTCTCCCCTCCGCGCTCTCAAGATAATCTTCGTCATGCGTGTCTCTCGTGGCGATCACTCTCCCGTTGAATCCGCGTATCTTCTCCACAACGCCCGGGACGATCGCGACAGCTTCTGCCGTGCCAAGAGACCCGTCGATAAAATCTTGCTGCATATCCACAACTACAAGTATGTCCATCTTTTCTCCTTTCCTCAGTGATCGTTTCCTGTCAGATGAAAACAGAGGGGCTTTCCGCTGTCGGAGTGACCCTCTGAATCAAACAAATACTCATTTATATTCTCGCAACTCCGCTCTTTCCGGCTGCCTCCGCCGTTGCCTTTGCCACAGCGTCCTTTACGCGCGGATCAAATGCCGCCGGAAGGATGTAATCCGGATTCAGCTCTTCGTCGCTTACAAGACCAGCGATGGCGTATGCCGCTGCAACTTTCATCTCATCGTTAATATCCGATGCACGCACATCCAGAGCTCCGCGGAAGATTCCCGGGAAGCACAGTACATTGTTTACCTGATTCGGGAAATCGCTTCTTCCGGTGGATACGACTGCTGCTCCTGCTGCTTTCGCCTCATCCGGGAAGATTTCCGGTGTCGGGTTCGCACATGCGAAGATGACCGGATCTTTTGCCATGCTGCGCACCATATCCTGTGTCAGCGTACCCGGCGCGGATACTCCGATAAATACATCCGCACCTTTGATCACCTCTGCCAGAGTTCCCTTCTCATGACTGAAGTTTGTGATCTTAGCCATCTCTTCTTTGATCGGATTCAGATAGTCTCTTCCTTCATAGATTGCTCCATGACGGTCTGTCATAATGACATTTTTAAGCCCCATGGACATGAGCAGACGGATAATAGCGATACCTGCCGCCCCCGCGCCTGATGTTACGATCTTGATATCCTCTATCTTCTTCCCGACGATCTTGAGCGCATTGATCATGCCCGCGAGTGTAATGACGGCAGTTCCGTGCTGGTCATCGTGGAAAACCGGAATATCACAGCACTCTTTGAGGCGTTTCTCAATCTCGAAACAACGCGGAGCCGCTATATCCTCCAGATTAATGCCGCCGAAACTTCCTGCAAACAGACTCACTGCCTTGACGATCTCATCTACATCTTTTGAGCGGACGCAGAGCGGGATAGCGTCTACACCGCCGAATTCTTTAAACAGAACGCACTTTCCTTCCATAACCGGCATTCCTGCTTCCGGTCCGATATCTCCCAGTCCGAGTACGGCTGTTCCGTCTGTAATAACCGCTACTGTATTCCAGCGTCTTGTCAGATCATAGCTCTTGTTGATGTCTTTCCGGATCTCCAGGCAGGGCTGCGCAACCCCCGGCGTGTATGCAAGGCTCAATGCCTCTTTGGAATCCACCGCCGCACGGCTCGTCACCTCGATCTTGCCTTTCAGCTCATAGTGCATTTTTAATGATTCTTTTGCGTAATCCATAACTGCCTCCTGATGTTAAAATTTATTCCGAATCTGTTATCCTTTATTAAGGGCCCGGATTTTCAGGTTCCAGATACATTATACTGCTTTTTTGCAAAATATACATCATCTTTTTTTAATCAAAAATTTCTCAACAGCGGGCGGAACGGTTGTTTATGACGGGGAGTCCTATCCGGCCTCTCATATTTATGCATATTATATTCAAAACAATGCATTTTTATGCAATTTATATTTGTCCGTCCCACCGCCTCATTTCGCCTGCTTTATGTATAAACCTATGTAATATCAGTGTTTTTCTGTGCTTCTTTTTTTCTGTGATTTTTCTCTTGCATAATTATAAATTCTGGTGTATAGTATGTGGTAGCTTGCACAAGCGGAAATACAGAGGAAAGACGCCGAACAGGTTTCGGACGTCAAAATTAATAAAAATACATTCAGGAGGCTATTAAAATGAGTAAAGAAAAAGTTGTTCTGGCTTATTCAGGCGGGCTTGACACTACGGCGATCATACCGTGGCTGAAAGAGACCTTCTGCTATGACGTGATCTGCTGCTGCATTGACTGCGGACAAGGCGAGGAGCTTGACGGGCTTGACGAGAGGGCAAAACTCTCCGGCGCTTCCAAATTATATATTGAAAATATCGTAGACGAATTTGCCGAGGATTTCATCATGCCATGCGTAAAGGCAGGCGCTGTATACGAGAATGCATATCTTCTCGGCACATCCATGGCACGCCCGGCGATCGCGAAAAAACTGGTGGAGATTGCCCGTAAGGAAGGCGCCGTCGCTATCTGTCACGGAGCAACGGGAAAAGGAAACGACCAGATTCGCTTCGAGCTTGGCATCAAGGCTCTGGCTCCCGACATCAAGATCATTGCTCCGTGGCGTATGACTGATCTCTGGACAATGCAGTCCCGCGAAGATGAGATCGAATACTGCAAAGCGCACGGAATCGATCTCCCGTTCGATACACAGCACAGCTACAGCCGTGACCGCAACCTGTGGCACATCAGCCATGAGGGGCTTGAACTGGAGGATCCGTCTGTAGAACCGAACTATGACGATCTGCTCGTTCTGACGGTTCCGCCGGAAAAGGCTGCGGATGAGCCGGAATATGTTACCATGACATTTGAGGCAGGCGTTCCGAAGACATTAAACGGAAAAGCGATGAAGGTTGCCGACATCATCACAGAGCTCAATAAATTGGGCGGCAAACACGGAATCGGCATCATCGACATCGTGGAGAACCGTGTAGTGGGCATGAAATCCCGCGGCGTATACGAGACTCCGGGCGGTACGATCCTGATGGCGGCCCACCAGCAGCTTGAGGAGCTGATCCTCGACCGCGCTACTTACGAAGTAAAGAAAGAGATGGGCAGCAAGCTGGCTCAGGTCGTATATGAAGGGAAATGGTTCACACCGCTCTGCGAAGCGATCCGCGCGTTTGTCGATGTGACTCAGCAGTACGTGACAGGAGAAGTGAAATTCAAACTTTACAAAGGAAACATCACAAAGGCCGGAGAGACTTCCCCGTATTCCCTGTACAGCGAGTCACTGGCAAGCTTTACAACAGGTGATATGTACGATCACCACGATGCGGACGGATTCATCACTTTGTTCGGACTCCCGCTGAAAGTCCGCGCAATGAAGATGCTGGAGATGAACAAAGAGAATCAGAAATAATAATCAGCCGGCAGTTAATAAGAATAACTGCCGGCTCAGTCTTTACGCCGCCGTATACATCCACAGATTGTTGATCTGGTGCTCCAGCCTGCTGTAATCCCACAGCTTCCCGCTTCGCACCCGGCTGTTCGGATCATTTACTCTGATCTTTCCGTCCTCGATCCCGGTCAGCACGATAAAATGTCCTGTCGTCGTAAAATCTCCCGGTCGCATGCTGCATATGACCGGATGACCGTTCTCCAGAGCAGAGAACACCGCATTCTCGCTCAGTGCCATCTCCTCCCCGTAAATCCCGAACTGCTGCGCGCCGTCCGTCATCAAGGTCCAGCTTGTACCTGCGTCTCCGGCATAATACCCGTACTCAGCGGCAAACTGCGCCACCTTATGCGGCGTTATAGTATTATCGCCTGTCAGTCCCGCCGCTACCATGGCGATCGCTGTCGGCCCGCACCCGTTGACGGCGATCATATCGTCCGCATAAAAGGCGTATCCCCATCGTTCATCCCATTGCAGGAGCAGAGGGATCTCACCCTGCACTACCTCGCCGGCTGTCTCCGCCGGCGGCATGTCTTTCTTCTCGGGATAGTCATAAACAAAATCTACCGTCTCTTCATTGTTTTCGAGCAGTTCGAGCAGTTGTTCCGGATACCGGTCTTTATTTGCCATGATTTCCCGTACTTTCGGATTGACCAGAGCCATCAATGCCAGACTGCTCTTTCCGCTGATCATATCTTTTGCCCAGAGAACCGCCATGATCATCGGTATGATAACCGCGATACAGAGTATGCTCTTCAGCATCCTGTGCTTTCTTCTCCGTTTTCTCTTTTTGCCGTGCTTCCCTGATCTGCTGCCCCCTGTATACCGACTCACCTCATGTCTGTTTACTTTATCTGTTCCCATTATATCTGCTCTCACTTTCCCTTTTCTTCCGCATAAGGACATCTCCTCCTTTTCAATTGAGGAGATTATACCCAACCTTTTCAACGGATTTTTTGAATAGATCCTTAACATTTACAGATATTTTTTTAAGAAAAAATTATCTGATCTTCCCCGTCATCCGTAAGGTTCAGCCGGTCAAAGATACAGAACATAAGCCCCATCAGCATGACGGCCACACACGCGAGGACTTTTCCTCTATGTATAATTTTCCATTTTCCCACATACTCTATCATACATCATGGCAGTATTTCTGTCCGAAATATATCTGTGAAGGAGAAGCTATGGAGCCAAAAATCGGAATTATTGTCTGCGGCTTTACACAGGACCGCCAGTTTGTCGCTAATCCATATATCCAGTCCGTACGCTATGCAAAAGGTATCCCTCTCGTACTTCCTCTCGTGCGGAGTGATCATCTGCTCGACGAATACACCGGTCTGTGCGACGGATTCCTTTTCTGCGGCGGCGATGACATAACGCCGCTCTTATTCGGTGAAGAACCCCTCAAAGGGAACGGGAGAACCAACGTCACCGTAGATCTGTTCCAGATCCGTCTCATGAAACGTATCCTGAGATCCGGCAAACCTGTCTTTGGCATATGCAGGGGAATGCAGATTTTAAGTGTTTCCTGCGGGGGCACGATCTGGCAGGACATGTCCCTAATCCCCGGAAAGACGCTTGACCACATGCAGCAGTCCGCAGCCCGCGGTGACGTCAGCCACCGGATCCGTACCGAGCGCGGAAGCCGGCTCCGGGAGTACATCGGTTCTGTTCTCTTTGTAAACAGTTTCCACCATCAGGCCGTCAATTCACCCGGAGAAAATGTAAATGTCAGCGCCCGCGCTCAGGACGGTACGGTCGAAGCAATCGAGGTAATCGATCATCCTTTTGCCATCGGCGTACAATGGCATCCCGAATGTATGTATCGCAGATCTCCCGAGATGCGGGAACTTTTTCATGAATTTATTCTCCATTCACTCATAAACTGAGCGAAATGCGGACATACTATCTCCTGAATTCATATAAAACAAGGAGGGAATGACAATGTCAGAGATTTCAATTCTTGATCTTCAGAATCTTCGCCATCTGATCGGCGGCTATTCGACCACTCACTGCAAGATGACAGACTATGCGTCAAAAACCGAAGATCCGGAGATCAAAAAACTGTTTCAGGATGCGGCCGATTCCGCAATGAAGAACAAACAGGAGCTCATGAAATTCCTGTAATCCGCCCCGGAGCCGGAATAAACCATGAATGTAATCACAGTGCGATGCTGACGGCATATCATATCAAACGGAGAATCAAAGAAAAACGAATTCAGCGAGGTATCAGAATGGACGAAAAAACAATGGTAGCCGACGCCCTTGTCGGCATAAACGGAGAACTGAAAATGTTCGGGGACATGATCCCGCAGACAGAGAACAAAGAATTGAAACAATGCCTGAAACAGATCCGTAACCAATGCGAGATGTCACAGGAGAAAATGTACGATGCAGCCAGAGAACGCAGTTACTATGTTCCGGCCGAAAAGGCAACACAGTCTGAGATCGCTCATGTGAAATCCATCGTACAGGCAGGATAAAATGTGAAAAAAGTGTGAACAGGGACGTAGTAAAACCGCATTTTACTACGTCCCCAAATATACGTCCTGATCATTTTTCTGCAATCTTCCTTGCTACATATACGCCGCTGGCCGACGCGTGGGACAGAGAATGTGTCACTCCGCTTCCGTCTCCGATCACATAAAGCCCTTTGTGTATCGTCTCCAGATGCTCGTTCAACTGAACCTCCATATTGTAGAACTTTACTTCCACGCCGTAGAGCAATGTGTCATCATTCGCTGTTCCCGGTGCGATCTTGTCAAGCGCATACACCATCTCGATAATGCCGTCAAGGATGCGCTTCGGAAGCACGAGGCTCAGGTCCCCCGGCTCCGCTGAAAGTGTAGGACGCACAAATCCTTCTTCGATCCTCTTGGCCGTACTTCTCCTGCCCCGGATCAGATCTCCGAACCGCTGGACGAGTACCCCGCCGCCAAGCATATTGGAAAGCCGTGCAATACTTTCGCCGTACCCGTTGCTGTCCTTAAAGGGCTCGGAGAAATGTTTCTCCACCAACAGGGCGAAATTGGTATTTTCCGTCTGCTTTGCCGGATCTTCATAGCTGTGTCCGTTTACCGTCACAATTCCGTTCGTATTCTCATTCACGACAATACCGTAAGGATTCATGCAGAACGTCCTTACCTTGTCCTCAAATTTTTCTGTGCGATATACGATCTTGCTCTCATAGAGCTCATCGGTCAGATGGGAGAAGATCACAGCCGGAAGCTCAACCCTCACACCGATATCCACGCGGTTTGACTTGGTCGGAATGTCCAGCCCTTCACAGACCGTCTCCATCCACTTGCTCCCGCTCCTGCCTACGGAGACGATACACTTGTCACACCCGTAAGTCTGTCCCGCACACGTCACTTTATAGCCGTCGCCGTCGATTTCCAGATTATCTACATGGCTGTTGAAATGGAACTCGGCTTTTTCTTTCAGTTCGGCGAACATATTCTCCAGCACGATATAATTGATGTCCGTTCCAAGGTGGCGCACCGAAGCATCCAGCAGTTTCAGTTTATTCTGCATACAAAGCTTCTTGAACTTCGTACCTGCAGTGGAATACATCTTTGTGCCTTCACCGCCGTACCTCACGTTGATCTCGTCGACATAATGCATCAGGTCAATGGCTGTATCCTTCCCGATATATTCATAAAGCGTGCCGCCGAAATCATTGGTGATATTATATTTTCCGTCCGAAAATGCACCCGCTCCGCCGAATCCGCTCATGATCGCACATGTTTTGCAGTTGATACAGCTCTTTACCTTCTTACCGTCGATCGGGCATTTTCTTTTCTCCAGCGGATTCCCGGCTTCGAATACAGCCACTTTGAGCTGCGGTGCTTTCCGCATCAGCTCATATGCCGCAAAAATCCCTCCCGGTCCGGCTCCTATTATGATCACATCATATCTGTCCATATTCTCTTTATCCCTTTCACATCTGTTTTTAGTAATTATGCTCTTCTTCATTCTTCTTTTCCCTGCTCACAGTCGCAAAAAAACTGCCGTCCCACTCCTCCTGAAAGGCCCGCGGGACGACAGTTTTACTTATCTGATCAAGTGGGATTATTCGACTTCCGAAAACTGGTCTTTTCCCACTCCGCACAGCGGACAGAGGAAATCATCCGGGACATCTTCCCATTTTGTGCCAGCCTCGATACCGTTGTCCGGATCGCCTGCCGCCTCATCATAAATGTATCCGCATACGTCACATACATATTTCTTCATAATCTGATACCTCCTGTGATCATTATAAAAATATTCTATTTTCTTTTGCAGGAAATTTCATCCTTAAACATAATACCATACCCGCAGTGCATTTTCAATGTTCTTTTGGCTCTTTCCTAAGCCCCAGTATCCCGTCCGTAAGTATTTTCACATCATCAAAAATATAGTCAAACGCCCCGGCGCGGCACATATTAATGAGCACCATGCCGATCGGCACAGCCAGGATCATCCAGAGGATACCGCCCATCCGATAGCCGATATAGAGCAGGATAAGCGTAACCAGCGGATTTAATCCCACGCTGTCCCCTACAAGTTTCGGCTGGAGGAGCTGATGGGCCGCCTGCGTGATCACATAGATCACTATAAGCGCGACTGTCAGCTTATAATCACCCATGAAAAACTCGTAGACTGCCCATGGGATCATCGCGGTTCCCGTGCCGAAAACGGGAAGAAAGTCAAGAAAAGCGATCAAAAACGCCACAAGGACAAAATACTGCGTTCCAAGCATACCGAGACCGACAAACAGGATCGCAAATACGATTGCCATGATCTTAAACTGGGCCTTAAAATATCCGCCCACGGCACAACGGAGATTGTCGATCACAAAAGCCATCCGTTTCTGTATGGATTCAGGCGACACTTTCTTCATCCAGTTCAGCACCTCCTCGCGCTGTACGATGAAAAAATACGCCGACAGTACCGCGACAAGAAAACTGATCAGATAGGACGGCACCTGCTTGGCAATATTACCCGCCGCAGTCATAGTCGGTTCGCTGATATCGGATACAAGACCGCCCATATATTGATCCAGATTTTCCACTGCCGTATTCCACGCGCTCCGGACCCCGGACGGCAGACGTTCAAAGATGCCCGACAGCGTATCTCCGATCTGCCCTAAGCCTGTCTCAAGCTGCGCATATATCTCAGGAAAATTCCGGATCAGATCGCTGATCTCCGCCGCAAGGCGGCTGATCCCGAAATAGACTGCAAGTATGATGGCGGCAAGCACCAGTATGACGATAAGGGCAGATCCCAGCTTTTTCACGATCTTCAGGCGCTTCTCCAGCCAGTTGACAAGCGGCGCCGCGACAGCCGCGATAATCCATCCTATGACAAACGGCATGAAGAACCGCAGCAGGTTCCATCCTATGACTACAAACGCAACGGTGGCAATGAGACTGAACAGCAGCCGTAATGCCACCTGCCAGTACGGGCGATTATTTTCCATCCTGTTCCTCCGCAGTTGTTCCAAAACATTCTGTCCCGATCAGTTCCCAGATCTCATCCTGTCCCTGTTTTGTCGCTGACGAAAACGGGATCACTTTTGTTCCCGGGACGAGAGCAAGGCCTTCCTTTAACATTTTAACATGTTTCTGTACCTGTGAGCGCTTTATTTTGTCAAGTTTTGTCGCAATGATGACCGGCTGATATCCCTGTCCGATCACCCACTGATACATCATCCTGTCGTTAGCGGAAGGCGCATGACGGATATCAATGAGGAGAAATACTGCCCTGAGCTGCGCAGAGCCGTGCAGATACCGCTCGATCATCTTCCCCCACTGTTCTTTCTCCTTTTCAGAGACTCTGGCGTACCCGTATCCCGGCAGATCGACCAGATAGAGTTCGTCATTGATATTATAGAAATTGATCGTCTGTGTTTTTCCCGGCGTTGCCGAAATGCGGGCATAGGACTTCCGGTTCATGAGCGCATTGATCAGGGAAGATTTTCCTACGTTCGACTTTCCCGCAAATGCGACCTCCGGTTTGTCATTTGCAGGCAGAGTGCTCGTGACCCCGCACACTGTCTCCAGATTAATACTTCTGATTACCATATTATTCTCCTGTCAGTGCCTTGTCCAGCACTTCATCCATATTCTCTGCCGGTATGATCTCCATGCCTTTTGTGATCTCGGAAGAAAGTTCCTCCACGTCCGCAGCATTGTCTTTTGGCACGAGCACCGTCCCGATCCCTGCGCTCTTTGCCGCGAGAAGCTTCTCCTTAAGCCCGCCGATCGGGAGCACACGGCCGCGAAGCGTGATCTCGCCTGTCATTGCAAGATCTGCCCGTACTTTCTTCTCTGTCACGGCAGACAACATGGCGGTCGCCATAGTGATGCCGGCGGACGGACCGTCTTTTGGCACCGCCCCTTCCGGTATATGCACATGGATATCATGCTTTTCAAAGAAGTCTTCCGCTATGCCGTATCTGCTGCTGACAGAACGGATATAACTGATCCCCGCTCTTGCAGATTCTTTCATCACATCGCCCAACTGTCCGGTCAGCATCAGTTCGCCGCTTCCCGGCATCACATTAACTTCGATCTGCAGCGTATCCCCGCCGACGCTGGTCCATGCCAGACCTCTCACGATACCGACTTCCGGAGCCGGATTCGCCATCTGGTATGTATATTTCTCTTTTCCGAGAAATTTATGGATATTGCGGTCTGTGGCGCTGATCTTCCTGCGGTCTGTCGTCAGGATCTCTTTTGCGGCTTTCCTGCATACATTCCCGATCTCCCGCTCAAGCTGCCGCACTCCCGCTTCTTTTGTATAATTACGGGCCATTTTCCAGATCGCATGTTTGCTGAATGTGAGCCGTTCCGGTGTAAGGCCGTGCTTTTCCAACTGTTTCGGGATCAGATGTTCCATAGCGATATGCAGTTTCTCGTTCTCCGTATAGCTGCTGATCTCGATCACTTCCATACGGTCGAGCAGCGGTCTCGGAATTGTCTGCAGCGTGTTCGCCGTGGTGATAAACATTACTTCCGACAGGTCCAGAGGGACTTCCAGATAGTGATCCCGGAATTTACGGTTCTGTTCACTGTCCAGAACCTCCAGCAGCGCCGAGAATGTATCTCCCTTATAGTCTGTGCTGACTTTATCGATTTCATCCAGAAGCATGACCGGATTTTTCACCCCGGCGGTCCGGATGCCGTTTGCGATCCTTCCCGGCATCGCGCCCACATATGTTTTTCTGTGTCCGCGGATTTCCGCCTCGTCACGAACACCTCCCAGAGAAATGCGCACATATGGCTTCTTCATCGCGCGGGCCAGAGACTTCGCAATAGAAGTCTTTCCGGTTCCCGGCGGTCCGGCAAGACACAGGATCGGGCTGTCGCCCTTCTTTGTCAGAGTACGCACCGCGAGGAATTCCAGAATACGCTCCTTGACCTGTTCAAGGCCGTAATGATCTTCGTCAAGCACTTTTTTCGCATACTCGATATCATTATTATCTTTTGCAGACTTATCCCACGGCATTTCAAGAAGCGTCTCGATATATGTACGGGTTACTCCGTTCTCCGCCGGAGAATTGAGGGAACTCCTGAAGCGGCCGATCTCTTTCCGTAGCTTCTCTTTTACTTCTTTCGGAGCCTTTAACTTATTCAGCGCGTTCTCGAACTCTTCGGCGTCTGATATCGCGGAATCCTCTCCCAGTTCTTCCCTGATAAGTTTCAGCTGCTCTCTCAGGATATATTCGCGCTGATGCTTGTCTACCCGTTCCTTGACTTTCTTCTGGATCTCCTCTTTGATATTCATGATCTGTACTTCGTTGACCAGTTTGAAACAAAGCTTTTCATAACGTTTCCAGAAGTCTGTCTCATTCAGGATTTCCTGCTGATCCGTATAGTAGAGCGGGATATTGGCCGCAATCTCGTCCACCAGCTTTTTGATCCCTTTGATGTCAAGAAGCTGGGCGACGGATTCCTTGGACATTTTTCCGTTCTTCGCGGCATATTCCACCAGCATTTCCTTGAGTCCTCTCTCCATCGCTTCCCCGTTGAGATCATCCGGTACAGTCAGCTCCGCATCATCGAGGATTTCCACCCGGGCGCGAAGATACGGATCTTTATATTCGATCTCTCTCAGCCGTCCCCTCACTTCGCCTGAAACCAGCACCCTTACAATATGTTTCGGCAGTTTGATGATCTGTTTGATCGTCCCCACCGTACCGATTTCATACACGTCTCCGTCCCCCGGATCTTCGGTGTCGATGGATCTCTGCGTCGTCAGAAATATCTTCTGTTCTTCTACCATTGCCTCCTGAACCGCGGCGATGGAACGTTCCCTGCTTACATCAAAATGCACGACCATCTCCGGCATGATCGTCATTCCCCTGAGAGCCACCATGGGCAGACTCTCTATCCTGTTGTCCATTTCATCTCCTCCTGTAGTCAATGATTTCCGGTATCGCACAAAGGGCGGGTACATATGGGAATTACCACTGCACCCGCCCACGGCTTATCTATACCGTATCGAATCTTCGCTGTATTAAGCCAAGCTCTATATACAGTCCCTCTCACTAATACGCCGCTGTCACGCGCTTTCAGATGTCAGGAATGATCTTCTCTCTTCTCCGTCACGCAAATATAAGGGTTCGCCTGTTCCGAGTACCGCTTCCTTCGTGATCCGGCACTCTTTGATCGTCTCATCAGACGGAACGCAGAACATCGTATCCATCATGACCTCTTCCATGATAGCCCGCAAGCCTCTGGCTCCTGTCTTCCTCTTCAGCGTTGTATCCGCAATAGCCGTAAGAGCGTCCCTGTCAAACTCAAGTTTCACTCCGTCAAGCTCCAGAAGCTTCTGATACTGCTTCACGATTGCGCTCTTCGGTTCAGTCAGTATCCGGATCAGGGCTTCCTTGTCCAGAAGATCCAGAGAAACCGTAACAGGAAGCCTTCCTACCAGCTCCGGGATCAGACCGTATTTCACCAGATCCTGAGGAAGTACTTCATGGAGCAGGACATCCATATCGTATTCGTGCTTCTCCGCGATCTCCGCGTTAAAACCGATCGACTTTCTGTCCAGACGGGTCTCGATGATCTTATCGATCCCCTCAAACGCTCCGCCGCAGATAAACAGGATATTTGTCGTATCGATCTGGAGCAGTTCCTGATGCGGATGTTTTCTGCCGCCCTGCGGCGGCACCGAGGCAACAGTTCCTTCTATGATCTTGAGGAGCGCCTGCTGCACGCCCTCTCCGGAAACATCTCTTGTGATAGACGGATTTTCCGATTTTCTGGTGATCTTGTCAATCTCATCAATATAGATGATCCCGTGCTCCGCTCTTTCGATGTCGCCGTCCGCGGCCTGGATCACTTTCAGGAGAATATTTTCCACATCTTCCCCCACATATCCTGCCTCTGTGAGCGCGGTGGCATCCGCGATCGCAAACGGGACATTCAGGATCCTGGCAAGTGTCTGGGCGAGCAGTGTCTTTCCGCAGCCGGTCGGCCCGAGCATGAGAATATTACTCTTTTGAAGTTCCACTCCGAGATCCTGCTCTGCCATGATCCTTTTATAGTGATTGTACACTGCCACCGAGAGAACTTTCTTCGCCTCGTCCTGTCCGATCACATAATCGTCAAGGAATTCTTTCATCTTCTCCGGAGTCAGGAGATTGATATCATCAAATGGCCTGTTGTCATTATAATCCAGTTCTTCCTCGATAATTTCCGAACATATGCCAATACACTCGTCACAGATATAGGTGCCGTTCGGTCCGGCGATCATTTTTCTCACCTGCGCCTGAGTCTTGTTGCAGAATGAGCATCTCACGATAGCATCCGTCATTTTTCCTGCCATATTATTTCACCTCATACCGCTGTCTTAGTGGTTTACGATCACTTCGTCGATCAGACCGTATGCTTTTGCCTCTTCCGCAGACATAAAATTGTCACGCTCTGTATCTGCTTTGACCGTCTCGATATCCTGACCTGTATTTGCGGCCAGAATCTCATTCAATTTCTGCTTTGTGCGGAGAATATGCTCCGCCGCGATCTGGATCTCGGTCGCCTGTCCCTGCGCGCCGCCGGACGGCTGATGGATCATGATCTCCGCATTCGGCAGGGCAAATCTCTTGCCCTTCCTGCCGCCGGAGAGCAGAAAAGCGCCCATGCTCGCGGCCATGCCGATACACACGGTAGATACGTCGCATTTGATATACTGCATCGTATCATAAATCGCCATTCCGGCAGTCACAGATCCTCCCGGACTGTTAATATAGAGCTGGATATCCTTATCCGGATCGTCCGCCTCAAGGAAGAGGAGCTGTGCCACGACCACGCTTGCCGACACATCATTTACTTCCTCGCCGAGGAAGATGATCCTCTCTTTCAATAGTCTTGAATAGATATCATAAGACCGCTCTCCGCGGCTCGTCTGTTCAATAACGTAAGGTACTAAACTCATAAATTATGCCTTCTTTCTTAATAAAAGTGCTGAAAGGCGCACCATGCGGCACACCTTTCCGATCAACCTGCTCAACCCTCTACTGCCGCGTCCGCAATGAGTGTCACTGCTTCCTGAACTGCTATATCTTCTTTCATCTGTTTCTTCTCATTATCACCCATGAATTCCTTGAGCTTGTCAACCTCCATCTGATAAGCATCCGCCATCTTCTGAAGTTCCTCATCCAGACGTTCATCTGACACTTCAATATTCTCCGCAACCGCAACCGCCTCCAGTACCAGTCTGGTACGGATACGTTTCTCAGCCTGCGGCCTGAACTCTTCCATCATCTTTTCTTCATTCAATCCCGTAAACTGGAAATACTGCTCCAGGCTCATCCCCTGCTGCATGATACGGCGTGCGAAATCATCTGCCATCTGTCTCGCCTGAAGATCGATCATCGGCTCCGGAATGTCAGTCTCGGCGTTGGCAACAGCCTGCTCGACCGACTGGTCTTCTCTCTTCTGTTTTCTCTCGTTTTCCTTGCGCTCTTTGATCTTAGCCTTCACCTCAGCTCTGTAGTCTTCTACAGTCTCGCTTGAATCGGAAACATCGGACACAAACTCATCGTCCAGCTCCGGAAGCTCTTTTGTCTTGATCCCGCGGATCGTACATTTGAATACAGCGTCCTTTCCGGCAAGCTCTTCCGCCTGATAGTCCTCCGGGAATGTCACATTTACTTCCGTTTCTTTCCCGATCTCCGCGCCGATGAGCTGATCCTCGAATCCCGGAATGAAAGATCCGGATCCGATCGTCAGCGGATAGTCCTCTCCCTTTCCGCCTTCGAAAGCTTCACCATCGACAAATCCTTCAAAATCAAGCGTCACCTGATCTTTATCCTGCACAGCTCTGTCTGTCACATCGATCGTTCTCGCGTTGCGTTCGCGTTCTTTATCGATTTCCCCGTCAATTTCTTCCTGTGTTATTTCTACAGAGACTTTATCCACTTTCAGTCCCTTATATTCACCGAGTGTCACCTCCGGCTTTACCGCAACCTCTGCCGTAAAGATAAACGGTTTTCCCTTCTCAAGCTGTGTTACCTCAACTTTCGGCTGAGATGTGATCTCAAGTTCACACTCGTCATACGCTTTGCCATATGCTTCTGATATCATATGATTTGCAGCTTCATCATAGAACACTTCCGGCCCGTACATCTTCTCGATCATCTGACGCGGCACTTTGCCTTTACGGAATCCCGGGAGGCCGATCTTACTGCGCTCTTTCAGGTATGCCGCCTGAAGTGCCTTCTCCACATCCTCTGCTGACACTTCGATCGTCAGCTTTGCCATATTATGTTCTAATTTTTCTACCTGTAAACTCATTTTCTTCCTCCTTGCACGCGCAAAGTTCAAAATTGCCCCGTTTATGCTCAAAATCTATGTCAGGACACACCTTTGCAATCATTTGAACAGTATATCACATAAAACTTCACATTTCCAGTATTTTATTCGTATACTACAGATTTTCTGATCTCTTCTGCCTTTTCTTCTCCACAGAGGATTGCTGTAAGCCTGAGCGCGAACGGGATTGCGGCTCCCATTCCCCGGCCGGTCGTAATGTTTCCGTCCGTAACAACCGGAACTGTCAGGACCTCACCGCAGTCAAGCGCGTCTTCAAAAGACGGGTATGCGCATGCCTTTTTCCCCGCCAAAAGTCCCATTTCGCTCAGAACAGCAGGAGCAGCGCAGATTGCCGCAAGATATTTCCCCTGGCTGTCAAACGACAAAATCTGCTCTTTCAGCCCCTCATGAGCTTTCAGGTTCAGCGTTCCCGGCATTCCGCCCGGCAGCACCAGCATATCCGCGTCTGAAATGTCCGCTTCCTCAAACAGCTTATCAGCCTCCACGGTAATTTTATGGGAACCATTGATCTGTTTTCTTCCCATTACCGATACGGTCTCCGTATCGACTCCCGCCCTGCGCAGGATGTCCACAACCGTCAGACCTTCAATCTCCTCAAATCCGTCCGCAAGAAAAACATATACTTTCTTCATTTCCAAGTACCTCCTGTTTCCATTAAAAATATATCGAGCTGTCATTTCTATTGTCTTTCTTCCTCTTTTCTCATTATAACGAATGTCTCAGGCAGTTACAAGGCGGGCTTTCCAACTTATACTGGAACAGCACGGTCTTTTCACTTATAATAAATAGCATAAGACGGAGCCGGCATCAGCGGCCCGTAAAATAATACGGCTGCATATCCTGCAGCCGGTCAGGAGGAAATCATATGGAAATCGAACGCAAATTCCTGCCGGATATGGAACATCTTCCCTTTCATCCCGAAGATTATCCCTGCCGCCGGATTGAGCAGGGATATCTCTGCACGGAACCTGTTGTACGCATCCGGAAAGACAACGACGAATATTTTCTCACATATAAGTCAAAAGGTCACATGGTCCGCGAGGAATACAATCTCCCGCTCACCGAATCCGGTTATGAACATCTCCGCGCGAAGGTGGACGGACGTATCATCACCAAAAAGAGATATGTGATCCCTCTCGAAAATGACCTGAAACTGGAACTGGATATTTTTGAAGGAGATCTCGCCCCGCTTGTCATCGCGGAAATCGAATTTCCCGATGAAGCGGCTGCCCTGGCTTACGTGCCGCCCCAATGGCTCGGAGAAGATGTGACATACGTTTCCCTCTACCACAACAGTACTCTCAGTCGGATATAGTCATTCTGTCCGAACCGGTTATTTTTGCGCAACATTTCGTTGCTTATAATGCGGCATTACTCGTTTTGTTGCATGGCGCCTTATTTACAGGAAATACTGCTATAATGATGAGGAATTTTGTAGTGTTTCTGTAAAGGAGGTGTTTCCGTGGCTAATATCCAACTTGCGGCAAATCTGCGCCGTCTGAGGACAAATCATGATTATACGCAGACACAGATCGGCAATAAACTGAATATTTCACGGCAGGCATACTCCAATTACGAAACGGGCAAACGGATTCCCGATCTGGACATCCTGATACGGATCGCGGATATCTATCACGTCACTCTCGAACAGCTTATTCTTCAGCCCTGCACCGGCACAGGCGTTATCAATCAGAATTCCGGTCCTTATTATATCGGTATGGAAATAGAAACCGCAGATACGATATATCTGTCAAAAGATGAGGTGGAACTTCTGACCCGTTACAGAAACGCGGATGAAGATGACCGGAAACTGACCCGGAAAGTATTGAAAATGTGAATCCGGATTTACAATATATGCTTCTTTTTGAAGATAATAATACACCCGATGATGACCACGATACTCAGTGCCACGACAAACGGAAATCCGTCGTCCAGCCCCGGCATGTCTTTAAAATTCATCCCTCCTGTTTCCGTCTGCCACCTGCTTAAATCCGCAGATCAGATTTTCGGTTTGTATTTTTTATATGATCTATTCTATAATAAATTCCGGACCGCCGGGATGATAAAAATGTTAAATATATGTAAAAGCTCCGGATCTGTGCAGATCATGAAAACCGCTGCGTGGATTTTCGGTTTACGGGATCTCAGGCTTTTCGAATGAGGAATCTTGACAAAAGCCATTTCTATGTTACGATAACACAGTAAACAGATCAATTCTAAAGGAGTAGGAATAATGGCACTTTACAATAACCGGATCGTAGTAAAAGTAGGAACGTCAACACTCACCAATGACGCGGGAAAAAGCAATCTTCGCGCTACTGACAGGCTTGTCTGCACGCTGGCGGATATCCAGAACATGGGGTATGAAGTCATTCTCGTATCATCCGGGGCTATCGCCGTGGGAAAAAATAAACTGAACATGCACGACAAGCCGGACAGCATGCGCGTAAAGCAGGCAGCCGCGGCTGTCGGGCAGTGCAGCCTCATGTATCTCTATGACAAGTTTTTCGGGGATTATGATAAGACGGTAGCCCAGATTCTTTTGAGCGCTGAGGATATCGAACATGAGGAAAAGAAAGAGAACCTGACAAACACATTTAGCGCACTTCTTGAAATGGGGGTAATCCCGATCGTAAATGAAAATGATTCCGTGAGCTATACGGAGATCGAGTCCGAGGACAGGCTGTTCGGAGATAATGACATGCTTTCTTCAATCGTAGCTGTTCTCTGCAGGGCAAGGCGTCTGGTCATTTTATCCGATATCGACGGATTCTATGACAGCGATCCGCGCCTGCACCCGAACGCAAGGCTCATTGAGCAGATCGACACCATTGACGAGAGTGTCTACTCCCTCGCAGGGGGAGCCGGTTCCAGAAGAGGCACCGGCGGCATGCGCACAAAACTCCGGGCAGCGCAGCTCGCCACTTCAAACGGAATTGATACTATCGTCACCAACGGAAAACGTCCGGAGGTACTTTATGATATCGTCAAAGGCGGAAAAGCCGGTACACTTTTTACAGGAAAACTATAATATACTGCCTGATCATTGTCAGACATACAGGTGCGGATAAAGCGGATTCCCGGAATCCGCTTCTCTTCTATTTTCTATACTCAGCCTTCTCCAATGTAAGAAGACTGATTTTTCTGTCGATTCCGCCCGCATATCCCGTCAGACTTCCGTCTGTTCCAAGTACCCGGTGGCACGGCACAATAACAGATATCGGATTATGCCCCACTGCTCCGCCAACCGCCTGAGCCGACATTGTTTTCACGTCCCGCCGCCGCGCTATCCTGCCGGCAAGTTCTTTGTATGAAATCGTCCGGCCATATGGAATTTTAAGCAGCATCTCCCACACAGCAAGCCGGAACTCGCTCCCTGTCAGATGCAGCGGCGGTATAAAATCCGGTTCCCGGCCTGAAAAATAGATATCCAGCCATTTCACCGCCTGCCACAGCACAGACGGAGTGTTTTCTTCTCTTCTCAGATCTTCGCCGTTCAGCATTCCGCCTCCGAAATGCTTCTGTCCGTCAAACCACAGACCGGTCAGCCCATCCTCATCACAGGCAAGTGTGATCCCGCCCAGAGGCGAGTGATAACGCCTGATATTGTACATGATCCGTTTTCCTTTCTCATATGTATAAAAATCATCCGAAAATGCCTCTATCATAAAACCCTATAAACAGCACCATCCGGCGCCATTTATAGGGGTATTTATCTCTCAGAATATCAATGCGGGATTCTTATTACATTCCCATCTGTTTCGCGACTTCCTCGGCAAAATTCTCTTCTTTCTTCTCGATTCCTTCGCCCGTCTCGTAACGAATGAACTTCGTAACTGTTACTTTTGCATTGTTCTCTTTTGCTACTTTGTCAACATATTTTGCGACTGTCAGGTCACTGTCCTGTACATACACCTGATCAAGCAGGCAGATTTCCTTCATCTCCTTGTTGAGACGTCCGATGATCATCTTCTCGATGATGTTATCCGGTTTCTCCGGATTCTCTTTCTTAGCCTGAGCAAGAAGTATCTCTTTCTCGTGATCCATGTACTCCTGGGACACCTCGCTGCGGGATACATACTTCGGAGTCATAGCCGCGATCTGCATAGCTACATTCTTCAGGCATGTCCTGATCTCATCGTTCACTACGTCTGTATCGGCAACTACGAGAACGCCGATGCGTCCGCCGCCGTGGATATAGGATGCGACGCATCCGTTCTCGGCTTCTACTCTCTCGAATCTTCTGATGTTCAGGTTCTCTCCGATAACTGCGATCTTCTCTACAAGAGCATCCTTCACAGTCTTGGATGTGTCAGCCGCCCATGCTTCTGCCATGAATGCATCCATATCAGCCGGATCATTGTCCGCAACCTGATTTACAACTGTATCGACAAATTCCTGGAACTCATCGTTCTTTGCGACGAAGTCTGTCTCAGAGTTGACTTCAACAATAGCCGCGACCTTATCGTCTCTTACGACAGTCTTAACTATACCTTCCGCCGCGATTCTGCCGGCTTTCTTTTCGGCTTTTGCCTGTCCGTTCTTTCTGAGGAACTCGACAGCAGCGTCCATATCGCCGTTTGTCTCTGTAAGGGCTTTCTTACAGTCCATCATTCCCGCGCCTGTCATTTCTCTTAATTCTTTTACCATTCCTGCTGTGATTGCCATGATAAATTCCTCCATTAGATCAAGATATTACTCTTCTGCTGCCTCTTCTGCTTCCTCAGCAGCCTCTACCTCATAGTATTCTTCCTCTGCTTCAGCGGCTGCTCCCTGATTTGCCTCGACCACAGCGTCAGCCATCTTGGAAACGATCAGTTTCACCGCTCTGATCGCGTCATCGTTACCCGGGATCACATAGTCAAGCTCTTCCGGATCACAGTTTGTATCGCAGATACCGATCAGTGTGATTCCCAGTGTGTGTGCTTCCTGTACGCAGATTCTCTCTTTTTTCGGGTCAACTACGAAGATCGCGTCCGGGAGTCTCTTCATCTCTTTGATACCGCCGAGATTCTTCTCAAGTTTAGCCCACTCTTTTTTCAGAGCGATAACTTCTTTCTTCGGAAGTACATCGAATGTTCCGTCCTCTGACATAGCCTCGATCTCTTTGAGACGTTTTACGCGGCTCTGGATCGTCTTGAAGTTTGTGAGCATACCGCCCAGCCATCTCTCGTTTACATAAAACATGCCGCAGCGCTCTGCCTCCGCCTTGATCGCGTCCTGAGCCTGTTTCTTCGTTCCTACGAAAAGGATCGTACCGCCCTCCGCGACAATGTCGGAAACGGCCTTATACGCATCGTCAACCATTCCTACAGATTTCTGCAGGTCGATGATGTAAATACCATTTCTCTCTGTGTAGATGTACGGAGCCATTTTCGGATTCCATCTTCTTGTCTGGTGTCCGAAGTGTACACCTGCTTCTAAAAGCTGTTTCATTGAAATAACACTCATGTTTCTTTCCTCCATTTGGTTTTTGATCTTCCGTATGTTTTGTTCCCCGAGACCGTTCCGTTACCCGGTTTTGGCACCGTCAGGGAAAACCGCATACGTGTTTTTTTGCAACATTTGTAGTATATCACACATATATATGCATTGCAAGGAATTTTTCTCTCCTCAATCATCCGGCTCTGTCCGTATCTCTGTCCGTTGTCAGACTCCGGAATACGTATTTATAATGTCCACGACACTTCCGAGATACATACTCCCGAATAAATTCAGATGGTTCAGAAGCTGATACAGGTCATACAGTTTTCTCCGCTGCTCATATCCCGTCCTGTCGATCGGATTCACCTCATTGTATGCCGCGTAAAATCTCTCCGGCAGACTTCCGAAAAGCTGAGTCATAGCCAGATCCGCCTCAAAATCCCCCACGTAAGCGGCCGGGTCTATGATCCATGGCATGCCATCCTTGCCGCACATCATATTTCCACTCCACAGGTCTCCGTGAAGCAGAGAAGGGAATTCAGGCTCCCGCAGATACAGATCAAGATGTTCCAGAAGCCGGTCCGCTTTTTTTCTCACAGCAGGCTCTAAGTATTTCTCTGCCATGGTGATCTGCGGCAGGAGCCGGCATTTGCGGTAAAAGTCCACCCACGACTTTTCCGGATGATTCTTCTGAGGCACAGCTCCGATATAATTGTCCTCATAAAAGCCGAATCTTGCTCCGCTTTCCCCTGAATCCACATAATACAGGCACTCCGCCCTGTGAAGTCCGGCAAGCCGGTGCCCGAAATCCTCCCAGTAGGAAAGTGTCCGTTGAGAACTTTCTATATATTCAAGGGCAAGAAACGATATATTTCTCTGTTCATCGGTTCCTACGCCCAGAACTTCCGGTACCCCGATTTTCTGTAAAGACCGGAGAGCGTTCAGTCCACCGGATTCTGTCAGAAAGAAATTCAGATTACTGACGGAATTCGTCTTAACGAAAAGGGGATCCCCGTTGGAAAGGGTCAGCCTGCATGCACGATTGATATCCCCGCCGGGGACACTGGCCATCCTTATAATAGAAACAGAGCTTCCCAGAATATCGTTTACCATTTCTTCAAGAGACTGTTGTTTCTTTCTGGTCTCTGATGCTCTTTTTTTCGTCATACGTCCGCATTATCTCCTTTACCTTCTCCACACTCTCTCCGCTTTCCTCCGGTCTTCCGATCACGACAAGCACCGCGCCGGCCATTTCCGCCGCTTCCGCCTTTTCCCCGAATCCGCCGGCTTTCCCGGTCTCTTTCGTGACAAAATAGGCTGCCCTTGTCTGACGCAGCATGGCAAGATTCAGTTCCCGCGCGAACGGACCCTGCATGGCGAACAGGTGACTCCCCTCAAAACCGAGCCGCACGCTCTCCTTTACGGCCGGCTCTGTAGACAGCACTCTTGCAAAACAGCGCTCCCTGTAGTTTTCGATCTCAGTATACAGATGGAGTTCTTTGCTGCCTGTCGCAATCAGGATATTTCCCGTCGTTTTTTTCAGAAACTCCACTGCCTCCCGCACAGAATCCAAATACACGATCCGTCCGTCCGGCACTTCTTTCTCCACTTTCGGCTTTCCTCCCGGCTCCGATATCCGGGCGGGCTTCCCGGGTACGAGCCTGTTTTCGAATGGTCTCACACAACGCACATAGCGAATCTCAGACCTCGTTTCTGCTTTTTTACATGCCTCTTTAATATTTCCAGTCACTTTCCCGGCAAAAGGATGGGTGGCATCTATGACCAGCCGGATATCATTTTCTCCTATAAAATGCTCTATATCCTTTTCATTCATGCGTCCGGTAAGGATTGTAATATTCTCAAGATGCCCGAGCAGGCTTTTCCCGTAATCAGTTGCCACACTCACAAAACATCTTATGGAATGTGCGGATGCATATTCCGCAAGCGTCCTTCCCTCGGTCGTACCCGCGAAGATCAGGATTCCGGGGCTCATTCTGTCTGTATCCATGTTTTATCCCAGCTCTCACCAAATATTAATTCTTCTGTATTCTAACATGGAAAAGTGATAAATTTAACAAAAAATTCATTTTTTCATTATTTCCGCTTGATTTTTGTTTTTGCTTCTGATAGACTATGCCTCGTGAAGACAAAGACGTCTGACACTGAGGTGAATGAAACGCCTCACCGGTCAGGCGTCTTTTCTTTTTTTAAGTCAACTCTTTTTTGTGACAAAATCCCCGGGGAATCACAAAAAGCCGTTGACTCTACAGGAAACACAGGATTTATAATGATCACACCGGCGCTCATTACCGGTGCAGTTGTCGGAAGAATGAGGTTTAAAGCGCTGTTTGCTTTTATTGCCCTCTGGTCCGTCATCGTATATTATCCGATGGCTCACATGGTCCGGGTCAGGGCGGATTCCGGGCATCTATCGGATCTGTTGATTTTGCCGGCGGAAATGTCGTACATATCAGTTCAGGTGTGAGCGCGCTTATACTCGCTATTCTTCTCGAAGCTGCGCGTTGACGAAAAAGACGAAGCGCTCGGAAAAGTTATAGACGCTATCCGAAAAACCGCTTTCACAGGTGATGTGGGAGACGGAAAGATCTTCAGCTGCGAGATTCGGACCGCTATGAAGATCCGTACCAAAGAGACCGGATACGACGCGCTGCAGTCGCAGCTTGACTAAGGGCTTAATATAAGCCAATATATTTATATATATTCTTAACAACCTTCAGGAACAGCCGGCGGATAAACCATCCGCCGGCTGTTCTGCATTTTTGTCTGATTTTACTTTCATTCTTTATAGTGTGTCAAAACGCAATCTTCAGCGGGCACTTCACAAGTGCCGTTGTCATTCCTTCCCGTACACATTTCCCCTGTATCACGTTTCCGGCGGCGCAGCCCAGCCGCGCGGACCTCTCGCACACATTATCCGCGCCTGTTACTTTCTTTACAAACCCGGATACAGCCGTAACGTCCGGGACACGATTCAGTTCTTCCGCAGTGTAAGTCTCAAACGGAATACGGTACTTTTCGCAAAGACGCAGAAGAGCCTGCTCGTTTTTTTTCAGATCTATACTGGCTATCTTCTTCACCTGTCTGATATCCAGTCCGTTTATATCAAGAATCTCCATGAATCCTTTTTCCAGAACAGCTTCATCTATTCCTCTCCTGCATCCGATTCCCGCCACAATGTTCCGGAAAAGAAGATCCAGTGTACATCCTTCCCGTTTCGTTTCCTTTTTTCCATGCCTGTCCTGTTTTATGGTGTCGGCTATGATGATCCGGCAATTGTACATCTGCGCTTCTTCCAATGAATCACACAGAACGATTTCCTCCGGCAGCGTCCCGCTGACGCTGACAGACGGATCCGCTATATATAACGCGATCTTTTCTCCGCTCAGCACTCCTGCCGATATTTGCTTTGCTGCTTCCCGATCCGTGATCACCAGTCCGTTTTTTCGGGCAAATACATCTACGGCAAATTTCCCCTGTACATCTGTAGCTGTCGTGTGAACCGGCACTGCCCCTATCAAATCCGCGACTTCATCCGCCAAAGCGGCCGCGCCTCCCACATGACCGGAAAGCAGCGGGATCACATATTTTCCTCTCTCATCGATCACCAGAACAGGAGAATCCGTGTATTTGTCCTTTACCCACGGGGCGATATACCGGACCGCGATTCCCGTCGCCCCGATAAAAATATATGCCGACCGCCCCCATCTGCCGCCGACCAGAGACGCCTTATCAGCGGGAAGCGAAAAGACGCCTTCTCCCGCATATTTTTCCGGCGCATATCCGGTACACGCGCCTGCACCTGCCTCTGTCTGAAAAATCTTTCTCAGACTTTCACACAGCCGTCTGTTTAATTCTGTTCCCACGGCAGTAAAGCTGAGAACTGTCACATCCATGCCTTTCACTCTTTTCGCCATCCCATCATCTGTCTTAAATTTTCATTCCCGCTGCACGACAGGCCCGCAGGATCTCTTCCCTTTTGACATATTCACATTATATTAGGGACCAAAAAAACAGTCAATATTGACATAAAACCGGAGGTTTATTTCACCAGCAGCCAGTTGGCGCGGAACGGACGCATCAGGTTCCAGTACCTTGCGCCTGACAGACCGAACTCTCTGACCAGTTCCCACTTTGCAGTAATGCTTCTTATGTCCTCGAACCATACGATATGTTCCATACCGTCTTTCCGGTATGTGAACCATGGGCTTCGGGAAACCTGTGCATATTCGATGGACGCTCCGTTTTCCGCGGCGATCTCCACAGCCTCCTGATTCCCGATCGACCTGGCGCGGGTAATCCCCCGCTCATAGGGAAGCGTCCAGTCATATCCGTAATTGGGGATACCGAGTATGAGCTGTCCCGGCCGGATCTGCGTGACAGCATACTCCACGACCTCCCGTACTTTATCAAGAGGCGCCACCGCCATGGGAGGACCGTAAGTATATCCCCACTCATATGTCATAAGAAATACCGCGTCCGCGTTCTGTCCCAGCAGCGCATAATCCACACCTTCTACAAGAATCCCCCTCTGACGGTCCGATATTTTCGGCGCCACGGCAACGGTCACTCTATATCCATACTTATTCATCTTCTCGCGGACTCTTCCCACAAACCGAGCGTACTGCTCTTTGTTCTCGGGAAGGATATATTCAAAGTCGATGTCAACTCCCTCATACCCTTTTTCCTGTACTGCCGCAAGCATCTGTCCGATCAGCTTATCCTGTATTTCCTGATTTTCCACAAGCACTTTGATGAGCTGATTGTTAAATGCTCCCTCCGAAGAAAACGGAGTTAACACCATCCACGGCTGAGCCCCGGCATTTTTTGTTCTCCCGACCATCCATTGGTCGTCCTGCGGAGGCGGTACAAGATCGCCTTCAAAAGTAAAACCATAAGAAAACATGAGCATCTCACTCAATGCCGTAAGCGCTTCCTCCAGCACAGGCGGATCGATAAACGGATAGGCATACCCTCCGATGAGCAGCCCGTCGCCAAGTCCGCCTGTTTCACCCTCACCCAACAGGAGAAGCGCCTGCCCGGGCACAAGCCTGTCGCTGTATTTCAACTGATTATCAGCAATGATCTTCTGCACGGGAATCTTCGTCTCATTAGAGATTCCTTCCAGTGTATCGCCGTTTTTTACTATATAGATCATAAAAATCACCCCCGCAGGGAAAGCATATGCTCTCTCGCGGGGAATTATGATCTTTGTACTTCATTCTGACAAATTCAGATATCCGAATTTTATTTATTTTATAAACAT
>CAZJRY010000010.1:0-31447 GCA_964548625.1 uncultured Mediterraneibacter sp.
GATATCCGTCCCCGGGTCGTTGACATGCCCGATGACCTCAACGATCTTCCCCTCCGGCTTCATATGTTCGCCGCCATAGGATGTCAGTTCGACAACAACCTTATGTCCGGTCATCGCCCCGTGCTCCTTCCCCGAAGGGATGTAAATATCTTTCAGATATCTCCGGTTATCGGGACGTACAAAACCGAAATTACCGCTTTTTTCATACAAGCCGACCACGTGCGCCACACTGTGCGAAAGGATCCGGACGATCTTCCCCTCCTTCCGCCTGCCTGACGGAGCCGCGGTTATTATATATTCCACCTCGTCGCCATGGAAAGCGCCGGATATATTATCCTCTGAAATAAATACATCCCCGCTTCCGTCCTCTGGAGTAACGAATCCGAATCCCCGCGCATTGGCGTGAAAGACGCCCTTCTGATGTACGGCATGTCCTCTGCTGTACTTTCCCCTCTTTGACAGAGAGATCCTGCCTTCTTCCACAAGAGCATCGAGCACCTCTTTTAATTCGGCTCTCTGTTCTCTCGGAATCTGAAGCACGATCGCCATCTCTTTAATTTTCATAGGAACATACAGATCATCACTGATAAAATCAAGGATAACCTTTTTACGCTTGTCAAATGTCCGGTCCATATCTGTTTCTCCGTTATCTGTATCCTGTTTCTTTATCAGAAAAACATAAGCACTCTATATCCGTTATAGAGTGCTTACATGATTATTATCTTCTGAAATAGTGCATCCGATACCTGCGCGGTCCGTTTCCCTTAATTGAAAATCTCAAGATTAAGGACTACGGCCAGCACGATAAAGAGTACTGCCGCAACGCGAGTAACCTTTACAAGAGTCCCTTCCATGGAACGCCCTTTATTATGTCCCCAATATGTGTCAGCCGCTCCGCTGATCGTACCCAGTCCCGCTGATTTTCCTTCCTGAAGAAGAATGATCGCAGACAATGCAATGCAGTCTATAACAAAGATGATCGTTAACACGGTCTTTAAGATATCCATAACAACACCTCCTGCGGATAAACCACGATTATTCTACCACAGTTGCAGGTTCATTGCAAGACGAAGATTGCCGTTGTACACGACAAACGCATGAATGTGTTTCCCGACTAAGTCCACTGCTATTTTCGGTATGGGCGCAGTAAGCAAAATCAAAATGCTTAATGCCGCAGCTTGCTATTCTTAACTTTCTTCTATTTTAACAGTCTGACTTCCCAGATTTTTGATCAGGAAATTGCCCTTTCCGCCCTCTACAGAAAGAAAGATCTCCTCTCCCTGCCTTCTGGCCTGTACTTTCATCACGGTATTTCCTTTGGTATCCGGAATCTCCACACAGATCCGGACCCCTTCTTCAAATTCTCCGATCACAAGAGTCACCTGATCTGCAAAGTCATAATCCGGAACCTGATCATTGTTTCCTACAGGCAGGATTGTATTTGGCCGGAGCATAACCGGCAGCGAATGATAGTCGTGGATTTCTTTTATCCATTTTCCACCTGTTTTCTTTTCTCCCGTAATAATATTCACCCAGGTTCCCTCCGGCAGGTAATAGTCCACTTCTCCGGATTCTTTAAATACCGGAGCCACCAGCAGAGAATCTCCCAACATGTACTGGCGGTCCAGGGTATCACAGGCTCTGTCCTGGGGAAAATCCAGGAACATAGGGCGAAGGAGAGGCGTCCCCTTTACATGGGACTTCACTGCCTGTCCGTAAATATAAGGCATAAGCCGGCATTTCAGATTTACAAACTCCCGGAGGATATCGCAGGCTTCTTCATCAAAAAGCCAGGGCACACGGTAAGAAGCGGAACCGTGAAGACGGCTGTGGGAACTTAAAAGTCCGAACTGGCACCATCTCTTGTAGATATCCGGAGTTGCGGTGCTCTCAAAGCCGCTGATATCATGGCTCCAGAAGCCGAAACCTCCTAGAGAAAGAGACAATCCTCCTCTTAAGGTCTCCGCCATGGAAACATAGGTAGCTGAGCAGTCGCCGCCCCAATGAGCCGGGAACTGCTGTCCCCCTACGGTAGCAGAACGGGCAAAAAGCACTGCCTCGCCTTTTCCTCTTTCTCTTTCCAAAAGTTCAAATACTGTCTTGTTATAAAGATAAGTATAGTAGTTATGCATTTTCACCGGATCAGAATGGTCAAAATATTCAATATCCTTTACCGGGATCCTTTCTCCGAAATCTGTTTTAAAACAATCCACTCCCATGTCCAGAAGGGTCTTCAGTTTCTCCTGATACCAGACTGCCGCTTCAGGATTGGTAAAATCCACCAGGCCCATGCCAGGCTGCCACAGATCGGACTGCCAGATGCTGCCGTCCTTTTTCTTTACCAGATAACCCTTTTCCATACCTTCTTTGAAAAGCACAGATTTCTGCCCGATATAGGGATTGATCCAGACGCAGATCTTCAGCCCACGGTCATGGTATCTCCGGAGCATACCCTTTGGATCCGGAAAAGTCTTGGGATCCCAGATAAAGCTGCACCATTCATAGGCATCCATCCAGTAGCTGTCAAAATGAAATACATGAAGAGGGATCTTCCGGTCTGCCATTCCCTGTATAAAACTGGAGGTAGTCTCCTCATCATAGTTTGTAGTAAAGGAAGTTGTCAGCCAAAGACCGAAAGACCAGGCCGGAGGCAGAGCCGGCTTGCCGGTAAGATCCGTATATTTTTCAACTGTTCCCATAGGGCTGCCGCCACTGATAAAATAATAATCCAGTCTCTCCCCTTCCACAGAAAACTGTATCCTCTCTACTTTTTCACTGGCGATCTCAAAGGCCACATCCCCCACATTGTCCACCAAAACGCCGTATCCTTTATTGGTAACGTAAAAAGGAATATTCTTGTAGGCGATCTCGCTGGCAGTTCCGCCGTCCTCATTCCACATTTCCACGATCTGCCCATTCTTTACAAAGGGGGTAAATCTTTCTCCCAGACCATAGATATATTCGTCCACGTCAATAGAAAGCTGCTCCAGCATATAGGATTTCTCTGACTTATTATTATACATATGAGCCAGATTCCGGAAGCCGGACTCAGTAAGGAATTTCTCACCCTCATAGAAAGCCAGCTTATATCCGGCCGGAGCCTTGTCGATTACTGCTTTTAAAGATCCGGAACGGTAGATCACCTGGGTATCTGTTTCTGTGATGTCTGTCTGGGGGGATTCCTGATTCACCTGGGCAAGAGGTCCTTTATACAGCGCTCCTGCGTGATGTACTGCCGAAATCCTGATCACTCCTTCCATGGGACTGGAAAGGGTCAGTGTCAGCATTGGGAGATTTAAGCAGTCGCCTCTTCCGGTAATATGCTTGCCGGGAAGATATACGGTCAAAGTGTTGTCTTCGATCTTATGGCTTGCATATTCTGCTGCATATACAGGTTCCATTTCCTTTCTCAAAAGCCAGTATCCGTTTGTAAATTTCACAATCTTTCCTCCTGTAAATCAAAATTTCATATTTTCTGATCCTGCTTTTCTTCCTCTGTGTACTCTAAAGTTTCCCGGCTGTCCGGCTCATGCTTTTTCAGCACCCGCTCCATGAATTCCGACATAAGGAAGATCACCGGTCCCTGAGCAAAAATCACAAGGATCGGGAAACGCCAGATGATAGCCCCTGCGCAGACCAATACCAGAAGCAAGGCAAGAGTTGTACCAAAGTAACGCACAGTCATGTACATGGCAAGTTTTATCAGCCAGCCGCTGCTCATATCAAACCTGGAAAGAGCCGGGAATACATAGCAGGCAAAGGCAATGATCCATACAAAAGCAAGGGCGTAGACACAGATGAAAAACAGACCAACATAACCGTCTGTTTCCTCCATCAGGATCCCGATGTTCAACAACATGGCAAAACCTGCCGCCACAACCAAGAACCAGATAAAACAGCCCGGTACAAGATTCGTCCTGAAAGAATGGAAAAACTCTCTGGCAATATATCCGTTGCCGTTTTTCACGCATTTTACCATGGCATAGTATAAGGCCGCGGTAGAAGCCCCTATGGTCACAATGGGAATGCTGCATAGTATCCACAAAAATCCCAGAGCCATTACGTCAAATATTTTATCGCAAATGTTGATAAAGCCGCCGTCAAATCCAAAAATGTTTCTCCCTGGTTTCTTTTTTCCCATGTTCTACACCCTTTCCGATTTTACAGTTCCGTCAGTTTTCCTGCCTTTGCAAATACAGGAAGCTGATCCAGAGGAGCAGCCACTGTGATCTCTCTTCCTCCCTGGTATTCCTGACCGTCATTAATGTTTCTCCAGAGGCCTTCCGGCAGGTAGAGAGTCCTCTCTCTCTGATCTTCATATAAAACAGGCGCCACCAGAAGATCCGGTCCGAACATATACTCATCATCTATCTCCCAGGCTTTTTTATCTTCCGGAAAATCATAAAACAGAGGGCGCATTGCCGGAGTTCCCTTTTCATGGGCTTCTTCCATGATCTGTCTCACATAGGGACGCATCCGTTCTCTGAGATGGATATACTTTTCACAGATCTTATAGATTTCATCTCCGTAGCTCCACACTTCATTTTCCGCACCGCTGTTGTGTTTTCCGCCGCCGGCAGTTCCCAGAGGGGCCTTAAAAGGCTCCCGGAATCCGTGAAGACGCATGACCGGGCAAAAAGCCCCGAATTCAAACCAGCGGGCCAGCAGTTCATGAAATTTGAGATCATGGATATTTCCGCCGTGGAAGCCTCCGATATCCGTGGTCCACCAGGGAATCCCCGAGATTCCCATGTTCAGTCCCGCTGCCAGCTGATTTCTCAGAGAATGGAAGGAAGAATCAATATCTCCGGACCATACCAGTGTTCCATACCGCTGGCTGCCGGCCCAGGCACAGCGGAGAAGGTTCAGGATATTCTTCTGTCCTTCTTTCTCCATTCCCTCATAAGCCATACGGGCATACTCTCTTGGGTAAATATTTCCTACTTCCATATCTGCTCCCCGGAAATAACGGTAGTGAGAGAACTCATAGCCGGTAAACTCCGGTTCTGCCTCGTCCAGCCAGAAAATACAGATGCCTTTCTCGTAATAGTTTTTCTTGATCTTACTCCATACATATTCTCTTCCCTCAGGGTTTGTGACGTCAATGATCGCCGCATTTCCCAGCTGTCCCAGACGCTTGCCTTGCTCCGATCTGGTCAGATATCCCAGTTCTTCCATTTCCTGATAGTTTTCGCTTTCGCCGTCTACCGTAGGCCAGATAGACACCATCAGGTGCATACCCATTTCTTTCAGTTCCCGGACCATTTTCTCCGGATCCGGCCAGTAGTCCAGGTCAAACTTCCAGTCTCCCTCATGAGGCCAGTGGAAGAAATCCACAACAATCACATCTACAGGCAGTTTTCTCCGGTGATACTCCCTTGCCACCTCCAGAATCTCCTCCTGGGTCATATAGCGGAGCTTGCACTGCCAGAATCCCATACCGTATTCCGGCATCATAGGAACCTTTCCTGTAGCCTCGGCATAGGCCTCCTCGATTTCCGCCGGAGTATCTCCTGCAGTGATCCAGTAGTCCATCTGCTTGGTAGACCGGGCTGTCCACTGGGTCACATTCTTCCCGAAGCTCACAGAGCCGATAGCCGGATTATTCCACAAAAATCCGTATCCGTTGCCGGAAAGGACGAAGGGAATGCTGGCTTGAGAGTTCCTGTGGGCCAGTTCCAGGGTACAGCCTTTTACATCCAGATAAGGCTGCTGGTACTGTCCCATTCCGTAAAGTTTCTCCCCTTCTATTGACTCAAACCGAACAGTCAGCCGGTAATTGTCTGTACTCTGCCTGGGCTCAAAAGTCCTGGGAACAATCTCAAGAGCGCTGTTAAACTCTTTCCGCCCTTCTTCTTCCATGCCACGGATCCTTTCATATTCCTCCAGAAGCAGCTTTCCTTCCTGATTTAAGAAACGAAGTTTTCCTGTTCTGGTGATCTCACAGGTAATCTTGCCGTTTTCGATCACCGTATCCGTTCCTCTCTCAAAAACCTTCACAGATATTTCCTCTGCCGGAAGAAGAGCCGATATATCATCATCTTCTATAAATTCGTGCCGCTGGGTGGCCTGTACGCGAAAACTGTTTTTTCCCCAGGGCTGGATACATAATAGTTCTTTGTCAAAACGTCTGTACACTTTATTTCCTGCTTGTCTCAGCATATTTCTGACCTCCCAATATCTTTTTTAAGCCGCCGGGCACAATACTTTTCCGAATACAGCTTTCCTCAGTATCAAATGCCGCGGCGGCTTTTTCATCTTATACTTCCAGTCTGAAATTATCTCTTGTAAACAACGGGAGCTGTTCCAGTGGAGTCTCTACGGTCACCTTCTGGCCTCCCTCATAGCTTTCCCCGGTCCATGGATTTGTCCAGGTGCTTCCCTTTGGAAGATAGACCTCTTTTGTCTTCTGTCCTCTCTCCATAACAGGAGCTACCAGGACATCCGGTCCGAACATATACTGGCTTTCGTTCTCCCAGCATACTTTGTCTTCCGGGAAATCATAGAACATAGGACGCATGATCGGAGTACCCTTTTCATGAGCAGCTTCCATAAGAGTCCTGATATAAGGACGCATGGATTCTCTCAGTTCTATGTATTTCTTGCAGATCTCATACACCTCTTCTCCGTAAGACCAGATCTCATTAGGAGCTCCGGAAACACATTCCGCTCCTCCTGTGGTCCCGTACTGAGGCTGGTAAGGCATCCGGTATCCATGAAGGCGCATAACCGGACAGAAAGTTCCATACTCGAACCAGCGGACAAATACCTCATGGTAGTCTTCATCATAAATATCAGCTCCGAAGAATCCGCCAATATCTGTGGTCCACCAGGGAATTCCGGAAAGTCCCATATTCAGACCTGCGGCAAACTGATTCTGGAGACTTTCAAATGTAGAATGAATATCTCCGGACCATACCAGGGCGCCATATTTCTGACTGCCGGCCCAGGCACAGCGCAACAGATTCACAACTTCTTCCTGGCCTTCCCCACGCATACCGTCAAAGAAAGTTTTGGCATACATCACAGGGTAGATATTTCCGATCTGAACATTTGGCCCCAGATGATACCGGTAGTTTTCAAAGTCATAAACCGTATACTCCGGCTCTGCTTCATCCAGCCAGAAGATCTTGACGCCCTTGTCATAGTAATTCTTCTTTGCTTTGCCCCATACGTACTCTCTCGCTTCCGGATTGGTTGGATCATACTGGATGGTATTTCCCATGTAAGTATTGTCAATACGAACGCCTTTTTCCACTCTTGTAAGTAGTCCTTTTGCCTTCATTTCCTCAAAGTTTTCACTCTTGTAATCCACCATTGGCCAGATGGACACCATCAGTTCGATCCCCATCTCCTTTAATTCCCGGATCATGGCGTCCGGATCCGGCCAGTAGGTTGGGTCAAATCTCCAGTCTCCCTGCTTTGGCCAGTGGAAAAAGTCTACTACGATCACATCAACAGGGATTCCTCTTCTCTTATATTCTCCGGCCACTTCCAGCAGTTCTTCCTGGGTCTGATAGCGGAGCTTGCACTGCCAGAATCCCATGCCGTATTCCGGCATCATAGGAACCTTTCCTGTAGCGTCAGCATAGGCTTCTTCAATCTCTGCCGGAGTATCTCCTGCAGTGATCCAGTAATCTAATTTCTTCGTAGACAGAGCCACCCAGGTGGTAATATTTTTGTTGAAGCTTACTCTTCCCACCGCCGGGTTGTTCCAGAGAAATCCATATCCAAGGGAAGACAGGGCAAATGGTACGCTGGCCTGAGAATTTCTGTGAGCCAGTTCCAGTTCCGCGCCTTTTACGTCCAGGAACTTCTGCTGATACTGTCCCATGCCGTAGATCTTCTCATTCGGATTCGATTCAAAACGCATGGTCAGCCGGTAATCTCCGCCGATGATGGGTTTAAATTCTCTGGCTTCTACCTCCAGAGAACTGCAGGTATCTGCAAACATATCCTCCCGGTTCCGCACATATTCCTCCAAGAGCAGTTCTCCTTTCTGATTGTAGAAGCTGATCTTTCCGATGTTGTTGATCACTGCTCTGATCTTTCCGTTTGTGATCTCGGCGCTGAATTCGTGAATGGTAATTTCCGGATCACCCCCTTCCGGCTTCCCGTCCAGGGCCCAGAGTTCCTGTGGCATTTCCGGCATTTTGGAAGCCCGTACTCTGAGACTGTTGGCTCCCCAGGGTTCCACGATCACCCGCTCTGCATCATAACGGTAATACAGAGCATTGTCCTTTTCCTCAAAATATCCTAATAAGAATTTGTTGTCTGAGCGGAAATCCCCGGCAGGTTCTCCCTCTCTTCTGATAATGTCTGTCATGATTGATCTCCTTTCTATAGCTCTGATTATAGATTTAAGCCATATGTTCCGCCGGCCGAATCATATAGAAAGCCGGACAAATATTTACCTGTTTACTTCTTACTCTTTTACCGCGCCGGCAGTGAGACCGCCTACGATGTATTTCTGGAGGAAGACAAACAGAAGGATTACCGGAATCACAAGGATTGCTCCGTATGCCATGATACAGTTCCATCTTGTTCCGTATTTACTCTGGAACCGGTAGATATTAGCTGTCAGCGGGCGCATGGAAGGATCTACGTTAAAGGTCATGGAATATGCCAGATCATTCCAGCCGTTCAGGAAGGAAATAACCACAACTGTAATGATTCCTGTTTTTATAGCCGGGATCATAATCTTAAAGAAAGATCTGTACACGCCGCAGCCATCAATCCGGGCCGCATCATCCAGAGAAGTGGGCACGCCTTTAAAGTAAGGCCGCAGAGTCACAACAATAAATGGCACTGTACCTGAGGATATTGCCAAAGCCGGTCCCAGATAAGTTCCCAGCAAATTCAATTGATTAAAAATCAAATACATAGGCGTGAGCATCAAAGAAGCAGGTAGCATCTGCGTTACCAAAAATGTAAGAAGAAACGCCTTCATCCCCGGTACTTTGTATCTGCCCATTCCATAGGCCGCCGTCACGCCAAATACCATGGAAAAAGCCATAGACAAAAAAGCTATGCAGATACTGTTTTTCAGAGAAGCCAAAAAATCAGCATCCGAAAAGTTCTGGATCCACGGTTCTACGGTAAACGTATGGGGGAAGTAGGTTACAACCTTTCCAAAGGATTCCGCGTCTGTCTTAAAAGACATTGCCAATATCCAGTAAATAGGGAATAAAAAGATAACCGCTATAATAACAGCTATAACACAATAAATAATATTTTTTCTTCTTTCTTTCGCGCTGACGAATTTCTTGCCTTTCGTTTTTTCCATAATCAGTCATCCTCCTTTGAAACTAACCTAAGATAGAACAGACCGATAACAAACAGACAGCAGAAAAGAACCATAGCCGTCGCTGATCCCAATGAAAATTCATATTGTGTAAAGGACAGCGTATAGGAATATGTTCCTAAGACGTCCGTGGCATTTAGCGGTCCGCCGCTGGTCATAACAAACATCAGGTCGAAAGCTTTAAAGGTATAGATAAATCCCAGCATAAGCACAGCCATCATAGCCGGTTTCATAAGAGGGAGCGTAATGTAAAGAAATCTCTGCAAAGGCGTCGCTCCGTCTACTTCCGCACTTTCATAAATTTCTGTAGAAATTCCCGTCAGCCCGGAGGTAAGGAGAAGCATGTTAAAAGGGATTCCCACCCAGCAGTTCATGGCAATAACCGCCGCCATCGCGGCAGCTCCTGTTGTCAGCCACTCTACCGGACTGCTTATAATACCGATTTTCATCAGCAGATCATTGATCACGCCGCTGGATGTATCAAACATATTTTTTCCAAGGAGAGCGGTAACTGACATAGGCATCATGTACGCTACTAAAATAACTCCCCTTATAGGTCCCGCAAAAGTAAATTTATTTGAGAAAAACAATGCGAAAATAAATCCGATGGTAAACTGTACAACCAGACAGCAGATTGTAAACACAAATGTATTTTTCAGAACCATCAGAAATGTGTCGTCCTGAAAAAGCTGGATATAATTCTGAAATCCCACAAAAGCATATTCTCTTGAAGCAAAGTTTTTTACATTCACATTTTGAAAACTCAGCACAACATTATAAACCAACGGGTATCCCAAGATCACCAGCATGTAAATAAAGCCTGGCAGAATAAATGTATAGCCTTCTCTTTTTCTTTTTGCGGCGATTGACAATTTCATTCTCCCACTCCTTTCTTACTAAAAGAGCCGCCCCATTACATTGTCACGATCAATGGAACAGCCCCTGGGGTTAAACTATCATGTCTTCAGCATACAGGTTTCTTATTGTTCCACAATGGGCACTTCTTCTAATATAGGATCAATAACTGCCGCCGCATCCGCAAGAGCTTCAGCAGGTTCCTTTTCTCCCAGAAGAGAACTCTGTACAGCTGTATAAATTGCCTCGGAAATTGTCGGCCAGGACTCGTGAGGTCCTCTTGCCACAGCAAAATCCATGGAATCATTAAATACCTTATATCTCTCATCCGTTGTCAAAAATTCCGCATACTCAGCGGCATCGTCACGGACAGGAATTTTGCCTGCAATCTCACACCATGCCGCATTATTCTCCGCAGTCATCATGCTTTTCAGGAATTCCACACATTCTTCCACATATTCGCTTCCGGCGCAGACACCGAAGTTCTCGCCTCCAATAACACTAGCCTGATTATCTCCGTTTGAGGGCATAGCAACATACACATATTCAAAAGTCACCGTATCTGCATCATCACCATCAAGGGATGCGATCTGCCATGTTCCGGACTCCAGCATAGCTGCTTTTCCTGCAATCCATGCGTTGTAAGCATCTCCCTGTCCCCAGTTCACGACTTCTTTGCTCATATAGCCTGCTTCAACCAGATCCGTAAGGAAAGTCAACGCTTCCACACCTTCATCAGAATCTACATCTGTTATGTCAGCGCCTGCCCCGTACAGCCATGGAATATACTGGAAGGTACCTTCTTCATTTGAAATCGCTGACATCGCAAAACCATATACGCCTTCATCCGCATTTGTCGTAAGTTCGCACACCTCTAAGAATTCTTCCCAGGTGGTAGGTGGATTTTCAATCCCGGCCGCCCTTAAGATATCCATATTGCAGGCGATGGCCAGACAGTTAGAGTTATTAGGCAGGCCATAGATATTTCCATCCGCATCCTGAACACTGGCCATTGGCCCGGAATAAAAATGTTCCAGATCTTCCCAGTCTTCAAGGTATTCTGTGATGTCCTCAAATACGCCCAAAGAGATATAGGAGGCCATATCCGGGGAATCCACCATGCCAATATCCGGAAGCTCCCCTGAAACAGCTCCGATCGTATACTGTTTCATCAATTCTTCTCTGGAAACATAGGTTGGCACAATGTAGATCTCGCTCTGAGACTCATTGTACTCTTTTATCATCTGGTTAAGAGCTTCGGCTTCATCCTCAAAATAATGCCACAGCGTCACCTCCGCTCCGCCATTGGGCTCTCCGATGTCTGACGCATCCGCTTCTTCGCCGCTTACGCTTTCTGTAGAGCCGGTATCCTCTGTAGATGTGTCCGAAGAGCTTCCGCATCCGGCAAAAATCACCGTTGACATTGCCGCTGCAAGAAATAATGACAGGATTTTTTTCATTCTTGCTTTCATAATTTTCGTCCTCCTTTAATTTTAGATAATTAATTGGTATTTTTATTATATATATTCGTCATTTTTTACAAAACCTTCGTTTTTAAGATTGAAATAAAATTTTAAGATAAAATTTTAAGACCCCGGGGAAGGATTTAAGATAAAATAAGACAGGAGCATACCCTCCTGTCTCATTTATTTTCTACTTATAATTCCTTAAAAACTCATTAACGCTCATGCCTACCGTCTCTCTAAAACATTTATTAAAGTATTTTATGTCTGAAAATCCCACATGATACGCAACTTCTTCCTTTGATATTCCCCCTGCCGTCAATAATTTTTTCGCGACTTTAATTCTGTAGTTTTTCAAAAATCTGGAAAAATTTTCTCCAATGTCTTTATTGAAAATATAGCAAAAATATTCCTGGGAAATACCTAAATCTTCTGCCAAAGCTTTCTGGCTGATTTTTCTGGCATATTCATGTTCAATATACCGCAAAGCTTTCAGTACCAAGGGATGTGCTTTCGGATACCGGGATTTCAGGTCTTCGTATTTTTCCAATGGAACTCCGGTTTCTTTATCATCTTCCAGCCTTAATATCAGATCCTTTACTTCCTCATATGTAATAGGCTTTACAAGATAATCTGAAACCCCCAGGCTAAGAGCCTGTCTTGCCGCCTCAAACTCTTCATAAGCGCTGATGATAACAAATTTTGTCTGCAGTCCTTTCTCCTGAGCCATGCAGATCAATTCCATTCCTCCCATCCGGGGCATTTTAAGATCTGTAAACACCACATCCGGTTTCAAAACGTCCATTAATTCCAGCGCCTGCTTTCCATCTACCGCCTCTGATACGATCTCATATTTATCAGAAATAGAAGAGATCAGATTTTTTAATCCTTTTCTTGCCCTCTGTTCATCTTCCGCGATTAAAATTCTCATTCGCTTTTCTTCACCTTCCTCTGTTTTATTCTTCGGGTATCGGAAAAATAAAAGTAAACTTCGTTCCTTTTCCCTCCTCAGTATCCATAGATACTTGAAATTCCCGCCCATAATACATTCTCATTCTTGTAATTACATTCGATATGCCAATCCCCATCTTATATTTTTTTGCCAGCATAGGATTATCCAATATATCCCGGACTGTCTTCGCATGTTCCCGATTCATCCCCATTCCATTGTCCTCGATAAGGATTTTTAAAAACTCTTTATATCCGCAGCCTTTTATTCGGATCACACCCCCTGTCTCCCATCCTTCAAAACCATGTAAAATAGAATTTTCTACAAAAGGCTGCAGCATTAACTTTCTGCTGGGCCAGTTATCATAATCTGAATCAAACTCTATAGAATACTCAAAAACATTCCCTAATCTTTCCTTTTGTAAATAAAGATATTGATCAATCCAGGCAATTTCCTGGAACATATAAACATTCTGATGCTTCTGGTCAAAGGTATACCGGAGAATGTTAGACAGCTTTTTCAGCAAAACAGACACTTGATAATCTCCCCTGTCCAATGCTTCATAATTTATGGCATTTAAAGTATTGCAGATAAAATGCGCGTTAATCTGGGATTCCAGCGCCTCCCGCTCTGCCCGCTGCTGCATTTTCATAGATTCGATCACCTGCTCATGCTGGTTCAACAGCTCCTGGTTTGCTTTACGGATAACGGCCAGCATTTCATTATACTCGCAGACCAGCTGCCATACTTCATTTGTCCCCCGGACAGGAATCTGCTCTCTTATATTGCCGTCTTTTACTTTCACGATGGAATTGCTGATGATCTTGATAGGGTTTAACAATTTATTCGCAGTCCAGAATAACAGGAACATAACCAGCAAGACCACCAGAAAAAATAAAACCAGCATTTGCATATACATGCTGTCTAAGGCCTCGCTCATTATTTGTTCATTAATCACTACATGAAGGATCCAGTCAAGCCCTTCAACATTTTTTGAAAGATCTATCAGCTCTTTTTCATCTAAGTAATCAGCAAAATTTTCATCCCGGTACATGCCTTCCCCTGTGTTTAAAAGAATACTTCCATCTTCATCTTCTATATACCCCTGAATATATTCCTCCCTGTTTTCATTAAGCTGGCTCAAAAAATCTCTTAAAGAATCATTATAAAAGGAAATCAGCACAATATACTGCATATCCCGGTAAAAGTTCTGACCCTCATTCTTTATCGGAAAGGCTATATGGAGAATCCCCCTGTTTGAAATATTAGGATGTTTGTTCGGTTCTGTAATAATGATATATCTCGGAACAGAATTCTGCATATTTATATCTCTCAGATTTTCAAACGCCGCCTGTATCTGTTCCTCATTTTCTTCCTGCCATATTTCTCCCGAATTATTCGTCTCGTTTTTAACGAACTGGTATAAAATCCCCTCTTCGTCAGCTAACGCGACTCCTGCTATATAGGCGGAAGTTCTTGCCGCGGCCTGAAGCGCTGCCTTCATATTTCTGTTCTTCTGGGCCTCTTCTTCGATCTGAAGACTTTCAAAAATCCTCTGATTAAAATCCGTATCTATGGATATATTCGCCCCGATATCTATAAAATCTTCCATCTGGTTTTCCAGATTGATGCTGACCGCCTCTAACAGGACGTCTTCTGTTGTAAAGGTTGTTTCTACCAGATAATCATAATATTGTTTTCTCATATAAACAAAAATAATGATCAGAAGCAGCAGCACGCAGACTAAAATCGCAGTCGCAAATGAAACCCACATATGGGATTTGCAATACTTCCAGAACTTTCCAATCCCCTGAAACCGTTTCCTTTTTTCTACACCTTCCATCTCTATTCTCCCTCCGCAGCCATTACCTCCTGCTCCACAACTTCGATCTGTTCCCCTACATCCGCCTTAAACTGCTCCCAGACCTCCGGATGTTCCGCATAATATTTGAGTTTAAAAATCCATGTTAAACTAATCATAGCAGTTGGCGGTTTATGTGCTTGTTTTGTTCGTATGGTAACTTAAGAATACAACATAAATACAAAAATTGCTATTTTTTTCGAAAAAGTAGTGGAATTATGTACTTTACACCAGCCGTCGCGCCAGCGACTTGGTACAATGGAGCACAATACCGCTCCCAGAATTGTAATCTTCCGGATCCTTACCTTTTTTCTTCGCTTTTTCTCTCTGCTTTCGCTTTTTTCCAGCGTTCTTTGTATCCCTGTTTTTCATAGAATATTTCCTCTTATGTTCCTGACTCTTTTGCAGCAAAAAAAAACAGAGGGACTGCCGCCATACAGCCCCCTCTGCTACTTTATTTCCCTGTAATCTCTTTCACATATTTTTTGTTCAGTCTCTGATTGCGGAAGAATCCGCCGATCGTCCGTCCCAGTCCGCGGAACAGATGACCGTTGACCATAGTCACGATGCCCTCCACCATCTCCATGCTCACCATGCCGCCTGTCATCTTCGCAATGGCGCGGAACGGCATGTTATATATGAAGAGTATGTTCAGATCCGGTTTTCCGGCGTCTTCGCTCTTCTTTTTCATCCGGGTCAGCTTCTTATATGCGAACCGCGCGATCGCGCTCTTCGCGTAGTACATCTGGCAGATCGCGTCATTGACCGTCAGTTCCCCTGTCCATTTGCCGGACGGGATCGGCGTCCCGAGCAGCTCTTCGAATTCTTTGTCGTCCACCTGCCGGATCAGCCCGGAATAGTAGGATGGCATACGGTTTGTATAGTACGGGAACTCTTCTGTTGTTCCCTCGACATCCGTCTTCGCTTCAAGCCGGATATCCGCACAGCTCGCGCCGATCATGATAAGGTATGTGCCGCCCTCGACCTCCCAGCGGTCTGTCCGTACATTCCAGTACCGGAACGTCTTATCATCGAAGGCGATCCTGACTTCCCGGCTCTCACCGGCTTTCAGGAATACTTTCGCGAAACCTTTCAGTTCCTTCTCCGGACGGTATACTTTCGCATCTTTCATGCCCACATAGAGCTGCGCAACTTCCGCGCCGTCTTTCTTTCCTGTATTTGTCACGGTAAATGTCACGCCGGTTCCGTCCACTCTGATGTCGCTGTACTCGAATGTTGTGTAGGACAGTCCGAATCCAAACGGGTACATCACGCGCACCTTGCCGGTGTCATAATAGCGGTATCCCACATAAAGGCCTTCCCTGTACTCCGAATTGCGTTCCTCGCTGGGGAAATAGCGGAATGCCGGCGTATCCTCGTAACGAAGCGGATATGTCTCGTTCAGTCTTCCGGACGGATTGACCTTACCTGTCAGAATATCGAGCATAGCGCCCGCTCCCGCCTGACCGTAAAGATAACCGTGCAGAATGGCTTTCAGACAGTAGTGCCATGGCATTTCGACAGCCGCGCCGGCACTCAGGACCCCGACGATATTCTTATTCACTCTCGCCATTGCTTCAAGAAGCGAGATCTGGTTCTGCGGAATCCGCATATGGGTACGGTCAACCCCCTCGGATTCACTCAGCTCGTCCAGCCCGAAACAGTACAGGACAATATCCGCCGACTGCGCGAGGTCAACCGCTTCTTTTGCGAGAATAGCATCCTCTTCACCGGTTCTGATGTATCCTTTGGAAGTTCCTGCAAGCAAAAGATCATATCCTTTGATCATCTCTTCCATCTTATCCAGTTCTGTTGCATTTACCATGGAAGAGCCGGCCCCCTGATATCTTGGCTCAAATGCGAAGTCACCGATGAGCGCAACTCTTGTTCCCGGTTTCAGAGGCAGGATATTTTCCTCATTCTTTAAGAGCACCGCGCTCTCCGAAGCCGCTTTCCTCGCCAGCGCGTGATGTGATTTCTTGTCAAATTCTTTTGATATACCCCTGTCTTTTGTAAGAGTAAGCACTGCTTCCAGAAGACGGTCAACACACTCATCCACTGCAGACTCCGCCAGTTTGCCGTCCTTTACCGCCGCCACGATCTGTCTTGCCGAATCCAGTCCGGGCGTAGGCATTTCAAGGTCGGAACCGGCCTCGACGCCTTTGATATGATCATTGGAACCGCCCCAGTCCGTAATGACGATCCCTTCATATCCCCATTCATTTCTCAGAATATCTCTGAGAAGATGCGTATTCTCATTTGCATAGGTCCCGTTGACCTGATTATAGCTGGTCATGATCGCCTTTGCGCCGCCCTCTTTTACGGCAATTTCAAATCCGGTCAGATAGATCTCTCTCAGCGTCCGCTCGTCTACCACCGCATTCATCGCCATTCTGCGGAGTTCCTGGCTGTTTACGGCAAAATGCTTCGGGCAGGCACTGACCCCCTTGCTCTGAATCCCCCGGACATAGCCTGCCGCCATCTTGCCTGCAAGATACGGGTCTTCGGAAAAATATTCAAAATTCCTTCCGCACAGCGGGCTTCTCTTGATATTGAGCCCCGGACCGAGCACCACGTGCACGCCCTGCGCGCTTGCTTCTTCTCCGAGGGCCTTTCCGATCTCTTCTCCCAGTTCCGGGTTCCAGCTGTTGGCCACCGTTGCCGCTGTCGGGAAACAGGTGGCAGGAAGCGACGGATTCAGTCCCAGGTGGTCCCCGGTCCCCGCCTGCTTACGGATACCGTGAGGTCCGTCGGAGCAGTACATGGACGGAATCCCCAGACGTTCAAGATCCCATGTCTGCCACTCGCCCTTACCGCTCAGGAGCGCCGCTTTTTCTTCTAATTTCATTTTATCGATGATTTCTTTGTGTTTCACAACGATCCTCCTGTTCTGCTGTGTGTTTCAATATATATATTTTACATTGATTTCTATTATTTTGCATCCTTTTTCTCCGGCTCGCCCTCCGGGAAGATGATCTTAAAGACAAAGAAGAAGATGATCATGGACACACCGCCTGTGATGAATGTCACAAGCAGATTGTAGATCGCCGGCGCCACATACTGCCGCGCGATCGGCATCCACAGGTTATTGAATCCGTTACAGATCAGGGAGATGGCTACCCATGCGATAAAATACCACATTGCCTGATAGACCGGATTCCCCTTGCTCTTGAATGTAATGTTCCTCTGGAGCGGAAAATTGATGCACTGCGCGAGAAAGGATCCTGTCTCGTAGCTGATGAAATATCCGAGCCCTCCTCCGATCATCACCGCGCCGCTCGCGTCTCTGAGCACTTCGTATCCGAGAAGACTCCATGTGAATTCCACCCCGAATATTTCCATATCTGCCTGAGGCCACATAAACTCCGTGCCCGCAAGCCCTTTTCCGAGAATGTGCGGCATCAGGGTAAATACCAGGTACTGGAAGATCGTGACGCCCATACTGAATACAAAGAAATAAAAAATCTGATATACCCATTTTGCCAGCTTCGGATAGCTGTTCTCAAAACCGGTCCACTTATCCATCCACCAGCTTTTTAAATTACTCATAACTTCCTCCGTTTCTTTGAAATAAGGGCGCCGAGCCGGACATGTCCTGGCGCCCTTGAAGATCACTTGTTATTTTGAAGTTTCCGGTTTAACTGTTCTTTCTTTTGAGAAATTTTTTGATTGCCACATCACCTGTGTTAGTTACTGTAACATCAAAGATGACCGTTCCGTCAGATTCTGTTATCTCTCCCATCTCCCGAGTAAATGTCGTGTAGGAAAGTCCGTAACCGAACGGATATACTACCGACTCTTCATAGTCGATAAGTCCCCCGTCGGCCGCTGTGTCCGAGAACTCTTTAGCGTTGTTTATCATTTCATCGCTGTAGGAATCGGAAAGTTCTGTAGCCTCGGCGGAAGTCTCATCACTGATCGTACAACAACTCCAAAGCCAATCAGATATGGCTTATATGTATTCAGCACGTTTACCACATCGGTCATGTTAATTTCTAACGGTTCGTCCCGTCAACCGGCATTATTATATCAGCAATTAACCGTATCTTCACAAACCATTCACAAATTGTTCATTTTCTGCATAAACTGTTTTGCCATTTATATATAAATTATAAAAATGCATATGTGAAATTATGCATTTTACCAGTTTCACATATGCATTTACTGTTCATTGTATCAGCACATCACTGCAGATGCCGCAAACCGTCATGTATCCATGGGGATCAGTATCCTGAGACTGAACCAGTTATCTCGGACATCAATCTGTACTTCACCTTTATATTTATGTACGGTATACCGGAGACTCTTCAGCCCATACCCGTGCATGCTCCCCTTCTTGCTCGTAACCGGAAGGCCTTTGTCGAAACGGATGTCGCCCTCATAATAGTTTTCAAACCGTACGATAAGAAAACTTTTTTCCGAGAATGCATCCACATGGATCATCCGTTTGCCGTAATCTTTAATTTTAAGTTCGCACTCAATGGCATTGTCAAGCGCGTTGCCGAATATCGAGCAGATATCCATAACGTCCATGGAGTCGAACAGCTTTCCGTCTATCACGCAGGTCATATCGATCTTATGCTGCATACAGCGCAGGTTTTTGCTTGTGAGCAGAGTATCAAGCACCTGATTTCCGGTTTTGTTGAGCGCCTCGTAATCCCGGATCTCATGTTCCAGCTTGTCGAGATACTCGCAGCGCTGCGGCGCGTTCACATCAGCCCTCAGAGCAATGATATGGTTCTTCAGGTCATGATATCTGTAGTTGATCAGATCCACTGTTCTCTGTGCCTGCTTATACTGCTCATACTGACTGTTAAGGATCGTCTGTATTGTCTCAAGTTCCCGCTGGGCATGACCGGATTTCCACTGCGACCGGTATGCGTAAAGGATCGCCACCCCTCCCAGATCCACTAATGTACGCATATTGAATATCTCCATGCTGTCTCTTCCCGCGAAAGGGAGATGAACAGGAAGAAACCCCAGATTACTGACCGCAAATATAAGTATCGCCGCTATGACAGTCATGATCGTTTCTCTTCCTGTCACCGGGAACTCTTCATCTGAAGATAAAATACTTCTGTCAAGCTGCCAGATAAGGAAAAACACAACGCCATACACCATGATCAATACAACAAGACTCCAGACGAAATGACGCAGCCCGAACATATCGTAGGCATAACACCGGATCTGCCACTCGATCGACGCCGCAAATTCAGATTCGATAAATGCGGTACAGCAGCAGCATATGGCATTGTTCAGAGTCATAACCGCGCATATTCTCATATAGCAGAACATGAAAAGGACAGCGCCGGCCATGCACAGATTCCACATGATCCCGTCAAATCCGTCCGTGACATCCATAAAAAGGCACTGGATCGCCAGAAAGCCCGCGCTCACCGCGGCAAACGCGCCTCTGCCCATCCACTCTCTTTTCTTCAGCGGGAGAATGCACACAAAGCATGCCATCCATTCCGCCAGCGCGGTAATGAACCTCGGAATATCCGGAAGATTCGTAGCAAACTCTGTCACTGTCATGAACGCTCCCCCCAATATCTCGTCAGTTCCTGCATAAACTGCTTCATCCGCGGGCGGCTGATCAGCAGGCGGTCGCCGCGGACAATCGCATATTTATCCTGTACTCCGTCCACATGCTCCAGATTTACAAGGTAACACTTATTGATCCTTGAGAACTCCATTCCTTCCATTGCCGTCTCCACAGACTTCATCGTACCGGACGAGACAGGGGTCCCGTCCTTTGTATGATAGATGAGATTGTGCCCCTCACTCTCAATGTAGTAAATGTCGGAGACATCCATACGCATAACACCGCCTTTGACCGGCACTGTGATCCCTTTCCTGCCGCTTCGTTTCTTTAATTTGGCGACAGCCCGCCCGAGTTTCTGACTGAACGTAAAGTATGACACAGGCTTGAGTATATAGTCCAGCGCCCCGACTTCATAGCCGCGGATCGCGTACTGGGGCGCATTTGTTATAAATATGATGCAAACCGACGAATCGATTTTCCTTATCTCCTCAGCCGCGGTCATACCGTCTATAAACTTCATCTTAATATCCATCAGGATAATATCAAACTGCGCGCGGTAAGACGCTGTGATCTCATCTCCGTCATGATAAACCGTGACCTCAATCTGTTCGCCTGATTCCTGTTTATACTTTTCCAGATATTCCTTTAATATGGAAATATAATTTTCTTCATCTTCCACGATCGCGATCCTGATCATTATTTTTCTCCCGTTCAATATAGAAATGTCTCGCATATGATTATATTATCCGAAAGAATTCAGGTCAAGATATTCTGCATCCTCATTTGTCAGCTCTATACAGAGCGCTTTGCTGTTATCCCGCATCCGCTCCGCATTCGTGGTGCTGACTACAGCGGCTACATTCAGATTCTGACGGAATATCCATGCAAGGGCAATCTGCGGTACTGTCACATTCTTTGCCGCCGCCAGTTCTTCGCATCTTCTCAGACGCTCAAAATTTTCCGGGTATCCATAGCCTTTCATCGCGTTGGCGTCCAGAAATTCCCCTGCATTTTTCGCATCGCTGCTTTTCAGCTTCCCGGAAAAAAGTCCCCTTCCAAGACTTGAGTAGGCGATCACAGGCATCCGGTTCTTTCGGTACCATTCCCGCGCCTCCCGATTCTCCGGACCGGAAATCGTGACGCAGCCGCCTCCCCACGGATCTTTCCGCTGTACCGCCAGACTGAAATTCGGACTGGACACTGTAAACGGGATCAGATTATGTCTGTATGCATATTCATTTGCCTCCTCAATTCTCCGATGGCTCCAGTTCGAACCGCCAAACGCGCGGATCTTTCCCTCTGCATACATTCCGTTGAATATCTCTACGATCTCTCCGGCAGCAACATCCGGATCATCCCTGTGCAGCAGATAGATATCGATCACATCTGTCCGGAGATTTTTCAGTGATTTTTCCGGATCTTTTTTCATCTCTCTTTCATTGATACGCTTTTTCCCCAACAGACCGGGATGACCGCATTTTGAGAGGATCACAACTTTCTCCCGCATATTTCTTTCTTCAATCCATCTGCCCAGCGACTCCTCCGCCTTCATATACTTTCTGGCAGTATCAAAAGCTGTCACGCCAAGACCGTATATTTTATCCAGAAGATCATTAACATTCCCGCCTTCCATAAGCGGCTTCACAGCGGTTCCGAACAGAATTCTGGAGACAGGTTTACTGACATTCGGGATCTTAAAGTATTCCATTTGCTTCCGACATCCTTTCCACCTTATTTTTCTATATATTTTATATCAGTACATGAACGCAGACAAGCTATCGTGTTCATCGGATGCCCACTTGTGCAAGCACGGCGGTCGCCCTCCGGGCGTATCGCGCAAAAGCGCCCGCAGGGATTACATGTTCTCTGCGGGCGCGCTCATATTCATCCGATATAAAATTTTCTGCTATTCCGCTTTGTCAGCAGCATATACGTCTACCAGTTTCTTCAGGTAATCGTATCTCTCCATAGCCTCCTGCTCGTTGATCGCGAACAGTTTTGCGGCTTTCTCCGGATTGGATCTCTTCAGGGCATTGTAACGCACCTCCCCGTCGAGGAATGCCTGATAATCCTCTTCCTTCGGAGCCTTGCTGTCAAGTGAGAACTTGTTGCCCTCGGCAGCCGGATTGTAACGGAAGTTGTTCCAGTATCCGCACTCTACCGCAAGCTGTTCCTCAGTCTGAGCCTTGCTCATGCCTTTCTTGATGCCGTGGTTGATACACGGAGCGTAAGCAATGATCAGGGACGGTCCCGGATAAGCCTCGGCCTCTGTGATCGCCTTGATCGCCTGATTGAAGTCAGCTCCCATAGCGATCTGTGCCACGTATACATATCCGTATGTCATGGCCATGCCTGCAAGGTCTTTCTTCTTCGTCTCTTTACCGCCTGCCGCGAACTGTGCCGTAGCGCCTGTCTTCGTAGCTTTTGAGGACTGTCCGCCTGTGTTGGAGTAAACCTCTGTATCGAATACCATGATGTTGATGTCCTTGCCGCTTGCAAGCACATGGTCAACTCCGCCGTATCCGATATCGTAAGCCCATCCGTCGCCGCCGAATACCCACTGGGATTTCTTGGCGAGGAAGTCTTTGTTCTTCAAAAGTTCAGTCTTCTCCATACGGTCGCATCCGCATTTCTCCAGAGCTGCCACAAGTTTGTCCGCAGCGGTTCCGTTTGTCGCGCCGCATGCATATGTGTCGATGTATTCCTGAGCCGCAGCTTTAACGTCAGTGTCCCCGGCGTCCTCAGCCAGTTTGGCTGCATAGCCTTTCATTCTCTCACGGATCGTATTCTGCGCGAGCAGCATACCATATCCGAACTCAGCGTTGTCCTCGAACAGGGAGTTAGACCATGCCGGTCCTTTGCCCTCCGGCGTCACCGTATAAGGTGTGGACGGTGAGGAGTTGCCCCAGATCGAAGAACATCCTGTTGCGTTCGCGATGTACATTCTGTCTCCGAAAAGCTGTGTGATCAGTTTCGCATACGGCGTCTCGCCGCATCCCGCGCATGCGCCCGAGAACTCAAGCAGCGGCTGTTTGAACTGGCTTCCCTTTACAGTCGTCTCTTTGAATTTTGCGACCACTTCCGGTTTTACCGGGATCTCTATTCCGTAATCAAAGTAATCCTGTTTGCCGGCGTTCTCTTCCATGTTGCCCATAACGAGAGCTTTCTCACCCTTCTTGCCCGGGCAGACATTCGCGCAGGAACCGCATCCTGTACAGTCATATGCGGATACTGTCATGGAGAACTTCATTCCCGGCATACCGATCATATCGATCGCTTCCATTCCTTCCGGAGCTTTGGAAAGCTCGTCCTCTGTCAGAGCCACCGGACGGATAACCGCGTGCGGACATACATAAGCGCAGCGGTTACACTGGATACAGTTCTCCGGTTTCCATACCGGGATATCTACCGCGATACCGCGTTTCTCGTATGCGGAGGAACCTGACGGTGTGGAACCGTCTGCATAATCGTTGAACGCAGATACCGGAAGCGCGTTTCCTTCCTGTGCATTGACCATGGACTGGATATTCTTAACGAAATCAACAACGTCTTTTCTTCCGTTCTCGTCGATCTTCGGCTGTGCGAGTCCTTCGTCGGCCGCGTCTTTCCAGCTCTCCGGAACCGTTACTTCTACAACCTGTTTCGCGCCTGCGTCAATGGCATCGTAGTTCATCTGTACGATCTTGTCGCCTTTTCTTCCGTAAGTAGCTTTCGCGGCAGCTTTCATCAGACTGATCGCCTCTTCCTCCGGAATGATAGCGGCAAGCTTGAAGAACGCGGACTGAAGAACCGTGTTGATACGTCCGCCGAGTCCGATCTCCTTACCGATCCTGATACCGTCGATCGTGTAGAACTTGATGTTGTGATCTGCGATGTAAGCTTTTACCTGTCCCGGCAGATGTTTCTCAAGTCCTTCCATATCCCACGGGCAGTTCAGAAGGAATGTACCGCCGTCTACAAGCTCCTGTACCATATTGTATTTATCAATATAGGACGGATTGTGGCATGCCACGAAGTTTGCCTGACGGATCAGATATGTGGATTTGATCGGCAGCTTGCCGAAGCGCAGGTGGGACATTGTGACGCCGCCGGATTTCTTTGAGTCATAATCAAAATATGCCTGAGCGTACATGTCTGTATTGTCGCCGATGATCTTGATGGAGTTTTTATTCGCTCCGACCGTACCGTCAGCTCCGAGGCCCCAGAACTTACAGTTGATCGTTCCTTCCGGTGTTGTGACAAGCGGCTCGTCAGCTTTCAGTGAGAGATTTGTCACATCATCCTCGATACCGATCGTGAATTTCTGTTTTTCGTCATTGTGATATACAGCAACGATCTGAGCAGGCGTCGTGTCTTTGGAACCGAGACCGTAACGTCCTGTGTAGACCGGCACAGCATCGAATTTGGAACCTTTGAGTGCCGCGACAACGTCAAGGTACAACGGCTCGCCCATAGCTCCCGGCTCTTTTGTTCTGTCGAGAACAGAGATCTTCTTGACAGAATCCGGAATCGCGTCGATCAGGGCCTGCGCGCAGAACGGTCTGTACAGGCGTACCTTAACAACGCCGACTTTCTCTCCTGCTTTCATCAGGTAGTCGATCGTCTCCTCAATTGTATCGCATACAGAACCCATTGCAACGATCACATGCTCCGCGTCCTCTGCTCCGTAGTAATTGAACAGTTTGTAGTCTGTTCCGATCTTGGCGTTTACTTTGTCCATGTAGTTCTGTACGATAGCGGGCATTGCGTCGTAATACGGGTTGCATGCCTCTCTTGCCTGGAAGAAGATATCCGGGTTCTGGGCAGAACCTCTCTGACACGGATGATTCGGGTTCAGCGCGTGAGCGCGGAAAGCGTCGATCGCGTCCATATTTACCAGATCTTTCAGGTCTTCGTAGTCCCATGTCTCGATCTTCTGGATCTCATGGGATGTACGGAATCCGTCGAAGAAGTTGATGAAAGGAAGCTTTCCTTCCAGCGCAGCACAGTGGGCAACCGGCGTCAGGTCCATAACTTCCTGTACGCTTGACTCACAGAGCATAGCCGCGCCGGTCTGACGACAGGCGTAAACATCTGAGTGATCGCCGAAGATGGAGAGCGCGTGGCTTGCCAGCGCGCGGGCAGATACGTTGAACACACCGGGAAGCAGTTCGCCTGCTACTTTATATAAGTTCGGGATCATGAGCAGAAGTCCCTGAGATGCTGTAAATGTTGTCGTCAGCGCTCCTGCCGACAGAGAACCGTGCACAGCGCCCGCAGCGCCTGCCTCGGACTGCATCTCGACAACATTAACTGTCTGTCCGAAGATGTTCTCTCTGCCTTCTGTTGCCCATTCGTCAACATGTTCCGGCATAACGGATGACGGTGTGATCGGATAGATCGCCGCGACTTCTGTGTAAGCATATGACACGTGAGCAGCAGCCTGATTACCGTCCATGGTCTTCATTTTTCTTGCCATTTTCTTGTTCCTCCTTAAGAATTACATTGAAAAAAATAATTTCCGCGAGACAATGAGCCATGCACGGGTGCGATGCACGCGTATCTGGCGAATGTCGCGAGAGCGGAGCCTCCTGCACGGGTGCTGAACCCCCGCTCACATACAGTTTTATTATATCGCCAAAAATGACAAAAGTCTATAGAGGGCATTCGGTTTTTTTGTATCTTTTGACGTGCAGAAATCCGGAACCGGCTTTTATCTCCTCACCTGAGGCCGCTCCCATCGATCAGGGCGCTGAGTTCTTCCGATCCTCCTGTCTTTTCCGAAATGATCTTTGCCGTTTCAAGCGCCTGTTCATAGTCTCCCTGCCGCATCTCCAGCTCCATTTTCTTCAGGCCTGCTTCCCTGATCTTTTCCTTGTCTTCTTCAAGTTCTATTATCCTTCCGTAAATCCTGATCATTTCGTCCGTAAACATCTTCTTTTCCAGAGACTCCGTCAGTCCCCGCGCTGCCAGCCCTGTTATTTCCGCCGCCTCTTCCGCGCGGACCGCGTCCGCTTTTTCGGATTCCGATTTTTCTTTCTGCGCGTTATTTTCGCTGCCTTCCGCAATCCTGTCCTCCCGGTATCCGTTTGTCCGGTCAGCCGTCTCCCTGTCTCCCGCCACGGCAAGGGCACATATCGTCAGAATTACCGCCGCGCCTGCCAATATTGCCGTTTTTCGCTTTCCCGGAATGCTTCCGCGTTCCCGCGTATCGGTTTTTCGTCCGGGGACAGCCGGAAGGTCTTTGATTACCTGACGCAGATCTTCATATTTTTTCCCCGAATCCCCGGTACACCGCGCGATCACCCTCGACAGCCGTTTTTCCTCCCGGCGGCTCAATGGGGGATGTGTTTCCGAATATGCCAGAACAAACTGGATGGTTCTGCCGTAGGCAAACAGATCGGCATCATTGTTTTTTCCGATGCCGATCTCATATACCGGTTTTACGAAATGACTTCTCACGGCTCTCTTCTGCATACGCTTCATAGCCGGTTCATTGTCCGGCGCCTCCGTATCGAGAAGGAACAGATGTCCGTCTTCCGAGACAATGACACTGCATGGATTCAGGTAGCGGTAATTTTGTCTTCCATGACTTCTGTGGTACTGGTCTACACTGACTGCCAGTTCCCGAAACCGGCCTATAAGCGCTGATTTATCCGTCCGGGGATTTTCTTTCAGATAATTAAGCAGAATCGTTCCCCGCACGCAGTCCATACTCTGACGGCAGCGCGGACCATGTTCGATAAACTTAAGAACTTCATACATTTCTTTCATATGCAATTTTCCCGGCTGTATATTCTGTCAGACAGGACAGTCCCTCAACTGCCCCGTCTGCCGATACATCCCTTATTTCCTGTGAAACCCATCGGAAACCGATAATGGAAGAAATCCTCCGAGCCGGATCAGAACGATCCGGGTACAGGTATCATACCTGATACCTGCCAGAAATGCAAGTATTTTATAGGCGTCTCTTTTTCCGTTTTCGCCGCTGTTATCTGATCTTTTCCATACATGCAAGCGCCGCCGCGATCACTTTGTCCATATCGTAATATTTATAGTCGCCGAGCCTGCCGCCGAAGATCACGTTCTCTTCCTTCTCCGCCAGCTCTTTATACTGCCGGAACAGCGCATTGTTCTTCTCATCATTGACCGGATAATAAGGCTCCAGCCCCACACTCCACTCGGAAGAATACTCTCTGGAGATAACTGTCTTTTCCTGCTGCCCGAACTCAAAATGCTTGTGTTCGATCACCCTCGTATATGGCACTTCACGGTCAGTATAGTTGACCACCGCATTCCCCTGATAATTCTCACAGTCCAGTACCTCTGTCTCAAAACGCACGGAACGGTATTCGAGGGCCCCGAGCCGATAATCGAAATACTCGTCGATCATGCCGGTAAATATGATATTATCCGCAATGTCCGGATTTTCTTTTCTGAATTCGAAGAAATCCACTCCCGTACGCACTTCCGCTCCGGCAAGCATCTTCTCTATGATCGGAGTATATCCGCCGGCCGGGATTCCCTGATACCTGTCATTAAAATAATTGTTATCGTAAACAAACCTGCACGGAAGCCTCTTGATAATAAACGCCGGCAGCTCCGTACATTTTCTTCCCCATTGTTTCTCCGTGTAGCCTTTGACCAGCTTTTCATAAATGTCTTTTCCCACAAGAAAAAGCGCCTGCTCCTCAAGGTTTCTCGGCTCGGTTATCCCTGTCTCTTTCCTCTGTCTTTCAATGATCTCTTTTGCCTCCTGCGGGGTACGGATGCCCCACATCCTGCTGAATGTGTTCATATTGAAAGGAAGGTTGTAAAGTTCATCCTTATAGACAGCGACCGGGGAATTGATGTAATTGTTAAACTCGGCAAACTGATTCACATAATCCCATATTCTTTTGTCCGAGGTATGAAAAATATGGGCTCCGTACTTATGCACATGGATTCCTTCGATATCCTCACAGTAAATATTCCCCGCGATGTGATCCCTGCGGTCGATCACAAGGCAGCTTTTGCCCTCCTTTCCGAGTTCATATGCCATGACCGCTCCGTACAGACCGGCTCCCACGATCAGATAATCATATTTTTTCATCTGTATCCTCTCCTGTTCTGCGCTGCAGATCTGTTTTTATCTTCCCGATATGCAGGCGTTTTATTGCTCGATGCTGATAGTATAACATTTTTCCTGCCGTTTTTTCCTTCCCCGCTGTGTTTTTCGTTAATTTGTCTATTATCCGGATTTTTCCATTTACAAATTGGTGATTATGCACTAAACTGTAATATAGGTGCTTTGAGAGCACGGCTTTCATAACGACAATTTACAGAACGGAGGTAACTTACAATGAAAGGAAATGTAATCGTCGGGCAATCGGGAGGTCCGACCGCCGCGATCAACTCAAGTCTCGCAGGAGTATACCGTACGGCCAAGGACCGTGGCGCAGTGAAAGTATACGGAATGCTTCATGGAATCCAGGGACTCCTTCAGGAACGTTATATTGATCTGTCCGAATATATCACAAATGAACTTGACGCGGAGCTCTTAAAAAGAACGCCTGCCGCCTTCTTGGGCTCCTGCCGTTACAAACTGCCTGAGATCCATGAGGACAGAGAAGTATATGATAAGATCTTCGACATACTCAACAAGCTGAATATCGAAGCTTTTATCTACATCGGAGGAAATGATTCCATGGATACGATCAAAAAGCTGTCCGATTACGCGATCATCACCGGCCATCCCACACGTTTCATCGGATGCCCGAAGACGATCGACAACGATCTTGCCCTCACAGACCATACGCCGGGCTACGGAAGCGCCGCGAAATATATCGGCACCTCTGTAAAAGAGATCATCCGCGACAGTTTCTGTCTGGAGTATGACAAAGGACTCGTATCCATTGTAGAGATCATGGGAAGAAATGCCGGCTGGCTTACAGGAGCCGCTGCCCTTGCAAAAGGCGAGGACTGCGCGGGACCGGATCTGATCTATCTGCCGGAACTGCCTTTTGACATCGAAACATTCGGAAATAAAGTAAGAGAACTTCTCTCCGGAAAGTCGTCCGTAGTAGTGGCGATCTCCGAAGGCATCCGCCTTGCGGACGGCCGCTACGTATGCGAGCTGGGGCAGAGCATTGACTTTGTAGATGCTTTCGGACACAAGCAGCTCTCGGGTACGGCAAATTATCTTGCAAGCTATATCGCTGGCGAGATCGGATGCAAGACCCGCGCGATCGAGCTGAGCTCACTTCAGCGCTCCGCCTCCCACTGCGCGTCCCGCGTAGATATCCTCGAGGCATACCAGGTAGGCGGCGCGGCCGTCAAAGCTGCCGACGAGGGTGATTCCGGAAAGATGGTCGTTCTCCAACGTCTGTCCGACGATCCGTATCAGAGCGGAACGGAAGTAAAGGATGTCCATAAGATCGCAAACGACGAAAAGCTCGTCCCGCGCGAGTGGGTAAACGAGGACGGTTCCTACGTGACCGATGAATTCGTCAGTTATGTACGCCCACTCATCCAGGGCGACGTATCTCCTGTAATGGTAGACGGTATACCGCGTCATCTTTACCGCCAGTTATAAAAAAGCAGAAGGTACTGCAAGCGTCCGGATGTTGCCGGGAGGGCGGCCGCCGAAAGGCGGGAATGTCCTCCCGGTTTTTATTTTATCAGGCGGAGGGTTCGCGGATGGCACGGAAATCCCCTGTATAAAACAACAGTTCCTCCCCAACGCCTTGCAATACACTATGCCTCAGGCTATACTTAAGAGCAGAGAATACTTTGGCAAGGAGGCTGCTTATGCTCATAAAAAACGGTTTTATCATAAATCCCGCATCCGGAGAATCCCGTCAGGCGGATCTTCTCGTCAGGGACGGGATCATAGCGGATATAGGGGAAAACATCACCCCTTCTGACAATGAAAAGGTAATTGACGCCGATAATCTCACCATCGCTCCGGGACTGATCGACACCCATGTCCATTTTCGGGATCCGGGTTTTACCTATAAAGAAACACTTCACACAGGCGCGCTTGCCGCGGCAAAGGGAGGATTCACTTCCGTGGTCTGCATGGCCAACACTTCGCCGGTTGTAGATAATACGGAAGTATTAGTCGATATTCTTGACCGCTCAAAAGCCGAGGCAGTGCGCATCTATCAGGCGGCAAGCGTCTCCCGCTCTCTCAAAGGAGAGGAAATGACAGATATGGCTGCCCTGAAGGAAGCAGGCGCATGCGGATTTACCGACGACGGCATCCCTCTGAAAAACGCGGCATTCCTCTATCACGCCATGGAAACCGCGAAAGAGCTGGATGTGCCGGTCAGCCTGCATGAAGAAGATCCCGCATTCATCAGGAATAACGGGATCAATCACGGAACTGTGTCTGAACAGCTCGGCATCTATGGTTCTCCTTCCATCGCAGAGGAGTCTCTTGTCGCGAGAGACTGCCTGCTCGCCCTGCGCTCCGGCGCCCATACGGTGATCCAGCACATCAGTTCCGGCCGCTCTGTAGAACTGGTCCGCATGTTCAAGGCAATGGGCGCCAATCTCCACGCGGAGGCAACGCCCCATCATTTCACGCTGACAGACGACGCGGTGCTCAGATACGGCGCCCTCGCAAAGATGAATCCGCCGCTGCGCAAAGAGGAGGACCGTCTCGCCATCATAAAAGGACTGGCAGACGGCACTATCGATTTCATCGCAACGGACCACGCTCCTCACAGTAAGGAGGAGAAGGAGCGCTCCATCACTGCCGCTCCGAGCGGGATCATCGGGCTCGAAACCTCCCTTGCCCTCGGGATCACTTCCCTTGTGCTCCCCGGGCACCTGACACTGATGCAGCTCTTAGAAAAGATGACGGTAAATCCTGCGGATCTGTACCATCTTCCCGCAGGCAGGATCGAGAAAGGCGCTGCTGCCGATCTGGTGATCTTCGATCCGGAAGAGCGCTGGGTTCCGGAGCAGTATGTTTCCATGTCCTCCAACTCGCCTTTCACCGGATGGGATCTGTACGGGAAGGTCAAGATGACCGTCTGCAAAGGGAATATCATATATCAGGATTAAAATTTATTTTCAGCCTTTCATTTTCTCAACCGGCCGCCGGATTCCGAACAGGGATCCGGCGGTTCTTCGCTCCGGTGCGGTATTTTGATACCTGCATATGCTGAGCATGATTCCCATTAATACGTAAGTCACGATCGTACCGGTGCCCCCATAAGAGAAAAACGGACAGTAATTCCCCAGATACATAATTCCGAAATTATTCAGAAGATAACCTCCTGCCTCAATCAAAAATACAGCTGAACAGCCCGCTCCCATCAGCATTCCGAGCTGATTTCTCTGTCTTAGGGATACCCTCAGAAAGCGGAACAGCAAGAACAGGAGAAGTACTGCAAGGAGTACTGCTACAAGTATCCCGTAATATCCTGCTACACCGGCGAGCAGATAATCGGACAGCTCCGGCATGTCCGAAATAGCCGGGACGTTGTTCCCCTGTCCGATC